>CAVSUE010000002.1:0-339044 GCA_963731265.1 uncultured Verrucomicrobiae bacterium
AAGGGGAAAATCGGGCGCAATGGGAGATCCGTTCAATCAAAAACCTACTATTTCGACAGTTCTTTATTCCATTCCACAAAAAAACATCTGCATTGTTGTTCTTTCTAATAAAAAACTTTCGGGGAAGGCAAATTGGGCAGCTGATCTTGGAGAAAAAATCTTAGGTTCTGCAATTCCGATTTAGGCCTAATCTAAAATCTGCATCAGAAAAACATATACCGAAAATGACTCAAAAGTTGATTTTTTGGCTGCGTTGGCTATGCAGCAAATTTTTTGCCTTCACTTGCGCCTTGTGCTTGCACAATGGTCGCTCGCTCCAGACAAAAAATTTGCGCAACCGCCTTGCCAAATTCCCAACTTTTGAGTCATTTTCGGTATAAGTTGCCGACTTTTGTGGCAAATGGGAAAAATGGCCCACTCTTCGGTTATATCGATGGAATTTTGAAGCAGAAAAAAAGAAGGTGTCCGCTGAAAAAGATAAGAAAGGCGAACCACACCTTTACCTACATGAATGGATACCCATGCAAATAAATGAACAATTTTTTATCCATGGATTACAAACCAACTTACCGAGAAAGAGAGAAGAGCTAGCTGAACCGTGTTATTCTACCCAGTGAAGAACGTCCCGGATGATCGACCAGCGGCGCTCTGTCGGCGCGACGATTTCCGTTTTGCCTTTGATCCACAAATCGTATTGTTTATCGGTAAACCCTTCTGCTTTCTTCAATTGGAGCCACTGGTTGAGATAATGTAAAAATCGTTGACTGTCGCCGCGAGTTGCATAGGCCAAGGTATCGAATCCAATAGGATGGGGGTAAAAAATGACGCGGAAATGTCGATGGCAAAGGGACCAAGCGATGGCTTCTGTTTCTTCCCATAGAAGGGCGACCTCCGGGTCGCAGTCTTCAAATTGATCGTAACTGTCGAGATAAATCAATTCTTTGGATGGAAACACTTCTTTAGCCGCGGCTTCATAAGAAGATCCTTTACGCACGGCGATTTTTAGTTTTTTATTTTCAATGACTTTGTCTATATTTGAAAATTGCTTTCTCATCTTTTCTTGGACAACAAGGACAAAACGAGGAGTAAGATAAGGGTCCGTGAATGTCAGGGCCTTTAAACGCGACTCGTTGATCGTGACGGCGGACATGGCAATATCATAATAATTCCCGTTGAGTTCTTCGCCGAGTTTGTCATACGTCATCGGGACAAAATCCAATTGACAGTCGAGATCGTAGGCCAATTCATAAGCAAAAGAAATATCATATCCCACAACATTGCCATCGACGTTAGGAAAACAAAAAGGGGCACAATTCGCATTATACCCGACTCGGATTGTTTTAGAGGCGAGAATTCGGTCAAAGGGATCGCCTTCGAAAGAAGTAGGCACAGGAGATTGATTTTTATAAACATTAAGGGGGATCGTTGAAGTGATGTTCAATTCATAAATGCTTTTGATTTCATTTTTGATTTCAGGGAGAGGATTGAACATCTTAATTCCCGTGAAAACTAGAAGCAAGGGAAACAGGGTAAATAAGCCGTTTTTGAGGATTCTGCCCCAATTAAATTGGATCATGTTTCGGCAGGAAAGGGTGATAAAAAGAGACAAGGATGCAATTTCCATGACAGAAAGCATGGACTGAAACCCAGCGGTGAAAGGCAAAGTCGCGAGATAAAGATTAATCGATTCAACGGGAAGGCCTAAGGAATCGAGAATAAAAGTCAAAGTGTTGATCCAGGAACCGAGCCCAACAGCCCCTAGGCTCGTAAGAAATGTCGTGACGAAAAGCTTGATTTGGGCGGTCAGCAACAAAGGAATATTATAAAAAGTGGAAATAAAAAAGACGAAGACGGTGATGAAAAGCGATCCCAAAGGCAAATTGAAGACGACCGAGACCGTCCCCTGAATCTGATTTTGCGCCTTTCCGTCATTGGGGTCTAGAATTTGGGTTTCTTTTTTCAAAAGCTCAATAATATAGGGAAGGCAGACGATAACAATATTGGTTGTATATGCGAGAAGGAGGATCGGTAAAAGCTGCTGGAGCCATCTATAGGAGGGAATAGAAGTCAGCGTCTGGGCAAGCCGCGGAAAGATCCAGAAAATAATGAGGGAAACCACGAAGATATAAAGGATTAGGTAGGTACTGACTTGTTTGACGGTGGAAAATTCAATGGTACCCACTTGGTTCGCGATGATGAGGAAAGTGCCGAACGGCGTGAGACGCGCAATCCAAGAGGTGATCCTGGTCAAAACATCGACAAGGTTTTCCATCCCCTTCATCATGACTTCTTTTTCTTTAAGGAACATCAGGGCGATGCCGATCAATAAAGAAAAAATCACGATGGCCGGAATAATATTATTGGCTAAATCGTAGAAGATATTATCGGGGATCAGAAGTTCGGCAAAGTTTAGCTGGGGGATTTCCCCTGAAACATACCCCCCGAGCTGGGTAGATTTGGGACGAGGGAAAAGATAGACGATAGTATAGATCATGAGAATATTGATCAGCCAAGCAAGACTAATGAATACTAGCCCCCTCTTGAGAATTTGTTTGGCCTGATAGACGCTGAGCTGCCCAACGCCATGAATGATGGCGCCGATAAGGTAGGGAACCGCGGTCACCTTTAGCAGCATGATATAAGCCGCCGAGTAGGGAGCAAAAACTTCGCAAAGATCGCCGAAAAAAAGGCCAAAGAGGATCCCTAGGACCGTGGCGAGCGCCATTTGCCATGTTAGAGATATTTTAAAAAGACGCATAGTCTAAAGCGGCCTTTGGTCTTATCTATTACTAGGGAAACAGCAATAAAGAAATTTAAGCAATGGAAAAACGGTGATCCCTAACATGTAATGCTGGGGACCACCGGAATAATAGAACAGACCAGTTGTTATCTTGTATCGGTTTTGATATCAGCGATTTCGTTTTTAGCGTTCTGAGCTTCCTCAGAAATTTCAGAGATTGGCGCGTTAGCTTTTACTATTTCAATATCAAATGTGAGCAAAGAGTTAGGGGGAAGATATCCATTTGTCCCATAGGCTAAGTCGGGATGAATGTAAACAGTGCGTTTTTCTCCTTCCCGCATTCCGAGAAGCCCGGCCTTTAATCCTGGAATGATCTCGTCTAGAGAAATGGTTTCTTCTTCTTTAGAAGCGCCAAAGACAGATCCATCCAGATATTTGCCTGTGTAGCGGACCAAGGGGGAAAAATGGGATTCGATCTCAGCACCATTCCCTTTTTCATTGACACGGTATAGGACCTTGCCTGCTTCTAAAGAAACGATGCCATCCCTTTTGGCATTGTCTGACAAAAATTTTTCCGCCCGGCTGAGATTCTCGGTGCACTGCTCTTTGAATACTTTTTCCTGAACAGAAGCTATCGCTTGAATGCATTCCATTTCAGACATGGGGGATTCTTTACCCGCAATAGCGTCTTGCAGTCCTTTAATCACTTGAGCCATTTCGAATTTGACTCCGATATTTTCGAGATTCTTGCCGATCACATGCCCAAACGCTTCAGAAAGACGGGCAATTTCTACCGTCTGATTTGCACCATTTTGGACCTCAGGTTTTTCCTCAGCGGACAAGGAAGCGATGGCAAAGATGCCCAGGAAAGAAAGAAGTCTAATTTGTCTTTTCATAAACTCTCACAGGTAATGTAAAACGTAAAGTTACTGTATTCGGTATTTTAAATCCAATGAATTTCAACAGACTCAGCTCTGATTTCAAGCTCGCCGAGTTGTTTATCAGAAATTTTTGAGGGGCACTGCATCATCAGATCGCTGGCCTTTTGCGTTTTCGGAAAGGCGATCACATCGCGGATATTTTCTGTCTTGCAAAGGACCATGACAATTCTGTCCAACCCGAAGGCCAATCCCAAATGAGGAGGAGTCCCGTACTGCAAAGCTTCGACGAAAAAGCCAAATTTCTCTTTAATCTCTTCGGGTGATAACTTGAGAGCCCGAAAGATTTTTTCCTGTAGTTCGCTATTGTGAATACGCTGAGAGCCTCCGCCAATTTCATAGCCATTGAGGACAAGATCGTAGGCCAGCGCGCGAACTTTAAGCGGCTCTTTATCCAAAAGAGGGATGTCTTCGAAATTCGGCGATGTGAAGGGGTGATGCTCGCTCTCCAAACGATTTTCTTCCGCGTTCCATCGTAAAAGAGGAAAGTCTGTTACCCATAAAAAGTTGAGAGCATCAGCAGAGATGAGACTCCGGTCCCTTGCGATTTTTCTCCGCAGATGATCGAGTCCCTGGTTGACGCGGTCTTCAGGAGCGGCAGCAATGAAAATCAGATCATTGGGACCGATGTCCAATCGACTTTGAAGTTTTTTAAGCAGCTCTTCTGAAAAAAATTTGACTATGCTCGAGGTGAGGCCTTCTGCGCTGTTTTTCATCCACGCAAGCCCCGCTACTCCGAATTTGCCGATAAATTGCGTATAGGCATCGATCTCTTTTCGCGAAATGTCAGCGCCCCCTTTGACGCAAATGGCTTTAACAATTCCGTTGGTAGCCAGCTGTTCCAAAAAGACGCCGAAAGAACTTTCTTTGGCGATGTCATCGATGCGCACAAGCGGCATGCCAAAACGAAGATCGGGACGGTCAGTCCCGTAGTTTTCAAGACAATCGCTGTATTTCATATGCGGGAATGAAGAAGGGATACTCACTCCGATGCATTCTTTGAAAATGGAAGCGACAAGCCCCTCGAGAAGATGCATAAGATCTTCCGGAGTGCCAAAGCTCATTTCCAAGTCGATCTGAGTAAATTCAGGCTGCCTATCGGCTCTCAGGTCTTCATCCCTAAAGCAGGTAGCGATTTGAAAATAACGGTCCATTCCGGCCACCATCAACAGCTGCTTGAATAGTTGGGGTGATTGCGGAAGCGCATAAAAATTGCCGGGATAAATACGCGAGGGGACCAGATAGTCGCGTGCGCCCTCTGGGGTGGATTTTGCCAGCACAGGCGTGGAAATCTCGAGAAAGCCCTGCTTGCTCATGTACGTGCGGGTGGAAAACATCGCTTGATGGCGCATCTGTAGTTTTTTAGCAATATCGCCGCGGCGGATATCGAGATACCGGTATTTTAGACGCAGCTCTTCATTGACGTCCGTTTCTTCATCGCAAATGGAGAAAGGAGGGGTTTTAGCAGAGGAAAGAATTTCCAATGCGCTAATTTGGATCTCAATTTCACCCGTTGTCAATTTAGGATTGGTCATTCCTTCTGCGCGAGGGATCACCGTTCCTTTGACTGAAATGACCCATTCGCTGCGCAGCCTTGAAGCTTGCTCGAACATGTCTTTCGAGATAATAGCGGGATCGAAAATGAGCTGCGTCAAGCCATAACGGTCGCGTAGATCGATGAAGATTAGCCCGCCATGGTCGCGGCGGCGATTAACCCACCCCGAGAGCGTCACAGTATGTTTCAGGTGGGACCGGGTCAATTCCCCACAAGTATGCGTTCTTCTATAGTCAAACATGGGATTTCTCACTGAATAGATGCTTAATTTTATTGGGAAGGTCAGCAAGGGCGCAATCCGTAGACTCCCGTGTCGCCATATGTTTTATTTTTGCCGTTTTGGAAGACAACTCTTCCTCCCCGATGACGAGAGCAAGCTCAGCGCCAAGCTGGTTTGCCAGTTGAAGCCCATGCTGGACTTTTTTTCCGCTCAGATCGATTTCCGCGGGAATTTTCTCATGTCTTAACCGGCTGGCGAGATCGAATGTATAATGCATCGCCTTGTCCCCCATGGGAACAAGCATCACAAAAGGAGAACAAGGAGCAGGGAAAGGCACGTTCTGTTTGAGCATAGTCTGCAATAATCGCTCTATGCCGGTTGCAAATCCAGCTGAAGGCAAATGCGGACCGCCTATCGTTTCCGTAAGACCGTCGAATCTCCCGCCTCCAGTGATCGAATTTTGTGCCCCGAGGAGTTCGGTCGTCACTTCGAAGACTGTTTTCACGTAGTAATCCAACCCCCGCACCAATTTCTGGTTGACTGCGTAAGAGATTCTTAAATCATCCAGCAAGTACAAGACAGTATCGAAATGTTTTTTCGCATCTGCAGTCAAAAAGTCTTTAAGCATGGGCGCACTTTCCAAGATCTTCTGATCTTTTGCCTCTTTCGAATCTAAAATACGCAGGATGTTTTTATTGAAACGGGCTTGGCTGTCTGAAGACAATTCAGAAAAATAAGGGGTCAAATAAGTCGTTAATGCCTGTTTGTAAGCAGCGCGCGACTCTGCATCGCCGACGGAATTGATCTGGACTGTCAAATTCTTCAATCCTAGCCTTCGAGAAATCTCGCAGGCTAGATCGATCAATTCGACATCTTGTTCCGGCGCGCCAATGCCGATCGCCTCTGCGCCAAACTGATGGAGCTGCCGATACCTTCCCGCTTGCGGCCGTTCATAGCGGAACATCGGGCCAATGTAATAATATTTATGTAAACCGGGCTGTGTATATAATTTTTTTTCGACAAAGCTGCGCATGACGGATGCCGTCTGTTCAGGACGCAGCGTCATCGACCGTTCTCCGCGGTCCATGAAAGTGTACATTTCTTTATTGACAATGTCGGAACTGTCGCCTACGCCCCGTACGAAAAGATCTGTCCGCTCGAAGATCGGCGTTCGAATTTCTTTATACCCATAATCATGCGCCGTAATGCGCATGACATTTTCGAGATATTGCCAGCGGCTAGATTCGCGCCACTTGTCTTCTTCCTTCTCTTCGAAAGGAAGAATATCGAACGTTCCTTTAGGGATGGCATAATCCATGAACAAAACCCACTAACAAATGAAACAAGAAATATATCTCCCCACACGTAATAGAGTAAAGAGCAAAGCATGGTAAAGGTTTAAAATGGAGAATTCCCGGTGTTATTATACGTCGGATATAGACAACGAATTTAACAGCTGGCTTTGAAATATTTTTTTAAATTGAAAAACCCTGGGATTAGGGTAGACAGAATCGAAGTTGATGCGTATTCTTGGCGTATTAAAATTCTTTAGAATACGGACATTGTCATGGAAAAGCAAAAAAGGTGGCAGCTTTACCTCATCGTCGCTGTCATTATATTGACTGTTTACAATATACTCCCGACAGTTTTTTTCTATTCCAAGCCCCTCAAATCTCCTATTGATGAAAAGCGCTCTCACGCAATCGCAGAGCAATTCGTCGATCGCGTCAACACGCTGGAACCCCAAGCGAGAGATTGGCTGGATTCTTTTTGCAGCTTAATTAAAGTTAAACCGCAATCGATTACGATCACTCCCGAACAACCCCAATTTGTCAGCATCCAATTCAAGAATGCTGAGGATGCCAATCTATTTCGCCAATATCTTCCCAGAGCCGGCGCGCTCATTCCGTTTGTCCCTGCTCAGTTAACATTGTATGATCCCCGCGACACGACGAATAAAAATGTCTTAGTCCAACGCCGCATCCCTACCCATTTCGACCCCAAACAAATCAATAGTTACACAGAGTTCTCAAAGAAATTTGGCGAGAATCATCAGCCAATGCCCCTTTACCGGGCATTGACGGAAGACCGCATCATGCAGGTCGGCCTCGCTTTTGCCGGGCCTTCAGAAAATGCTTTATATGTTCAATCTTTGTCGGATAACCGCAATGAACAAGAGATACCAATACAGCTTGCGCAAAGCATTCTCTCCTTTACCAAAGTCTTCGGTGAAACTTCAAACGTAGCAACGCGCTATTTCGCCTCCTTCACGCAGATCAAAACCTCCGATCCGAAAAAACTCATTCAGAATTTCATTGCCGCGATGGATGGCATGAAAGAAAAAATTAAAGGGGAAAGAGGTGCTCTTCGGGATGAAAGCGAAAAGCTAAAGGCGGAAGGACAATTTTTAGAAATCGTCAAGCAACAGCGGCTTGAATTGCTGACCTCCCGCGAAAAAACCCTCGAACTCGCCTGTGCAGTAGTCAAGCGAAATGTTGAGAAGTTCGCTGCGGGGAACCCCCCTGCCACCTTCTCCTCTTTAGGTGCTGCAATGGAGAACAGCAAAAAGGAGAAAATTCAAACAATCTCTTTGGATGGGAATAACCCTTTCATCGAAAAATTGTCCATCGATTGGGGCAACGAGAAAATCCTCGTTTCCTTATACCCCGATGTCGCAGAATTCAGGCAAAAACTCGATGAAAGCACAAAGCAGTCCTATTTACGGGATCAGGCCGACCAACTTCTCTATAATGAAATCGCTATGGCCTCCCGCCAAGCAGGCGAAGAGATCTCCCCCTTCCAAAACCAATTTGAAATTCGTTTAAGCAAACTGAACAATAGCCAGAGCTTCATCGCTCTGCAATTGAGCAGCATCGCCGCGGCAGAATGCAAACAACTCAAAGAAATCGTATCGACAACTTGGCACCCTCAGCATCCCGATTTGAGCCCCGCTTCGTTTCCCATTTATGATTACGAAACTTACAGCAAGCTCCCTGCTTCGGAGAAAAACTTTGGGCTAGTGATTTATGCTCCAGTTTTAAATAAAAAAGCTCCTCCCCAAGGCTTTCACATGAACTCCATCTATGTGATTGCAAAAGGTATGGACAAGTTTATCCAACGCGTATCTAGCGAATCCCAGTCGGAACAGACCACGCAATTTATTGAAGACTTCAACCATCTCCGTGAAATCCTTCAGCGCAATGGGTTTGTAGGATATTCCGGCGCCGCCTATGCAGCCAGCCCGGAATTCTCCCAAGATTTCATTTTCGAAGGGGAAGACTACTACCAAACAATCTTAAAAGCGACGCGGGAAGATTTTTCCGTGCATGGGACGAAACGGTACGCCGTTTTAGAATTCACCGACGTCGAACAGCGGATCTTGACTGAAAATAAGATCGACAACCGTCTCCATGAAGATTTGCTCAAATGGCGCGATGACTATTATGCCGCAAAGCTCGGCATCCGCGGCGTTTCTAAATTCGATGTTCCCAAGCCAACTCAAAATGTTCTTTGGGATAATTTTAAATTGAGTCTCGTGAAATACTTCCGCGGCGACGACCGCAAAATTCTACATTGGGGGCTCGACCTTTCGGGAGGAAAAACTGTCCAGATCGAGCTTCGCGACAGCAATAATCGCATCGTCACCGATCCTAATGACATCAAACAAGGGATCAATGAGCTTTACAACCGCGTGAACAAGATGGGCGTTTCGGAGGTCAGCATCCGCCAGGAAGGAAATTTCATCACCCTCGATTTTCCGGGATCCCAAGGCCTTTCAGCGGCGGAGCTCGTCAAGGCTTCCACGATGTATTTCCACATCGTCAATGAAAAGTTCGGTCCCAATAATCCCCAGTTAGCGGACTCAGCTAACCGCTTCCTTCAGGAAATCTGGAATGAAGCTATCGTGACAAATCGAAAAGGAATTGAAGATATCAATGCCATTGCGTGGAAGCACCTGTATGGTGACTCCATGGATCCGGATGTGATCCAGCCCCGAAGCGAGGCCGCTCGCACGCTTTACGAAAATGGAATGAGGTTCGCCAATCCTCAAGAAACAGCTGTTTCCGGCACTTTCAACGAGACCTACTCAAAAATTGCCACTTTCCGCGGAGAAGATTTTACGGATTGGCAAGGGCAAACGCATCCATTGCTTATCGTCTTCCGCAACTTTGCTTGCGAAGGCTCTAACCTGGAAAACATTCAAGCGTCTTATGATCCTTCTAAAGGCAACTTTCTCGCCTTTTCGATCAGAGGTTCCTACACGAATAAAGAAGGGCAGAAAATCAATCCCCGCGATGATCTTTATGCGTGGAGTTCCCAATTTGCGAAAGAAAAAATCACAGGCACCCCCATCGAAGCTTATTCCAACGGCCGCGGCTGGAGAATGGCCGTCATATTAAACGGCTCCGTCATTAGTGCACCAACTTTAGATTCTGCCTTAAGGGACAGCGCCATGATCAGCGGCAGTTTTACGCAGAGGGAGATCAATCAACTAGAGGCAGATCTTAAAGCAGGATCTTTAACCTTCACGCCGCATATTCTTTCTGAAAAAAATGTCAGCCCGGAGCTGGGATCCAAGGAGCGTTTTGCAGGCGTCTTCGCCACAATCCTATCGATGTTGTTAGTCATCTCCGTGATGATTGGCTACTACCGTTTTGGGGGCATAGTCGCTTCCATTGCCGTCCTTTTCAATCTTTTCCTCATGTGGGCCACCTTGCAAAATCTCCAAGCGACAATGACCTTGGCCGGTATCGCAGGGATTATTTTGACATTGGGGATGGCCGTGGATGCCAATGTCCTCGTGTTTGAGCGAATCCGCGAAGAATTCGCTGTCAGCGGCCGCATCGCTTCGGCTGTCCATGCAGGGTATCGGAAAGCTTTCTCTGCAATATTGGACTCCAACATGACGACGGCCATAGCGGCCCTTGTCCTCTTGCATTTTGATTCAGGGCCGATCAAGCAGTTCGCTGTCATGCTGATCATCGGGATTATCTCTTCGATGTTCACCGCCCTTTTCATGACACGCTTTTTCTTTGCCGGATGGGTGCAAAATCCCAACCATAAGAGCCTTTCCATGCTCAATTGGTTTAGGGCGAGGAATTATAATTTCCTCAAGTACACGAAGAAGACGGTCATTTTCTCTTCCGTCGTCATTCTCGTGGGTATCTTTATGCTTCTCGCCCAACGTCAGAGTATTTTCGGCATGGACTTTAGCGGCGGCTACGCTTTGAATGTCGAATTGCAACTCCAAGATCAGAAGGCAAATTATCGAAATGCTGTTGAACAAAGCCTCATCAAAGCCGGTGCAACGCACCAAGACTTCCAAGTCAGAGAGTTAACGCCATCGAACAATATCCGTATTTTCTTAAGCCGTAGCTTGCAGCAAAGCGGACGCCCATTTTTTGCTTTGCCTTTAGAATATGACCTCAAAGAACCCGTTTATTCCTTTGAAACGAATCCAAAAATCGTCTGGGTCGTCCAATCGTTGAATAAATCCGGGCTCGTACTGGAATCTTCATCCCTGAAAAATTTGGACAAAAATTGGACCGAAGTCAGCGGGCAAATGTCTGACGCCATGCGCAATAATGCGATGATCGGACTGGCGGTTGCCCTTCTGTGCATCCTCGTGTACATCACAATTCGCTTTGAATTTAAATATGCCGTCAGCGCAACCATTTGCCTTGCGCATGATGTGGTCTTTACTATTGGCGTTCTCGCAATCCTCCATGCGTTAGGATTAAGCATCCAGATCGATCTCAATACCATTGCCGCATTGATGACGATCGTGGGCTATTCGCTAAACGACACCATCATCGTCTTCGATCGCATTCGGGAGGATGTGCGCCTGATGCGCAAATCCAGCTTCTCTGAAATCATCAACCATTCATTAAATATCACGCTTAGCCGTACGATAATGACATCCGGGACGACCCTCCTTGTGCTCATTCCTTTGATTTTGCTCGGAGGGAGCACTTTGTTTGGTTTTTCCCTTGTCATGGCCATCGGTGTCATTTTCGGCACGCTCTCATCATTGTTCATCGCCGCTCCGCTCATGAAGTATTTTCATGACCGGGAACTGCAAAAAGAGAGCAAACTGGCCCTCAAGGATGTTACATGACCTTGAGCCACCGCGATCCCATTTGGATCTATCCGGAAGTCGATCCGGATTGGCATAAAACAATTATTAATGAATTTAATATCCATCCGGTGACCGCACATATTCTAGCATCGCGGAATTTTAAATCCCTTGAAGAGATCCATGAATTTCTTTATGCGAAACTTCCCAACCTGTTCGATCCGCAATTGTTTCCGGACATGGACAAAGCCGTCGACCGAGTTCTAGAAGCGCTTAAAAAAAAAGAGCATATCCTCATTTACGGAGACAATGATGTCGACGGCATCACTGCCGCTGCACTCTTGACTGAATTTTTACGTTTTATCGGGGCCAATGTCTTTTTTTACATTCAGAACCGCAATACCTTGAAACAAAGCGTTATTCTCGATGCTATGGAGTATGCGGTTGCCAATGAGTGCAAGCTGATCATTACCGTTGACTGCGGGATCACCTCGGCCACCGAAATCGAAGAAGCGGTCAAGCACAATATAGACGTCATCGTGACAGACCACCACGAACCGACAGCAAAAATCCCGCATTGCATTGCCACGTTAAATCCAAAACTGATCAATAGCACATATCCCAATCGAAATCTCACCGGTGTCGGCGTCGCGTTTAAACTTGCTCATGCGCTCACAAATGCCCTGATCTCAAACGGATCGATCAGCGCTTCGAAGATCGATCTCAAACGGTATCTGGATTTAGTCGCACTCGGAACGATTGCCGACATGGGGTCCCTTCTTGGCGAAAATCGCATCCTCGTCCGCTATGGGCTGAGACAGTTGCGCAAGACAAAACGGATCGGGCTTGCAAAGCTCTTCACCGTCTGCGATTTGAAATTGGGCGAAATCACTCCCATCGACATCGCTTCCAAAGTCGCACCGCGTTTAAATAGTTTAGGGCGCATCGCCGACCCCAGAAAGGGCGTTGAGTTGCTATTGATCCGCGATCCAGTAGCAGCGGAAGCCCTTGCCAAAGAATTAGACTTGAATAATATCGAACGGCAAAAAATCGAAAGGCGCGATTCCGAGGATGTGGAAAGTTTTATCTTAAAAAACCCCCAAATCCTCAACCATAAAGCGATCGTTCTTTATTCAGACAAATGGCATCCAGGAATCATCCCTATTATCACTGCAAGAATCGCTAAGCAATATAATCGTCCAACCATTGTGATCTCAATCGATCAAGGAGTTGGCAAAGGATCGATCCGGACCATCCACGAATTTCCCCTTCTCCAACACTTACGCGACAATGCAGAACTGCTTGAAAACTTTGGCGGCCATGATTTCGCAGCAGGATTGACCATCCGCGAAGAAAACATTCAACAATTCCAAGAAAAATTCATCTGCTCTGCGGATGCTCTACTCAAAGAACAAGACGTCGTCGCCAAGATCCATTTGGATGCCAAGATTAATTTTGGCGATCTCACATTTGATTTCATGGAATCTTTCAGCCTTCTGGAACCTTTCGGCAATGAAAATCCCGCGCCAATCCTCTATTGCGATGCAAAACAGATCTGGCCGCCTAAAGTCGTCGGAAAAACACACCTAAAGCTCTACCTTGAGCAAAATGACCGTATGCTGGAAGGCATCGCCTTTGGAATGGCCGAAAAAAGATCGCGCCTACTTAAAAAGAATTTAACCCTGCACATCGCTTTTACCCCTCACATCAACATCTTTCTTAATAAATCGAGCATCCAATTGCAAGTCCGCGATTTCCAGATTGTCAATTCATGACGATTACGGGGAAAATCGATTCGATCGCTTTTGGTGGGGAAGGCATTCTAAAACATGAAGGCCTCGTCGTCTTCGTTCCCTATACAGCTCCTCAAGACCATGTTGAAATTCAAATTCAAGCAAAAAAGAAAAATTTCGCCCGTGCAAAGTTAATTAAAATCGTTGAAAACAGCCCCGACCGCATCTCTCCCCGTTGTCCTTATTTTGGAACCTGCGGCGGCTGCCAACTGCAGCATTTAACAGATTCCGCGCAAATCTACGCCAAACGCGCATTCGTCATAGATGCCCTGTCGCGAATTGGAAAGATCAAGATCGAGGACCTAACCGTAGTCCCTGCAAATGACCTATGGCATTACCGGAGACATATCCGCTTGAAATTACGAAAAGAAAATACCGGTTTTGTTGCGGGTTATATGGGCCATGATCCCTCTCACTTTGTCCCTGTCCACCAATGCGCCATTTTTCTTCCTGAATCGGATCCTTTTATCCCATTGCTTCAGGGTTTTCTCCAAGCATTGTCAAGCGAGGGCATCAAGGAAGCAAGTGTTCGGTTAATTAAAAATGATCAGAAAATCCTGTTAGCTTTTCAATTTTCCCCTTCTCTGCCCCGCAACCATTCACTTGCGGAGAAATTCCTTGCTGAAAACAGTCAATGCCAAGGCATTGTCATGCAATCCCCTCAAGAATTAAAACAATGGGGCCAAATTGAGTGCGAAATCGAAATTCTTGGGCTTAAGGCTAAATTTTCTCCATTTGGTTTTGTTCAAAACCACCCTGAACAAAATGAAAATCTCTACAAAGCCCTTCTGGAGGACCTACGAGGCAAAAGCGGCAAAATCCTCGATCTTTATTGCGGCATTGGGCTGACTTCTCTGCTATTTGCACGCAAAGGATGGCAATCGATCGGTGTAGAATCGCATCCGGAGACTGTGGCTCTGGCAAAAGAAAATGCGTCTTTGAATGGACTTATTTCGGCGATATTTTACGAAGGAAAATCGGAGATGGTAGGAATCGAACTCCTAAAAAAAGAAAGGCCGGATGCTGCACTATGCAATCCTCCTCGCACAGGTCTTCATCCTTCAGTCGTGCAAGCCCTGCTCGAAGTCCAGCCCCATTGCATTTTATATGTATCCTGCATGCCTGCGACGCTCGCCCGCGATTTGCAAAAATTAGTAGAAGGTGGATACCGGATCAAACAGATCCAGGCTTTTGATATGTTCCCGCAGACAACCCACGTCGAGGCATTTGTAAGCTTAGTTAAAGAAGACTGAGAAATTCATCGACATCGCTGGTCGCAGCTCTTGCGGCTTTTTGCCAAAATTCACTTTTCGTCAGATCCACTCCAAGATGTTTTTTTGCCAAGTCTTCGACAGACATCAACCCTGACTCTCTGAGAAGAGCATCATACTTCTCTGCAAATCCAGCTCCATTTTCCTTGGCTTGAGCATATAAACCTAGACTAAATAAGTAACCGAACGTGTAAGGAAAATTATAAAAAGGAACGCGAGTAAAATAAAAATGCAATTTTGCTGCCCAAAAATAAGGATGCCATACAGATAAAGCGTGATGATAAGCAGTTTCCTGCGATTGCTGCATTAAATCGCAAAGCTCATCTGAAGACAAAAATTTCGTTTTTCTTCTTTCATACAATTCAGTTTCAAAAAGGAAACGAGCCCGGATATTCATCATGAAAATGACAGAACGCTGGATTCTATCGGCGAGTATATTCAATTTATCTTCCCGATTTTTGGAATGCCTCAGAAGAGCATCGCTGATGACCTGTTCAGCGAAAGTCGAAGCAGTTTCCGCCACGTTCATCCGATAATTCTGAGCGAGGCTTGGAAGATCTTCCACCATCGTATTATGGTATCCATGCCCCAGTTCGTGCGCCAAGGTCGACACATTGACCATTGTACCGCTATAGGTCATAAATATGCGGCTTTGCTTCGACTTAGGAAACGGGACGCAAAACCCTCCTGGCCTTTTTCCTGGCCGATCTTCTGCGTCGATCCATTTTTCTGAACACGCTTTTTGTGCAAATTTTCCCATTTTTGGATGAAAACGAGAAAATTCCTCGATGATCAGCGAGGCCCCTTGTGAATAAGGGATAACCTTTTCCTGCGTCTCAAAAAGAGGAGCTTCAATATCGTACCATGCGGGTTTATCTAAACCAAGGAGCTTTGCTTTAGCTTGCAAAAAGGAAAGGAGCGGGCCAATATGCTCATCAACAGCATCCCACATCGCTTGCAGTGTTTGCTTTTGCATGCGGTTCTCAAAGAGGGGCTCTTGTAAAGGATCATTCCAACCTCTAAGCCTATAAACTTGTAAACGGAATCCAGCAAGGTGATTCAAGACCTGAGAAAAAATGGATCCTTTTTCTTTCCAGCAATTCTCTAATGCAGAAAATACCGATTGGCGAACTTTGCGTTCTTTATGCGATAATTTGTTTTCTGCTTGTCCAAAAGATAGTGTTTCTGATTCAAAAGTGATTTTCACTCCGTTGACAATCGTCGGATAAATGTCGTCCCAGCCATGATAACCATCTATAGATAGTTCAGTAATCACCCCTTCCTTATCTGGAGACAATTTTCTGCTTGCCCTCGTGCGTCTTTCTTCTAGTACGTAACGAATCTCAGAAAGCCTCGGATCCTCAAACACCTTAGGATCGGATGCGACAAGCTGGCTATCAAAAGCATGATTAAAGAGTTGAAATTTCGCATCTACCACCGAAAGTTCTGCTCGCCATTGATTGGCGCGTTCGTCTGCGGTATTTTGAGATTCAAGACATATAACAAATGCATCGAGCTGGCGCAAAGCCATATCGATCTCTTGGATTTTTTGAATGGAAGGAAGAATTTCTTTTGAATCTTTAAGCATTTCAAGAGCGGATATCGCCTCTCTAACACGCTCTATTTCATTCGAGAGCCCGCTTGAAGGGCTTCCGCCAGGAAAAAAACACTCTAAGTCCCATTGCTCTGGAAACTTCATATTCTCCTTGGAGAATGTTATATTTACGAAACTCCCTCATCGAAATTGGAAATCAGCCGATTTAAATAGCTCTCTTGATATTTTTTAAGGTCGTCGACATGGACCACCCATGCTGAACCTTTTCTAGTCGCTTTTAAGAGGCCGATCCTTGTTGCATAGTAGATCTTTTGGTAGGGAACATTCAACATCTTGGACGCTTGCTGAATGGAATAGAAACCTTTCTTATTATCGAAAATCAACTCGCCGTTATGCATGGACTTCGTCCGTGAGTATTTTAACTTCCGATAACGCTCGAGATCTTCAATGTCTATAATCCAACGCGTTGGATTTTTATAAGCGCGCAGCTTTTTCTGTTTGATCGCGACATAGATAGCCTGCCGCGTCACGTCGTTGATTTTTGCAGCTTCGGAAAGCGTTACAAATTTCTTTCCAGCTGGAAGTTCTTCTTCTCTGTGTTCGCTCATAGTGTCTCCTTTTTCAATTTTTATACAAATGATTATATAGGTCGAATATTAATTTTTTGTAAAAGTTAGCACAAATAAAATAAAAAAAAATCAAAAAGTTTTTACCTGCGCCAGATTTTTTTGTAAGTTATTTATATTCAATAGATTAAATTTTTTAAAAAGATTGGGAAAGCAACAAAAATATTTCTGTTATGGCGCCGCTTTTGTAAATATTTTATTTGAATTCAGAGGAATCTAAAAAGAAATGTACTAAAACATCCTCAGATAGGGTGTTTAACAATTGCTTTGCCACTAGAAAAGAGAGATTTTCGAACAGATTTGAAAAGGCGGGCCGAGCAAAATATCTGGCTGTTGATAAGTAGTGAGCTGAAATATTTAAAATGAAATTCAAGGAGCATTTCGATGAGATTTCGCAGGGGACGGGGAAGGCAATGTGTGAACACATGACTAAGGAGCCCGCTGAACCCCGGCCTTAAGGCCTGGGATTAAGTTGGAGCCGAGCTTCGTACTCGGCCCAACATTGTTTTTGAAAATACCCGGCCCTTAAGGGCCGGGTTTCCGCCGGAGGACGGATGTGAAAGATCGAAAAAACAACTTGAAGTTCATTATAAATATTTAAGGGACTTACTTATTGGAGAGCCAGCCTTTTCGAAGATGCCGAAAAGGTGCTTATATAGGGGGGGAAGACTTGTTAAATACCCTCTGAGACAAAAAAAACCGCCGAAGGCTTTGCTTGCCTTCGGCGGCTTCTGTAACGCATTTGTTCTCAGGGCTTATATTTTCCGCGCTCTTCCCAAGATGAGAACCCCTGAGCGGTTCCCGCCTTGAGAAAATTAAATAGCCTCAGAGCGCTGGGCTTTTTTACTCAGGTATGTTTCCTGGTATAGTTTCACATCGCTAACGTGAACGACCCAAGCAGCTCCTTTACGGTGCGCTTTCATCAAACCTACACGCGTAGCGTAGTAGATTTTCTGTGCGGGCACATTCAACATTTTTGCGACCTGATTGACTGAAAAGAAGCCTTTGTGGTTATCAAAAAGAAGCTCACCATTGAACATTGACTTAGTCCGAGAATACTTTTGCTTACGGTAATTCTCTAGATCTTCTAAATCAATTGTCCAACGTGTAGCATCTTTTGAAGCCTTGAGCTTCTTTTGCTTAATGGCAACGTAGATCGCTTGACGAGTGACGTTATTTATTTTCGCCGCCTCTGTAATCGAAACTACCTTTTTGCCAGGTGAAGATGCTATAGCATTCTCACCAAGTTGGCTGGTTTCTTTTTCCATGAATTAAATCCTCCAAAATCAAATAACTCTTTTCGTTTCGCGTCCCAAAAGTTGCTGAAATCGCTTTAAGTCAACAGCTTACCAATTAGAGACGCTTTTTTCGTCGTTTTTCTTAAATTAAACGATTCTAATTCTCACTTTGATCATTAATTATGGCATATAAATGAATTGTTTTCAACCATATACAGATTTTTTTTTTGTTAAGGTGCACAAACCCAGGGATGTAGAATTCTGTAATTCTTTATTTTAAAGTGGCCATAAACTTCTGAATTCCTATAAGCTACGCTTAAAGAGATTTTGCTTACCCAGACACGGATATAGAAAGTTTTAAGTCCTTGATTATGAATTAATTATTAAATGAGTCTTTATGTTTTTTCGAAAAATCGGTATATGCTTAATTTTTGCAATCCTCTTTACCTGTTTAGAGGCCAAACCCCCAGAGCTTTCTGCAAGGGATGCGAAAGTTAAAATCGAAGAAATTTTGAAAGCGCATGTCTGCCATCAGAAATTAAATGAGGAAATCGTCGAGAGGGCGATTCAAAATTATCTCGAAGAGCTAGATCCCGGAAAAACTTACTTTCTCGAATCCGACATCTCATTCTGGCAAAACCCCGCTGCAGACCTCGTGGACCACACGCTTCAAGGGTATAAAAAAGAAGATTTTTCGGAGTTCGAGAAGATCCACGAAGCGATGCTCGCCGCCATCGAACGCCGTAATATTTTAGAGAAAAAGATCGAAAATGCCCCGCTTCTTAAAGGCGTTCAACCCTCTGAATTTAAGGAGATTAAATGGGCGAAAAGCGAAGACGAACTGACTGAGCGCCTGTTGAAAATCAAATCGCTGCAATTGCAAACAGCTGAGAAGATCAACCCTGAAACCAAAGAGCAATTTTTCCAACGATTATCCAAACGGCGAATAAGCCGAGAGTTGGAGCTGGCCGGAAATTCAAAATCAGAAAGAAAGCAACTCATTCTATCTTATATTCTTAAAGCTACAAGTTCCGCTTTAGACTCTCAGACCATCTATTTTACTCCCTCTGAAGCTAATCAATTCATGATACAGGTCCAACAAAGACTGTTCGGCATCGGCGCTCAACTTAGAGACGATTTGAATGGATTTACCATCGTACGCCTTGTCGAGGGGAGCCCTGCGAGCCAAGCGAACAAACTTAAAGTCGGCGATAGGATTATCGCAGTCGATCAAGAACCCGTCGTCGGGATGGACATTGTCGAAGCTGTTGAATTGATCCGCGGCCCTCAAGGATCCAACGTCATTTTAACTCTTCTTCGAGAAAGCAAAGATGGCGATCAGACGAAAGAAGAAAAGATAAACATAGATATCATCCGTGGCGAGATCGTGTTAAAAGAGACCCGCTTAGAAACCACTTACGAACCGTATGGCGATGGAATTGTTGCGATTTTGCACCTCTTTTCTTTTTATCAAGATTCGAACACCTCTTCTGCTCTGGACATTTCTGCAGCCATCGAGAACTTAAAAAAAGAGCACAATGTCAAAGGAGTGATTCTCGACCTAAGAAATAATGCAGGCGGCCTTCTTCCTCAAGCCGTTTCCGTCACGGGGCTGTTTATTTCCAAAGGCATTGTCGTCTCTGTGAAGGATAACACAGGCCAAACTCAACATTTGCGCAATGTGGAAAACGGTAAAATCTGGGACGGGCCGTTGATCGTTTTGACCTCCCGCACAAGCGCTTCCGCAGCAGAAATTGTCGCGCAAACGCTTCAAGATTACGGGCGCGCCATTGTTATTGGCGATCCGGAAACCTTTGGAAAAGGAACTTTTCAAACATTCACTCTGGAAAGCGCCAATTTCGGAAAAGTCAATCCAAAGGGAGAATATAAAGTTACTCGTGGAAGATATTATACCGTTTCGGGAAAAAGCCCGCAGCTTGTTGGGGTTAAAGCGGACATCATTGTACCTGGCGTATTCTCGGGAATGGAAATCGGTGAAAGATATGCCAAATTCCCTGTAGGAACAGATGAAATCGCGCCTAATTTTGTTGACAATCTCTCCGACGTCCCTGCCATTCATCGCGGGCATTTAAAGAAGATTTACAACGACAATATGCAAACAGTCATGATGACTTATCAGCCTTACATGGAAGTCCTAAAGAAAAATTCTCAAGAACGGATTGCCCAAAATAAGAACTATCAAAACTTGCTCAAAGAGATTGAAAAGAAAGAGGATTTTATCGAGTCCACTGACTTTGTCGGACAGAATGATCTGCAGTTGATCGAAACGAGCAGTATTATGAAGGATCTGATCTACTTCATGCAAAAAGCAGAGGAACAAAAAGCTGCTTAGACTTATAAGTTACTAAAAATCAATTACTTGCACATCACCCATCCTCTTCTTGCTTTCTAAGCTATAAACAGGAAAAATCATTGGTTCTCTATTATTAAAAGGGCTTATTTCACCTATGAATAAAGTACGCGTTAGAATCGCCCCTTCCCCTACAGGCGACCCCCACGTCGGAACCGCCTATATCGCCTTGTTCAATTTAATTTTCGCGAGGCGTTTTGGAGGGCAGTTTATTCTTCGTATAGAGGACACCGACCGTACGCGTTCGCGTCCGGAATATGAGGCCAGCATTTTTGAAGCGCTGAAATGGGCGGGCATTCAATGGGATGAAGGTCCCGATATCGGCGGTCCCTTTGGCCCTTATCGGCAATCTGAACGTACGGAAATCTATCGCAAACACTGTCAAATGCTTCTAGACACCGGGAAGGCTTATAAATGTTTTGCAACGCCTGAAGAGCTTGCAGAAATGCGGGAAATGGCGTCAAAACTGGGGCAAAAAGTGGGCTACGACCGACGCTATCGCAACCTGACCCCGCAAGAGGTTGCTGAGAGAGAGAAAGCAGGACAGCATTGGGTCATTCGCCTCAAAGTCCCTTTAACCGGAGAATGCGCTTTTGAAGACGGCATTAAAGGACTCATCACCTGTCCTTGGGCGGACATAGACGACCAAGTGCTATTAAAGTCCGACGGATTTCCGACATACCATCTCGCCAATGTCGTTGACGATCATTTAATGGAGATCACGCATGTCATCCGCGGAGATGAATGGATCAGTTCCACACCCAAACATATCATGCTTTATGAAAGCTTTGGATGGAAACCTCCCGTATTCATGCACATGCCTCTGCTTCTCGGCAAAGACGGAAGGAAGCTCTCTAAACGGCGAAATCCGACATCGATCTTTTATTATCGCGATAGCGGTTACCTTCGCGAAGCTTTTATTAATTTTCTCACTCTCATGGGCTATAGCATGCCCGGCGATAAGGAAATTTATCCTCTTGATGAAATTATCCGCGAATTCGACCCTAAACGCATCGGTGTTTCCGGAGCATATTTTGATGTTCTGAAACTGGATTGGATCAATCAGCAGTATCTTATCAACTCCATATCCGAAGACAAACTCTGGGAACGAATGAAAGAGTGGATCTATAATGACAGCTTTATGAAGAGATTGATGCCGCTATGCCATACTCGCATCAAAACATTCGGCGAGTTCATGGAGCTTTGCTATTTTTTCTTCGTCAACCATCTTGTGTACACCGATGAGCTGCTCTGCCCTGCGCAGCAACCGAAAGAAAAAATGGCGATGATCCTGCAAGCAATCATTTGGAGCATGGATGAACAGGAGAATTGGAAACGCCCCGGAATTGAAAAGGCAACACATGATGCTGCGGAAGCATTCGGAGTTGTTTTAAAAAAAGTGATAATTCCCGTTCTGTACGGCTCACTGACCGGTAGAAAACACGGCCCGCCGCTTTATGATTCCGTTGAGATTTTAGGCAAAGACCGCGCGCGCGCGCGGCTTTTAAATGCGATTGAATTTCTGGGAGGGATTTCCAATAAAAAGATGGACGCTCTAACCAAAGGATGGCAAAAAAAAGATTGTAAAGAGATTTAGAGTCTGTCTACGGATTTTGATTTTCGATGATTTTTCCTTTAGGATCTAATTCGACGCCGCAGTACATAGTTAAATTAACTAGAACAAGGCGCCAAATTAGATCCTAAAGGAAAAGGCGCGAAAAGCGATTAGCAAAAATACGCGGACAGGCTACTGGTCTATCTTTTTTCGCTCTGTTCATCAACAGCTGCATTCTCGGTATCCGAAATAATGTAAGAGCGATGAGAGCCCCCGCTGACGCAGGCAGTCAAGAAGAGAAGGCATACAATAATAAGAGACGATCTGAATTTCATAGAATTTTGTCTTTGCCTCTTTATTACAATTTTTTTTAAAACTGTCTATGAAAAATTCTGAATCACCGCCTGATACGATCGACCGCCATCATCCCGTCAACGCTTTCATCAAGGAACGGTTTCCCTTGACGAAGACCGGTTCGACAAAGCAAACCTATCACATTTCTCTCGATCTCAATCAGATGCCGATCCGTTTTAAAGTCGGCGATTCCATTGGAATCTATGCGCAAAACGACCCTCGCCTTGTTCAGCACCTCATCGAAGCGATGAAAGCGAAAGGGGATGACCAAATTAAGGATCCGCGCAGCGGCGCTCCCTTAACGCTTTGGGATTTTTTAAGTTTTAAAGCGAATCTATCCCGCCTTACAAGTTCTTTTCTCAAGCTCTTTTATGAATATGAAAATGTGCACGATAAAAAAAATCACCTTCATCTTCTTTTACAGCAAGAAAATAAACCTTTGCTTTCCCAATACCTAAGCACACGTGACCCTCTCGATCTCTTTAAAGAGTACAACGAAGTAGAAGCCCCCCTTCAAGATCTATGCGCACAATTCGGCCCCTTGCTTCCACGTTTTTATTCCGTCGCCTCCTCTCAGCTCGTTTATAACAATGAAGTACATCTGACGGTTGCCCTCTTTACCTTCACCCATCACGGAGAGCAACGCTATGGCGTCGGCAGCCATTTTCTTTGCAGCCTGGCCTCTATCGTTGAGACACCCGTCCCCATCTATGTTCAACCAGCGCATTACTTTACGCTCCCATCGGATGATCACGCGCCGATCATCATGATAGGTCCAGGAACAGGCGTCGCCCCTTACCGCGGATTTATGCAGGAAAGAATGGCTAAAGGCGCAAAAGGAAAAAACTGGCTTTTTTTCGGCGAACGAAATCGCAAATCCGATTATTTCTACGAAGACGATTGGTCCGATTGGGTCTCGCAGGGGCATTTGAAAGTCGATTTGGCATTCTCACGCGACCAATCGGATAAAATCTACGTCCAGCACAGAATGCTCGATCATGCAAAAGAACTGTGGTCTTGGCTCGAAGAAGGCGCTTACTTCTATGTCTGTGGAGACGCGCACCGCATGGCCAAAGATGTCGAGAGTATGCTACAGAGAATCGCCCAAGAACAAGGAGGGATGAGCGAAGAGGCTGCCAAGGCTTACATCAAAAATCTTCGTTCTCAGAAGAGATATCGGACGGATGTGTATTAAAACATTTAATACATTATTCATCTAAACCTCTATATTCCAATCATTAACGGTCAAATTTAGTTTAATGTTTATTGAAACATATTAATTTGTTATAATTATTATATAATTTATAACAATAGGTTTAATTATGACATCTTTATTAAGGGGAGTAAGCCACCATAGAGCAGGGACTTCCAGTCCACTTAATACACACCTCCAAAAAAGGCACACACACAACACGAAAAGTTATGAATATATTCAACAATTTGTTAAAGATCAGAAGCATTTTAATCAGCTCGAAAACCTAGCAAAACATACAAATCTTATTGATTTTCCAAAAACTGTGACCACGCTTCTTAAAGCTGAATCGGCTTTTACCGATCAGGGTCTGGTCGCAGCCGTTCATGCGACGCCCGCAGCATTCACTCCTGCGATACATATAGCAACCAAATGCGAACTGGTCAAAAACAAAAGCACTGTTCATAAGGATATCAGCACTTTCGCTGTACTAAGGGATCCTGGCAGTCTTTCTGATCATTATACCCAAATGATGCACATCCTTCAGGCCTTGAATGATCCCACCAATCCCTACCCCGATCATTTACCATTAATGAGCGATCGAGTGCTTTCTATGAATTATGGCCTTTTAACAAATATCGAAATGGGCGAATCCGCTTTTTATTTCGGATTTAGAAATTGGTCTGGAAAAGGAGGCGCTGACCCCGATTTTGCAATAAATAAAGCCAAAACGATGACAGAAAAGACTTTGAAGCACTACGGGTATTCCGAACAGAATATTAAAGATATTCTTGATTCTACGGAATTCAATAAGCTGCTGGCAGACTTCCATTCATTGAGGACTGGTAACCTTCTTGCTTTTGGAATCCCTAGAGAAATTGCCCAAAAACATCTCTACGACAGCCGTCGTTATGGGGTTCCTACTGGCGACGATGTTCTGAAAGTTTATGATGGGACTGAAGGGAGAAACCGCATCACTGAACATCAGGCTCGTTTAGTCTTATCAAAAGAAACTATGCACCCTGATTCGGGAATCGTTGTGCTTTCAGCTTTGGACGAACAGGATGCAGTTGACCCTTATTTAATGAAAAACAAGGAAAAAGCTTTTATTCCTCCCTTCGAACACAAAGAATTCAGCGCTATTCTTCCAGTAGCAAGTACGCCTATTGAAAAAGAGGAAATAGAAAAACGCAAGGCTTTGTTAGGCAGATCGCGCGTCTTCGCTGGATCTGTTGCCGCAATGCTCTAATTATAGATCTTCCTTTCCAGGAGTTCTATGCTGAAAAGGGGAAAATTCATTTGCCTCATTAAAAAAAGCAAATGTCCGATCGGATAAATCCGGTTGTCTGGTCGTGGAATTGATTTCCGGTCGAAATATAGCGGATGCATTGGCATCGATTGTTAGGACCACGGTGTTATTCTTATAAATCTCTAGAATATGATTAGAAAGCCGTTCGATATTTACTTCATCTAAGGGGATATTTTGCATCTGATATCCCCATATCTTCTTTGCAGCCCTCAAGTCAGGTTCAAGTTCTTTAAGAGCATCAAAATCGGGTTTCAGAAAGATCTTTGCCGTCGTGAACGCAGCGCTCGGATTCGTTGATCCGCATGCCGGAAGGACAGTTTTATGCATACTAATGGACTTCAATAATTTGCGAATGTTAAATGGATTCAACCCTTCTCTTGGGAGGGTGAGATTAGAAATCAGGTCGCCCTCTTTTTCAAATCGGGAACTTAAAGCATCTATTTCCTGGGCGACATCTCTACAATTTTCCAAGGAATGATCGGACCGAGTTTGCGTTGAGTATAGACGATGGAGGGAAAACTGTTGAACTTTGAGGATAGCATCTCTTTTTAGGTTTGGTGAAGTTGGCCGCAAACGGTGATGTCTTACTCCATTTGTACAAATCCATGCTTTTAATACAGAAAGACTCATTTTAAAACCCAATTTCTTAATTAAACCTAACTATAATACCAGAGTTTATTAATTAGTCAAGAACGGGAAGAAAAAAAAAATATTAATGTTAATAATTATTTTTAAACGCTCGTCTTTAAACGGGATTCTTTCTCATGCCGCTCGATAGCAAGAGCAATAAGCCGATCAAGGAGCTCGCTGTATGGCAGGCCGCTGGCAACCCAGAGCTTGGGATACATGCTGATCTTTGTAAAACCAGGAATTGTATTGATCTCATTGACTACGAGCTCACCGTTCTCTTTCAAGAATAAGTCGACGCGCGCCATCCCTTCGCAGCAAAGCACTCGGCAAGCGTCGACGGCCATTTGCTGGATTTTTTCTCTAAGGGGTTCGGGTAGTTCAACGGGCGTTTTGTAATTAGCGCCCTGCATATCGAGGTATTTCGCTTCGTAGGAATAAAACTCGTGATTGGGGACGACGATCTCTCCCGGCAAAGAGGCAATGGGGTTGTCGTTGCCCAACACAGAACAGACAATTTCTCTTCCTGGAACAAATTCTTCGATCAAAATTTTTCGGTCGTAGAGAAAAGCAGCGTCTATTGCCTCATCGAAATCCTCTTTATTTTTTACCTTGGAAATACCTACCGAAGATCCGAGATTGGCCGGTTTTACAAAAAAGGGAAGGCCGACCTCTTTGACAAAATTTTCGAAGGTGAATTGATGACGATTATATTCATGTAAGGTTAAAAAATGGGCTATGGGAATTTTAGCATCACGAAGGAGCCGTTTCATCACATCTTTGTCCATGCCGACGGCAGATCCAAGGACGCCGGCCCCGACAAAAGGGATGTTTGCCAATTTCAGGAGCCCTTGAACAGTGCCGTCTTCCCCATAAGGGCCATGAAGAACGGGAAAGATCACATCTAATTGAAGGGACTCTTGCAACTGGTTGCCGGAATAGCTCACGATCTCTTTTCTATCCCGTTTGGGGACTAAAGCGAGATTTTCTTTTGCCTCCTTCAATCGGACAAGCTTAGGGTTATCGGCATTCACCAAATAAGAGTAAGCGTCGCGCAGTCGCCATTCCCCTGTTTTGTCGATTCCGATTAAAAAAACATCGTATTTCTGCTGATCGAGGGCCTCGATCACATTCCTTGCGGAAATTAAGGAAACTTCATGTTCTGCGGATTTTCCACCAAAAAGGACCCCAAGACGAATTTTTTTATTTTTCATATTTACCTTGAATTATGAGGGGATGACGACGAATGATTCTTCAGTTATAGTCGGTTCACATCGCTTTGTCAATTTCCATGCCTAAACTTCACATTGCCAATACCTTCTTCGAATGGGAACTGGAAAATGCGCCCAAAGTCAGTTTGCGCGAAGCTTTTTTACAGAATCCGATTTTTCTTCAATTGCAATTTCTTCCCGTTGTGTATGCAGCAAATGAAGATGGCATGCTGCTTTCCGATTTGCCCGACCCCGAATATTGGGCCTCTTTGAGTAAAGACAAGATCTCCCCACCCTCTTATTTTCTGCATGAATCCAAAGAATTTTCCAAGAATCTTGAGATCGAAAGCTGGGGGGCTTCCCAACTGATCGCAGACTGGGCGGAGTCTAAAGGATTGAACTATTCAATGCCTGACTGGCGGACGGTCAAAGAAGTGAATTCAAAGCATTATTCCTTTGAACACAGCCCTCAATTGCCTGGCGCTGAACTTCTCTTCAACGAAGCCCAGGCCAAACAGTGGCTACGTTCCTTTGCCGGCAGAAAAGTTCTGAAAACTTGCTACGGTGTTTCGGGTAAAGGGCATTTCATCATTGAAAATGCAGACGCCCAATTCGCTCGCATCGCACCATTTCTTCATGGCGAATGGAACAAGAATCTTCCTGTCATCGCGGAACCTTGGGTGGAACGCATCCTGGATTTCAGCACTCAATGGCATATAGATAAAGAGGGAAAAATTTCCTATTTAGGAGCGACAATCTGCAAAAATGACAGTCGGGGACAATATCAGTACAATGAGGTGGGCGATGAGAGTAATTTATTTGTTCAGTACAATTCCTTTCTTTTGGAACATCAACAAAAAGCAAGACCTTTGTTATTCTTAATGGCTCGCAAAGGGTTCTTTGGCAATATAGGGATCGATGCCATGCTTTACAAGATTGGAGATGATATTCTTTTGCAGCCTGTCGTTGAAATCAATGCGCGAAAAACGATGGGTTGGGCAGCGCTCGCTTTCCAAAAACGCTATTTTCTCCATAAAAAAATCCGCATGAGTTATACACAGCGGAAAGAAGGTTTTTTGCCCAAATTTCTTGTTATAAAGCAGGGAAAAAAGGTAACCTTCCAACGCGATTTAGTGATTGAAGTTAACAAATAATTCTTGTACGAGAGAAGAAGGGTCAACAAACGAATCAATATGGACATTCTCAAGATCAAGGGCGGAAAAGCATTAGAAGGAAGGGTCAAAGCAGCGGGCGCGAAAAATGCTGTCACGAAACTTCTCGTCGCTTCTCTTTTGTCGGACAAGCGGTGCGTTTTTCACAATGTTCCCGACATCGCAGAAGTGGAAGTCACTGTTGCCCTTTGCCGTGAAATCGGTTCGGAAGTGCAATGGGACCGTTCCGCAGGCACGCTTGAAATCTTCACCAAAGAATTAAAGACCTCTTACGTTCCGCAGCGTTTTTCAGGATCTAATCGCATCCCCATTTTAATGATCGGCGCCCTTCTAGGCCGCACGGACGAGGACATCATTGTTCCTACGGCAGGAGGTTGTAAAATCGGCAAACGTCCCGTTGACTTCCACGTCACAGCTTTGGAAAAACTGGGAGCGACGATCGAATACCGCGAAATGAAAAAAGAAGGCGCCTATTTTGCACGTGCCCATCACGGCATGAAAGGATCGATCATCCATCTTTCCTATCCTTCCGTTGGCGCTACGGAAAATACGATCATGGCGGCCGTACGGGCCAAAGGAACGACTGTCATTAAAAATGCCGCCACTGAACCCGAAATTGTCGATCTCATTCTCTTTCTTCAAAAACTCGGTGTGACAATCGGCCTCGACGCGGACCGTACAATCCACATCCAGCAAGCGAGCCATTTTCACGAAGTGGAACACGTCGTGATCACCGACCGCATTGAAGCCGCTTCTCTCGGGCTTGCAGGCATCAGCACAAAAGGAAGAGTTTTCGTCGAAGGCGCGCAACATCTCCATATGATCACATTCCTCAATCGACTGCGCGAAGTTAATGCAGGATTTGAAGTCAAAAAAGATGGAATCGAGTTTTTTTACAAAGGGCCACTGAAAGGCGGCATTCATATTGAGACCGATGTACATCCCGGTTTCATGACCGATTGGCAGCAGCCCTTTGTCGTTTTGTTGACGCAATCCCATGGCGCTTCTGTCGTCCATGAGACTGTATATGAGAATCGTTTTGGATACACCGAAACGTTAAGGCTGATGGGCGCCGACATCGAAGCTTTCACGCAATGCCTCGGCGGCAAAGATTGCCGTTTCGCTTCGCAGAATTTTCAGCATAGCATCGTCGTCAAAGGTCCGACGCCTTTGCAGTCCAAAGACATCGTTATCCCCGATTTGCGCGCAGGGTTCGCCTACGTCCTCGCCGCCTTGCTAGCGCCCGACCAAAGCCACATCAGCGGCATCCACTATCTCGACAGAGGCTATGAACATATTGTTCACAAGCTCTCTTCCCTCGGAGCAGATATCAGCCGCGAAAAAGCCCCGGATTCCAGTTTGAAACCTTTAGTCAAAGCTTTGGCCGTCGCTGCGGAAAATAAAGCCCTCGCAAAGTAAGAGGATGTCTACCAAGTGAGGTTCTGTCGATTTTTCGGTTCTTTTGAGCTGATTTTCGAATTCTTTTTGCGGGGGTTGTATCAACTTGCGTATACTTCCCCCGCAAAAAGAATCGAAAAGCGGGTAAAATAATCCAAAAGCTGGACGAACCCTCACTTTGTAGACATACTCTAAGTTGACCATTGCTTTTTAATAACTTCTATTATATATCCTTCTAAATTAATTTAACTCGATTTTAGCTGGATATAAATGGTTAATATTCCTTTATGGAGAACGGTTCAACGGAATAATTTTACAGATTGGAAAAAACTTTTAACGTTTTTGAATTTCGATTCCGTTAAAGAAAACCATATCCTTCCTGAATCAACATTTCCTCTCAATCTGCCATTGCGCCTTGCGCAAAAAATCCAAAGGAATCATTGGGACGATCCGATATTGCGCCAATTCCTGCCAACAGTCGAAGAGCTTAAGCCCTCGCCGCTCTTTCTATTAGATCCCGTTGGGGATGAATCTTTTCGCCCCAAGCCCAAACTCCTCCATAAATACCATGGCAGGGCCTTGCTCGTGTGCACGAGCGCTTGCGCTATGAACTGCCGCTACTGTTTCCGTCAGCATTTCGAATATGAGACAAAAGGGAAGATGTTTACCGAAGAACTCGAGGCTATTGGAAGCGACTCCTCTATTTCTGAAGTTTTGCTCAGCGGCGGGGATCCTCTTTCTTTATCAGACACTCAACTTGGAGAGCTTCTTAATCAACTGGGAGTGATTCCCCACGTGAAAAGAATCCGTTTCCACACCCGTTTTCCAATGGGGATACCTGAAAGGATCGACTCGTCGTTTCTTCATTTGCTCGCTTCTTGCAAGAAGCAAATCATTTTCATCATTCATTGCAACCATCCTCAAGAATTCGATTCCGTCATTTTCGATCATTTGAAAACAATTCAATTACTCGGAATCCCCATCCTATCCCAAACTGTCCTCCTGCGCGGAGTTAATGATCGATTAGAAATACTGAAAAATCTTTACGAAATTTTAATCAATCATGGTATCATGCCCTACTACTTGCACCAGCTGGACCGAGTTCAAGGCGCTGCCCATTTCGAAGTCTCGGAAGAGGAGGGCAAAGTTTTGATGAGTCGGTTGAGCGCGATTTTGCCCGGCTATGCGATTCCCAAGTATGTTAGGGAAGTGGCGGGGGAGACAAGTAAGTCGATGATTTAGGCGGTTACGTATGTGGCATCTCTTATTTTTTTTCAGTTGTTTATTCTCGACGCTCTATGCTCAAGTGATCCCTGAGAAAATACTCATTTGCGGTGTTGCTAAAAGTGTTGAAAGAGCGATCTCTAATGACATTCAATCTGCTACAGATTTAGGCCGCTGTTTTTTAGATTACCGTATCATCATTTATGAAAATAACTCCGCTGATGCGACAAAGCAGCTTTTTGATGAATGGGCTGAAATGGATCCCCATGTTATCTTTTTATCGGAAATGCTTCCCCGGAGGGCATTGGCTGAGCAGTCCAACATGAAAATATGCAATCGAACGGAAATGATCGCCAGGGCCCGCAATAAAGTCCTCGATGTCGCGATGCAGAGCCAATACGATGATTTTAAATATATCGTTTGGGCTGATTTGGATTTTGTGCAACGCTGGGATATCGAAAATGTCCTCAACACAATTCTGAATCCCGAAGAGGAATGGGATGCGGTTTTAGCTAATGGTGCGTACGATTTGTTCGCTTTTCGAGACCCCCAATTTCCCATAGGTTTTGAACTTCTCGGAGACAAATATTGGCAAAATTTGGACAAAGTTCTTGCTCGATTTTCTCTTGATCCAAATGGCCCTTGGCGAAAAGTTTATTCCGCATTTGGCGGACTTGGAATTTACAAAAGAGAATCGATAAAAGGGTGCCGTTATTCCGGAACGGTGACAAGGGACCTGGAGAAAGTTGTGATCGACTGGCTTAAAAAAGCAAATGACAACCAAGACGTTTGCCTTTGGAACGAATATCAGGCGCTTCGCTCCTCCGCGACAGTCCTTACTTTAAAAAAAGAGAGGGTCGCAAATCGAAAACAGTATCCAAAAGAATTGGGTGTCCGTCTCATGAATCCACTGGGGATCGGCAGAATCGTTTGGTTCTCATGCACTGAAGGCACCACACTTCCTTGGACATGCGAGCATGTCCCCTTTCATGCATCGATGGCCTTACGAGGCCATGACAAAATCTATATCAATCCCCGAATCATTGTAAACTGGCCCTAAACTCACATCCGCTCGAGGGTCTTGAGGCCAAGCAGATTCAATCCTTTTTCTAAAATGCGCGATGTCGCCTCGCACAGAAGCAGGCGGCTTTCTTCCAGGGGATCGCCTTCGACGCGACAATCGCGGAAAAAAGCGTGGAATTTTTCGGCGAGCTCGTAAAGATAATCGCAGAGGCGATTAGGGAGAAGATCGCGCGACATGACATCGAGAGTCTCGCCGAATCTGCGCAATTGCAAGGCAAGAGTGATTTCGGTCGGATGTTCCAAAATGACATGGGTTCTTTTCAGGACATCGGCAACATCTTTGCCGACTTTGCGTTTGATGCCATTAATACGCACATAAGCATAGAGAAGGAACGCTGCCGTATTCCCTTCAAATTTCAACATCCGGTCATAACTGAACACGTAATCCTTAATGCGATGGCAAGAAAGATCAGAATATTTGATCGCATCAACGCCGAGAATTTCGGAGGCGCGGTCCAATTCACTTTCTGAAAGATCCGGCAGCCGCTCTTGCATGATCTTTTTGGCATGTTTAACGGCCTCCATCAGAAGATCGATCAGTTTTTCCGTTTCACCGGAACGTGTTTTAAATTTTTTTCCATCAGGACCCAGCACGACGCCAAAAGGGACATGGTCAAAACGCACTTTTTCTGGATCGAGATAGCCCGCTTTTTCGGCGGCCTTAAAAAGCATCGCAAAATGCAGACTCTGCCCGGCGTCTGTCAGAATGATGATACGATCAGCTTTTTCTAACTGAATGCGGTGCCGCATAGCCGCTAAATCTGTCGTGTCATAGTTGTACCCGCCATCGGATTTTTGCACGATCATCGGCAAGGGGGTCCCGTCACGGCTGACAAAGCCTTCTAGAAAGAGGCACTTGGCTCCGTCTGAAATCGTGAGGAGGCCCTTTTGGGTCAAATCATCGATGATTTCGGGAAGGTAAGGATTATAAAAAGATTCACCGCGTTCATTGATTTTGACATCGAGAAGGTCGTAAATTTGTTGGTAGGACCGGCGGGAAATCTCGCAAATCACCTGCCAGGCGGCGCGCGTTTCGGGATTGCCGCTTTGCAATTGGACAACTTGGAGCTGAGCGTGTTTTTTGAAATCGGGATCTTCATCGAACCGTTTTTTAGAGTCTTTATACCATCCCATCAACGTGATGAGGTCCGTCTTTTTTTTGCCTTTGACAACGTCGGGCACGGTCTCTTGCATGTATGCGATAAGCATCCCAAACTGCGTTCCCCAATCACCGATATGATTAAGGCGAAGAACATTGTGGCCTAAAAATTCAAATAGCCGGGCTATGGAATCCCCAATGATCGTCGAGCGCAAATGCCCAACATGCAGTTCTTTCGCGACATTCGGAGAGGAAAATTCGACGATGACTCTCTGCTTTTCTTTCGGTTCCGGAACTCCGAAACGTTCATCAAGCAATAGCGCATCGATCTGCGAAGCGAGAAAAGAAGGTGCAAGCGTGACATTGATGAATCCCGGACCGACGATCTCCAATTTTTCGATCATTTCTTTACTTTGATAGCTACGATCGAAACGCGAAACGATCTTCTCTGCGGCTTCACGGGGAGACATACGCAAAGCCTTCCCAATTTTGAGAGCGCTGTTGCACTGATAATCGCCGAATCGGACCTGCGTGCTCGGCGTCACTTCGGCTTCCAGTAGTTTGGGATCTTCAACAACAGATCCAAAGGAAGACTGAATCGCTTCTTCAGCCTTTTGAAAAAGAACAGAGATGATGTTTTGCATTTTCTATTATTTTGCGTGATGGAAACAAGGAGGTTCAATGCGTTTGCCGATGCGGTACTTGAGCCGATAATCAGCAAGCGACACAGCAGCGCGGTGCGTCGAAAAGCGGTTTTGTTCGGCAATGTCGTAAATAACCATGAGTTGGTCGTAAAGCCGATGGACTTTTCTTCTCGCTTTCATAGGATTGTAGCCGTTCCCATCAAGCTCATACGTCACATTGATCAACCCCCCCGCATTGATGACAAAATCCGGGGCGTAAAGGATTCCTCTTGCAAGTAGATCATCGGCATCGGAATCTTGGAGCAATTGGTTGTTGGCGCAGCCTGCGATCGCTTTGCAATTGAGGTCCGGTATCGTCTGCGGATTGATCGAGCCGCCCATAGCACAAGGGGCTAGAACATCGCACTCTTCGCTTAAGATATCGACGGTGGGGACGACCCTGGCGCCCGTCAACTCGGCGATGCGGCGGCATCTCGAGGCATCGATATCCGAAACGACGAGCTGGGCTCCATGCCAATACAATAATTTTGCAAGCTCGTAGCCGACGCTGCCAAGACCTTGAATAGCAATGGTGCGATGCTCGAGAGCATCTGAATCAGTCAGTTTTTTGAGGACGGACTGGATTCCCCGAAAAGTCCCCCAAGCAGTGAATGGGGAAGGGTTGCCACTGCTTTTTGCATGGGGCAGCCCCACCACATAAGGAGTGGCTCTGCTGATCTCAAGAACATCTTCAGGCGTGCTGCCGACATCCTCAGCGCAGATATATTCGCCTTGAAGTCGATCGACAGCCAGGCCAAAAGCGTAAAGCAATTCTTTAGTTTTATTCTTTTTCGGGTCAGCAATAATGACGCTTTTTCCTCCGCCCCACCCCGCCTCGGCAATAGCAGACTTATAAGTCATCCCTTTGGCAAGACGGATAGCGTCGTTCAAAGCAGCGTCGAAGGTCGCATAAGGGTAGATTCTAGTCCCGCCGAGCGCCGGCCCCATGGCGGTATTGTGAATGCAGATGATCGCTTTCAGCCCGACATCGTTATTGGTCACTTTGATGACCTTCTCATAACCAGGGACTATCAGTTCTTCCAATTCCAGGGCCTGCTCTAAAACTAGCGTCATGGCTTCCTCATCCTCATTATAAATTCCTAGAAACGAAAGGAGGGAATCATATCAATTTTTGAGAACAAAATCAACCTTGAAGATTAAACAGAGCTGTTATACTCTTACCCTTCGTCAATAAATTCGTATTCGTTGAACAATTCATTCACAGCAGGGGAAAAAATGGGTGCAGTTGCGATTTCTGAAACTCTTAAAGATGAGCTGCTTAAATTCTTGAAAAAAAACAAAAAAGCTGATCTCATCACAACCTATCTTTTTTTTCTGGAAAAAAAATTTAACATAGATCCCGTCCTCTTTATCCGCGATAAGATGATCTTTCAAAGTCAAGACGACTTGGTCAAGAAGTTAGAATCTCAAGGAAAACTTTGGCGCGAGACAGAAATTAAAATTCAATATGGCCAGCAAAGCGTCAATGAACAGACTAAGAAAATTTATATCTGCCCTTTCACCGGCAAAGTTTTTGGAGACAACACACATCCAAACCCCCAAGACGCCATTTATGATTGGGTCGGCAAATGCCCTGAAAATAAAGAAAGGGTCGGAGGACTGAAAGCCAAACGTTTTTTTGTTTCTGAAGATGCTGAAGTGATTAAAAATTACATCGTCAAACGGAAAGAGCCGATTACAAAAATTGTGTATTCGTCTGCTGTGACCGGAAAATTATTCAACAGCAAAGAATCCGTCCTCGACGATTTCAAGAAAAATCAACTTAAACCTATCCCGCTGGAAGAAGTGCCGAATCAAAATCGATTCCAAATCGAAGAAAATTTCCTCGCTTTTATCCAAAAACAGCTTGAAGAAAGCAAAATCAACGCTTTCGTAGAATCTCTCTCACAATTCGAAGAATTTTCTTCCTACATCGATCAATGGTTGGAAGAAGTTAAAGAAGAAAGCGAGGAAGAAGAACAATAGAATATGCTCTTTACAACAAGTTCCGCGGAAGAAACCCATCAACTCGGCAAAGCCTTTGGACAATCCTTGCAAGGCGGCTCAGTCATGGCTTTTTTTGGAGACCTCGGAGCAGGAAAAACCACCTTCATCCGGGGGCTTGCGGAAGGAACCGGCTTTGCCGATTTACGAAGCGTATGCAGCCCAACTTTCACTTTTTTGAACACATACCTGGGAAATAAAGCAATTTTTCATTTCGATCTCTATCGACTGCCCAATGAGAAGGAATTTTTTGAAGCGGGCTTTGATGAGTACCTGACTGCAGATGGCATCTGCTGCATTGAATGGGCTGAAAAAATTGCTCCTTCATTGCCCTCCCATGCCTACATCGTGACTTTGTCCTATGTCGGAGAAAATGCAAGACAAATCGAAATCTTAAGGAAAGCGGGATGAAAAAAAGCACTTTCAATCAAGCTCGATTTATTGCTTCTGCATTTGACACAAAAAGTTTTCCAAAAATGTCTTCTTTGGGCGGCGATCCGCTGCCCGAAATCGCTATCGTCGGCCGTTCCAATGTCGGAAAATCTTCGCTGATCAATCATCTGTTAAAGACCAAGCTGGCAAAGACTTCTTCCACGCCCGGCAAGACCCAATCGATCAATTTTTATGCAATCGATGAACAGATCTCCCTCGTAGACCTTCCCGGTTACGGCTACGCCCAAGTTTCCAAGCCAATCCGAGATCAGTGGGCGGGCATGATCGATGAATATCTACAAAAGAGAACCGAGCTGAAATTGATCCTGTTTCTCATCGATTCACGGCGAGAGCCGACCCCAGAAGATTGCGCCTTCGTCGAATGGGCAGCATTTCATCGAAAACCGGTTTTGTTCGTCTTTACTAAAACAGACAAGCTCTCTGAGGCGGAAAAACAGCAAAACATCCGATCGTCAATGGCGGCTTTTATTAATCTACTTCCAGAGAACGCACCTCTTTTTCTTCCTTATTCGATTAAAGACCCGCATGCTAGAATGGAGATCATCAAAAAAATCAACAGTCTAATGGTCTCCTAAATGGGTCTGATAAACAAAGACGTCTTCGTCTGTCTGGATTGTGAAACGACGGGCTTGGATTTGGAAAAAGACCGCATTATCGAAATCGCCATTGTCCGGTTTGATTTCGATCAAACCTTCGAATCTTTCGAAACGCTGATCGATCCTTTGATGGCCATCCCCGAAATTTCCATCGCTATCCATCACATTAACGATCACATGGTAAAGGGGAAGCCTAAAATTTCGGAAATCTTCTCCCAAATCCTGGCTTTGATCGGAAGATCGATCATTGTGGGACATGGCATTACCAACGATCTGGCTTTTCTTTGCGCTGCCGCGAAGCAGTACAATATTCCTTGTAAACTCGCCTCCCATCCTTTTCTCGATACGCTCCGCATGGCTCGGCTGTATGGGGAAAGCCCCATTAATTCTCTAGAAAAACTCCGCCAGCATTTCAATATTCCCGATGAAGGGGCGCATCGCGCCATGAATGATGTGATCGTCAATATCGAAGTCTTCAAATATCTCGCCAAACAATTTAAAACAACAGAACAGCTCGTCAATCGGCTCAAAAGTCCGATCCAGCTTCGGACAATGCCTCTTGGCAAACACAAAGGACGCACCTTTGCAGAAATTCCTGTTGAATACTTGCGTTGGGCCGTGAACCAAAATTTCGATCAAGACCTGCTCTTTTCTCTTAAAACCGAATTGAAAAAGCGAAACAAAGGTGCAAATTTTGGACAAGCAGCAAATCCTTTTGCAAATTTATAGAGAAGCAAGTCGCTATGGCAAAACTAAAATTGCAAGACCTCGATCTTAGGAATAAAAAAGTCCTCATGCGCGTCGATTTCAATGTTCCATTGAATAATGATGGATCCATCGCCGACGATACTCGGATCCAAGAGTCGTTGCCTTCCATCCGGTCTATACTTAAGGCAGGCGGTAGCGTGATTTTGATGAGCCATCTGGGAAGGCCTAAAGCCCGCGACTCGAAATTCTCATTGGCCTCTTGCGCAAAAGCACTTTCTCAATTGCTTGGAATTTCCGTACTCATGACCGATGACTGCTTGGGCGAAAAAGTGGAAAAAATTACCAGGGATTTAAAACCGGGCCAAGTGGTCCTTTTGGAAAATTTACGCTTTTATCCCGCTGAAGAAAAACCTTCTCTCGATCCCTCATTTGCCAAAAAGCTCGCAGCACTCGGAGAGATTTATGTGAATGATGCTTTCGGCGCCGCTCACCGCAGCCACTCCTCGACCGCAACGATCGCACAGTATTTTCCCGGAAAAGCCGCTGCAGGTCTGCTCATGCAAAAAGAAATCGATTCCCTTTCTTCTCTTCTCAATCCCCAAAGACCTTTTTATGCGATCATTGGAGGAGCGAAAATCTCGACAAAAATGGGCGTTCTCAAATCGTTGATCTCTAAAGCGGACGGAATTTTTATTGGGGGGGGAATGACTTTTACATTTTTCCTCGCTCAAAACATTAAGATAGGCAATTCCATTCACGAAGACGATCAGATCCCCGCGGCTGTCGAATTTTTAAAAACATGCGGCGAAAAAAAAGTGCCCTATTGGCTACCTAAAGATCTTATTATCGCCGATGCTTTCCGCGACGATGCCAAAACGCAATGCATTCCATCTTCTCAAGGCATCCCTCACGGATGGCAGGGAATGGACATAGGGCCTCAAACCCTCAAGGAATGGAAAAAAGCCCTGCAAAAGGCCGCTGTTATTTTCTGGAACGGCCCGCTTGGCGTATTCGAATTTCCCCATTTTGCTAAAGGGACGGAAGAAATTGCTAAAATAATTTCTTCCCTTAATGCAATTACTGTCGTTGGAGGAGGAGATTCCGTCTCCGCCATCAATAAATGCGGATTGGGTTCTTCCTTTTCCCATCTTTCGACCGGCGGCGGGGCCTCATTAGAATTTATTGAATATGGGCATCTGCCAGGAATTGATGCATTATCAGATTGTCCTTAGAGACTCTTGTCAGAAAAAAATTAAATGTATGACGACAGGCTACACAAACAACCTGAAGAATCGGTTTTTTTGATGGCGTCGGTAGCCCACTGACTTGAGCCCATCTCAATCCCCCAACTTATTTAAGTGAGTCTGCCCCGCCTCAAGCTAGCGCCCCGTTACAAAAATTTTTGCAACGGGGCCGAAGGGCCTTCTTGTCAAATTCCCGTTATTCAGGTTGTTTGTGTATTTTTAAAATTAGTTTACGTGGGCACTAAAACTGTAACTTTAATCTATAAACCCTGGACGCTTATTCGTTGTCAAATAAGCTAAAAACCCTATAATAAGGGGATTCTTTGAGATCATTGGGGCTATGAGACAGAGGAAAGAGGCCAAATAATAATAAGATTTAAATCCTCTTCTTTCTAATTTTTGCTCCTCTGCAACCAAGGCGGGGTATGTCTTCTACGGCGGGTTTTGGTAGACTTCGAGCGTTCATTTGGCCGATCTATCGCCATGAGCTGAAAAAGTTCATTCCTCTTCTTCTAATCTTTTTTCTCGTCGGATTCAACTATAGCCTATTGCGTGGGACCAAGGACACACTTGTCGTGACCGCTCCCTATTCCGGAGCAGAAGCCCTGCCCTATTTAAAAGTTTGGGCGATCGTCCCGATGGCGCTCCTTTTTACTTTTATATTCACACGCGTTTCAAATCGCCTATCCAGGGAAAGAATTTTTTACGCCATGATGGGCATATTTATCGTTTTTTTCCTGCTCTTCATGTTCTTCCTTTATCCTTTTCAAGGAGTGCTCCATCCCCATGCATTTTGCGATCGGATCCAGGAAATGCTTCCCCGGGGCTTGCAAGGATTTGTCGCTATCTTCCGCAATTGGACATTTACTTTGTTCTACATCATGGCCGAAATGTGGAGCACCATCATCATGACCGTTATCGCTTGGGGGTTTGCCAATGACGTGACTAACGTCAAAGACGCCAAGCGCTATTATGGCCTCTTGGGAATCGGCATTAATCTTTCGGGAGTTGTCGCTGGATCGTTCTCGACATCGTTGTCTCAAAATACTTTTCACCCTTCCCTCCCGTTTGGGGCGACTGCTTGGGATCAAACAGTCTTTCTTTTATGCGGGGTTTTTGTGCTTGCTGGGGTATTGTGCATGGTGCTCTTCCGGTATATCCATAATCAAGGCCAAGGATATAATTCTCCTTCTTACCAAAAAATGAACAGCGGGAATGAGGAAGTAAAAATGGGGCTGCGTAAAAATTTCGCTTACCTCACAAAATCAAAATATTTAATTTGCATTGCAGTCATCGTTGTCATGTATAATTTCGCCCTGAATCTCGTTGAGGTTGTGTGGAAAGATCAGGTCAAACAGCTCTATCCTAATCCATCCGATTTCAATGCTTATATGGGACAAGTCTTGACCTGGATAGGCATTTTGGCGACAGTGATCAGCGTATTCATTTCCAGTTCGATTATCCGCAAATTCAATTGGACCACAAATGCGCTCATTTCTCCGATGATCCTGTTAATTACGGGCATAGGATTCTTTTTCTTTTTCTTCTTTAAAGACTCCAGCTTCGCTTCCTTTGCTTCCTGGTTTGGTATGACCCCGCTTGCCCTTTGTGTCTTTTTCGGATCAATGCAGAACTGCCTTGCTCGAGCCTCGAAATTTACCCTGTTTGACGCGACAAAAGAGCTCGCCTTCATTCCTTTGAGCAAAGAGTGCAAACTAAAAGGAAAAGCGGCGATCGACGGCGTCGGTTCGCGCATCGGAAAATCAGGCGGGTCCGTGATCCACACGGGTCTGCTTATGGTGTTTGGCACCATCGCACTCAGCACTCCTTATGTCGCAGCGTTGCTTTTGTTCGTCATCGCAGGTTGGATCGCAGCAGTCCGTGCGCTGGGCAAACAGTTCAATGCACTCGTCTCCCATCAGGAAACCCTCAAAGACCCTGACGAAGAGGTCCAGCCTGTTCTTCAGCCTGTGATGGCCGACTCTAAATAAAGAGCCAATTGCATAACTCTTTGCCGCGTACAATCGCCTTTGATACCTCAGCCCGGTTCGCTTCAGCTCACCTGCTTTGCACTGCGCAGGTCCACCGGACCTTCTCGTGTTTTCGGCGGCGTGTCGTTTGCAAATTAAACTTTAAATAATTGAGCCCATAGAAAATCCCCTAATGCAAATCCGACGAGACCAGCAAACAGGCTGCATATCAGGCTTAAATAAACATTTGTCTTCTTTGCGCCGAGAAGGGCTCCCACCGCCAAACACCCCACGTAAAACAATAGATCCAATACAAGCGAGAGATATGTCGGCACGGGCACCATTGCACCCATACAATTGCACGGAAGCCTTACGTTTACCCAAAAAAGGGCATATCCTCCCCAAGCGCCAAAGATGACGATAGCCGCAAGCCATGTCTTCCATTTGTTCCTGAAGAAAAAAATCGCCAAGAAAAATAAAATTTCAAAAACCCCGACAAACCGTTCAAAAGTTTTAAGGGATTCGATAGGGAAAAAAATTTTTCCTATTGCCGCGATAATCAGAACAACTCCGATCAGTAGGGCGCTGCTCAAAGCGATTGTCTTTGAAGTCCTTAGAAAAAATTTCTTGCCGTCCATGTCATCAATCTATATGCTGTTATGTATTTTTGTTTAGTTCAAAAAAAACGGACTCCACGTTTTATTATCCGATATGTTATACATTTTAGTATGGAACATTTGAATCAAATCATCGCAACCCATGCTCATCATGCTCACTGGTATATCTTTATTGCGATCATTTTAGCGGGTTTCAATATTCCATTTAGCATAGATGTGATGATGCTTGGAGCCGCTATTTTGGCGGCAACGATTATTCCCGAAAACACTTGGATTCTTTTTTCCAGCGTCTTATTCGGATGCTATTTTTCAGCCATGTGCGCTTATTGGCTCGGTCGGCTGATAGGGTCAGCTCTGGGCAAGAAAAAGTTCTTTTCAAAATTACTGAGCCCTCAGCGTCTTCAAAAAATGAAACATTTTTATGACAAATACGGTCTTTGGACCCTTGTCATAGGCCGGTTCATTCCCTTTGGCGTGCGTAATTGCATCTTCATGTCGTCAGGGATAAGCAAAGTGCCCTTTGGTAAATTTATCTTGATGGATGCGCTTGCCTGTTCGTTGTGGTGCAGCACATGTTTTTATTTATTTTTCACCCTCAGCCAAAACTACGAACTGATTTGGCATTATCTCAAAACGTTCAACCTGCTGATTTTTGCTGCTTTCAGTGTGACGGTAATTAGTATCATTTGGTATAAAAGTAGAAAGAAGACTCGGAAGAGAAATCTACCGACGAATTAGTTTTTCCAACGCATAGTGCAAATGCTAACTTTACACAACGGCCTATCCTTTCTCAGAGCTCCCCTGGCTTTTCTATTTCTAATAGAAAACACGTCATTTCGTATCCTTGCAATCCTGTTGGCGATGCTAACCGACAGCGTTGATGGCTATTTGGCGCGGCGCTGCAAAGCAGTTACACGGTTTGGCGCCATCTTAGATCCTGCCATGGACAAATTCTTTGTCTTTTTTGCATTGACAATTCTATTTTTGGAAAGAAAAATTCATTTGTGGCAAGGCTGCGCGATGATCTCTCGTGATTTCTTTTTGGTCTTCTTTGGGATTTATCTTAGTCTAACCGGACATTGGGAGAGCTATCGGTTTACCTCTATCCGCTGGGGAAAGGTGACGACGGCCCTTCAATTTCTGGTCCTTATCGGTCTTACGCTTGGATATACTTTCCCAAGCTATTTTTACTGCATCTTTATTCTTTTTGGACTACTTGCCTTCATCGAGCTCTGGCAGATCAAAAAGAATAGACCCATTGCATAATTTCAATCCTCGAAAATGAAATGCATTGAGCGCGTGAAAACGGCGCTATTTAACGCAGCTGAAATGCAAGTTATTTTTCCGAGGGTTGGTTGCCCCTTAAAAATCTGTCTACTGATTTTGTTATTTTGATTTTCGATGATTTTTTCTTTAGGATCTAATTCGGCGCCACAGAATACAGTTAAATAACTAGTGCCCGTTTCAAAAATTTTTGAGATAATTTCTAGCGTGAAAGCTCGCTAGAATCGACGACCGCAGGCTTCGCAAGTTGATCCGTATTAATTCAATACGGATCAACTTGCGATCGTCGATTATATCGGCTTTGACGCAGAAATTATTCCAAAAATTTCTGAAACGGGGCACTAGGTCAAGGCGTGGCTAAAATCCGTGGACAGGCTCTTAGGGGCCTCCAGTAACAGTAGGAAGGGATCTTCCATAAAGAGAGGCAGTTTCTCCACTCATTTTACCCGAAATAGCAAGCATCGGCATGGGCATTTCCGCTCCGGCCTCCAATAACACTTTATACACTGCAATCAAGAGCTCATGTTTGACCAGCAAGTATTTTTCATAGCGTGTTTGCAGCGTATAAGCGTCGATGTACAAATCCAAAGCAAAGTGATTAAAACTTTTTAGAACAACAAGAATGGGAAGATGCGGGTCGATATCCAGATTACCGGCGAGCACAGCTTTAATCTTATCCACAAGTTCAGGAACGCGGAAAAAATCTTCATAGCGCACACCTATTGTCTCTTCGATGCGGCGATGGGTCATCCGCGAGACGTTAATGACTTGGGCCTGCGAAAAAATCGAATTGGGCAGGTAGACGGGCCTCTTTTCCTTATCCCGGACAGTGGTCAAATACCAACTGATTTCTTCGATTTGCCCTTCCAATTTCTGGTCAGGCAAGAAAATAGAATCGCCGACGACAAAAGGGCGGTTAACGTAAAGCATGAGTCCGCTGCAAAAATTTGCGATCACATCTTTTCCCGCAAAACCAATGGCTGCTGTGCCGATTCCACCGAATGCAATCAGAGGACTCACGTTCAACCCCCAGATTTGAAGAACGATCATCAAAGAAACAGCGATAATGATTATCGATGAAATTTTTCCGGCAATATCGACAAATCCGGAATCGACCTTTCGATGAAGATGGTCTTTATTCAAAACATCCCGCTGGAGGATTGTCTTCCACCGGAGCAGGATCCATGCCCCGCAGAGTGCAAAGCCTGTACTGCGAAAACCGTGAATATAATTTTCAAAAAACGAAAATTCAAACTGCCGCCCCAAAACATCGATGATGAGTGTTAGTCCCAAAATCCATAATAAAATTTGAAAAGGCAGAAAAAGGATTTGATCGATTTTTTCCTTCCAATCGTGCGTGACTGAAAGCGAACGATGGCGGATATGTTTAATAATTCTTTTAAAAAGATAATTAACGGCTAGCAGAACGAGAATGCCGATCACAATCTCAAAAAACCAAACCCTATCTGCCACCGAAGAAGACAAAGTATCCATGCTGATTTACCCACGTTATTAACACCTCAGTTTCTCAAGCAGGGGCATTTTTCTGCCAGCAAAAAGGGAGCATGGGGTGTAACTAAAAGCTGTACTATACTGTTGACACTTGAAGGTTATAAAAAATTTTAACCGCCAACAGTATATTATCTAGCTCAAAATCAGGTTCTCTTTTAAGATTCTGTTATATCACGCATTGGATTTTTGGGAGCCATCATGCAAGTCGCTAAAGAATCGATCCTCGTTGCCGCCGTCCGGACGTTTTGCAAGTGTTTTGCCGGCATTTTCGGCGTTTTAATCGGAGTACTGCTCATCTTTTTTGTTCTGATGATGTTCACCTCTCCCGACATTTATCCCCCAAAAAGCAGTTTAATGATTTCCCCCGACGCCGAGGGCAATCGCGACCTTCTTTCGGGCAGCAGTCCTGTGATTCTGAAACTCGATATTGTCGGCGTAATAGGCACAAGAGATTTGACCACGGAAAAAATTCAAAATTGCCTCTTCGATTCACGGGAAGGAATGCTTGGGCCGGACCGTGTGAAAGCAATTCTTTTGAATATTAACACGCCGGGAGGGACTGTCGATGACTCGGACGGTATTTATCGCTTGCTTATGGACTATAAGAAAAAATACCAAGTGCCGGTTTATGCCTATATCGACGGGTTGTGCGCTTCGGGGGGCATGTATATTGCTTCTGCGGCTGATAAAATCTTTGCATCTCCTTCCAGCGTCATCGGTTCTGTCGGAGTTATTTTGGGGCCCGCGTTTAATTTTTCCGGACTCATGGATAAATACGGAGTTCAATCCTTGACCCTTACTCAAGGCAAGGACAAAGATATGCTTAATCCCTTTAGGCCCTGGCAGCCGAACGAAGATGATTGCCTAAGAAATATCACTGCCGCCCTCTACGACCGTTTTTTAACTATCGTAACAGCAGGCCGTCCAAACTTAAACCGCGATAAACTTGTCAATGAATATGGAGCGCAAGTTTTCGTAGGCAAACAAGCGCTGGAGAATGGTTATATCGATGCCGCGGATGCCAATTACACTATGGCCGTTGCTGAGCTTGTCAAAGAAGCAAAAATTCCGGAAGATATGCATTACCAAGTCATGACGATTGAACCGATGCTCCCCTTCTTCGCCGAACTCACCAGGGAAAAATTCTCGTTGCTCACTGGTAAAATCACGCATCAGTTTCAAATCAACGCTTTTATGAGTTCCGAATTAAGCGGTAAGCTCCTTTATATGTATTTGCCGGGGATGGCTTCACAATAGTAACCTGAGTTTTTGGGTTTATACCGAAATGAATTCGAAATTTGGAAATTTGGCAAGGAGGCGCCCTGAAAAACGCCGGCGCCGAAGCAGCGCAACTTGAACAAGTTGCGCGATGCAGGCGGGCTCAAATGCAGTGGCTGCCCGACGCAGCAAAAAACCAAATTTCGCGTTCATTTCGGTATAGATTAGATTGCCGTGGATTCGAGGCGATTTTTGTGAATTTTGGCGCGTTCAATAGCTGGAGGCACCTATGGACGCGCAAAAATTTGCAAAAAGTGCCCGAAAGATATGGCAAGAAACTATGAAATGCACCCAAAACTCTGGTTAGTAAGCCCTCCCTCCCTTTAGAATTCCATGGAAAAAATCTACATTGTCGACGCTGTAAACTTCTTATTCCGTTCCTATTATGCCATTGGCCCGATGACTAACGCGAAAGGGGAATCGACCAATGCGCTCTACGGGTTCATCCGTTCAATTTTTAAATTGATGAATGAATTTTCACCCGATTATTTCATTGCCGTCTTTGACGGCCCGGACAATAAAAAATCGCGCACCGAGATTTATAGCCAATACAAGAGTCACCGTGCCGGCATGCCGGAGGATCTTTTTCCTCAGCTTGAACAGGCTATTCGCTTTTGTGAAATCGCCGGCATACCGAATCTATCTGTTACGGGGGTGGAAGCAGATGACACAATGGGAAGCATTGCCCTTTGGATGGAAAAAAAGGGCGTCCAAGTTTTTTTATGCACAAGCGACAAAGACTTCTGCCAGCTTGTCTCCGACAATATCTTCGTGGTGAACCCTCATAAAGACAACCTTCTGATCGATCGGGATAAAGTGAAAGGATTATTCGGCGTCTTCCCCGAGCAGATCGTCGACTTGCTGGCCATTGTTGGAGATGCATCGGACAACATTCCGGGGCTTGAAGGATTTGGGCCCAAGACAGCTGTAACCCTGCTCAACGAAATAGGCACTTTGGAGGAAATCCTCGCTCATCCTGAAAAATTAAGCGGAAAAAAAAGAGAAACGCTCGTCAACGACAAAGAAATCGCATTGCTAAGCAAAAAATTGGCAACCATCCACACAGAAGTTCCTTTTCCCAAAGAGGAAAAGTTTTTTCATCTAAAGGCGCCCGATTTGGAAAAGGTGAAAGAGTTTTACCATGAAATGCGCTTCATGTCCCTTTTGCGCGAATTAGGAGTCGAAGAAGAAGCCGAGCCAAAGGGGCGTCCGGTGAAAGAGCCGATCGCTGTGAAATACCATCTCGTCAACGACGAAAAGACTTTTCGTGATCTGATGGAACGTCTGGAAAAAGAGAAAGAGATCTGCATCGATACGGAGACAACGGATATCCGCCCCATGCTCGCCAGGGTTGTCGGCATAGGAATTGGCCTACGCGCGGGCGAAGCCTGGTACATTCCTTTAAACGGGTCTTTGGACAGGGGGAGTACTCTCGATGCACTCAAGCGTTTGTTTGAGAACCCCCACCTCAAATCCACCGGGCACAACATCAAATACGATCTGCATGTCCTGGCCAATGAAGGCATTCACATCAAAAATATCGCTTTCGACACTATTGTAGCTTCCTATTTGATCAATCCACAGACGCAGCGCCACAATCTCGATGCCCTTTCCTTAGAAAAGTTAGGAGAAGTCAAAATTTCTATTGAAGACCTGATCGGCAAAGGGAAAAAACAGATCTCCATGCTGGAAGTTCCCTTAGAGAAGATCACGGCATACTGCTGCGAAGATGTCGATTATACTCTAAGGCTGAAAGGACTTTTCGAGAAAGATTTAGAACTTTTGGGATTGAATCCGGTTTTCCATCACATCGAATTGCCACTGATTCCTATATTGATGCAGATGGAAAGAAACGGTATTTATGTCGATGTGAAAAAATTGAACACAATGTCCGAGCAGTTGAAAGGGCAATTAAAAGAATTGGAAGAGCAAATCTATGAGATGGCAGGAGAAGAGTTCAACATCAACTCCCCTAAACAACTAAGCGCCATTCTTTTTGAAAAAATGGGGATTAAGCCTCCCAAAAAAACGACGACGGGATTTTCCACGGCAATCGACGTTCTGGAATCTCTTCAAGAAAAAACCCCCATCGTGAAAAAAATTATCGACTATAGAAGTCTGGAAAAGCTCCGTTCTACTTATGTCGATGCATTGCCTGAACAAATCAATCCTGCGACCCATCGCATTCACTGCACGCTCAACCAATCGGTTGCGGCCACCGGAAGACTTTCCTGCCAGAACCCCAATTTGCAAAACATTCCCGTTCGCGGGGAAGAAGGGAAAAAAATCCGCGAAGCTTTCTTACCCGAGCAGAAAAATACCAGCTTTGTAGCCGCCGACTACTCTCAAATTGAACTTCGCCTGCTGGCCCACCTTTCGGAAGATCCTGCCCTTCTCAAAGCATTTCGCGAAGGAGACGATATCCACACTTACACGGCTGCACTTGTCTTTGGCGTGCCCATTGAAGAAGTCTCCTCCCAAATGCGCTACCAGGCTAAAGCCGTGAATTTCGGGATCATTTACGGCCAGCAAGCCTACGGCTTATCTCAGCAAATCGGCATTCCATTTGATGAAGCGGAAGCCTTCATCCACCGCTACTTCGAGCGGTATTCGAACGTGAAAGAATTTCTTAACTTTTGTAAAGAAAGCGTCCGAAAAACCGGCCGAGCAATCACTCTGACCGGCAGACAGCGCCCGATTCCTGAAATCCACAGCAAAAACGGTGCCATTCGAGCTGCAGCCGAGAGACTGGCCATCAACACCCCTCTACAAGGCACCGCTGCCGATTTGATAAAAATGGCGATGATTCAAGTTGATGCCTATTTACAGAAAAATCCTCGTAAAGGAAAAATGATCTTGCAGATCCACGATGAATTATTATTTGAATCCCCCGATGAAGAAGCTCAGGAACTTGCATATAAAGTAAAAGAAATTATGGAGGGAATTTTTTCTCTTAATGTCCCTCTTGTTGTGGATATTTCCATTGGAAAAAATTGGGGAGAATGCTAAAAGTTAAGAAAATTGCTGTAACCGGTGGGTTAGCAGCGGGTAAGACTACAGTCTGCCAAATCTTTAAAGAGCTCGGCGCCTCCGTCATAAGCGCTGATGAAGTAGTCCACCAATTATTATCTCCAGGAACTGCTGTTGGTCAACAGGTCGTAAGTCTACTCGGTTCAGACATCATTAGCGGTCAACAATTCGATCGAAAAAAGATCGCCGCTAAAGTGTTTTCTCAACCAGACCTTCTGAGCGCACTGGAAGAAATCATCCATCCGGCTGTATTTAATGAAATTGAGCGAAAATATCAGCAGATCGTTCGAGAAAAAAAACACCCCCTGTTTGTGGCTGAAGTCCCTCTTCTTTTCGAAGCAAAAGAACAGTGGCGATTTGATGCTATCGTCAGCGTCCTCGCCGATCCTGAACTTTGCAAAAAACGGTTTGTTCTACAAACGGATCAATCCATGGATGAATTTGAAAAACGGATGATAAGACAAATGACGCCCACAGAAAAAGCCCGCCAAGCCCATTTGACGATTGATAACAGCGGCGATATAGAGCAACTCAAAACACAAGTTAAAATTATTTACTCTCAACTAACTCAGGAGTCTGATTTTCAATGAATCAAGAAGACACTGTTCAAGATGTTCAAGAACCCGATCATGACAAGACCCCAAAAGGGCCAACGGATAGACCCCCACCGACTGAAAAAGTGACGAAAATTGCCGATCTGCAGCGTATGAACGTCGATCAGCTCAATCATTTTGCGCGCAATCTCGGCTTGAAAAATCTCGGCGCCCTTGCCAAGTCGCAAATTGTCTTCGAAATTGTTAAATACCTCTCTGAAAGACCCGAAGAGGTTCTTGTCGGCGAAGGGGTCCTGGAAGTCCTGCCCGACGGTTTTGGCTTTCTACGTTCTCCGAACTACAATTATCTCCCTTCCGCGGAAGACATTTACGTTTCCCCAGCTCAAATCCGCCGCTTTGACTTGAAAAAAGGGGACACAGTGTACGGGACGATCCGCTCTCCCAAAGAAAAGGAAAAGTACTTCGCCCTGCTGAAAGTTGAGAAAATCAACAACACGCATCCCGATAAGGCCCGAGATCGAGTTCTTTTCGAAAACTTGACCCCGCTTTATCCAAGCTCTCGATTGGTGATGGAGACGACCAAAGACAGGATGACCACCAGGGTCTTGGATCTCACCTCTCCGATCGGTAAAGGGCAGAGAGCTCTCATCGTCGCTCCTCCCCGCTCAGGAAAAACGATCATCATGCAGCACATCGCCAATGCGATTGCGGTTAATCATCCTGAGGTTGTCCTGATCGTCTTGCTGATCGACGAGCGTCCGGAAGAAGTCACGGACATGATCCGCAGCGTCAAAGGGGAAGTCGTCTCGTCAACTTTTGACGAGCCACCCGAAAGGCACTGCCAAGTCGCCGAAATGGCGATCGAAAAGGCACGCCGCCTTGTCGAATACGGCCACGACGTAGTCATCCTCCTCGACAACTTAACCCGATTGGCCCGCGCCTACAATACCGTTCAGCCCCATTCAGGGAAAATCCTGTCCGGCGGTGTCGATGCCGGAGCGCTGCATAAACCGAAACGCTTTTTCGGCGCTGCACGCAATATCGAAGAAGGTGGCTCCCTCACGATCATCGCTACCGCATTGATCGATACGGGGTCCCGTATGGACGAGGTCATCTTCGAAGAGTTCAAGGGAACAGGCAACATGGAGCTTGTTCTCGATCGAAGGCTCGCCGAACGTCGCGTATGGCCTGCCATCGATATCATGAAGAGCGGCACCCGCAAAGAAGAGCTCCTCTACCACCCCGATGAGCTCGAAAAGGTCTACATGATGCGGCAAGCCTTGGCAGATCTCTCTCCGCTCGATGCGATGAACCTCCTCATCGGCCGTCTCAAGAAGACCAACAACAACGTCGAGTTCCTGCTCGCAATGAAGGATTAATGAAATGGCGCAGCAAAAAAACTGCGCCTTAATTACCCGCTGCATCAAAAAGGTGACAATTTGCTCGCTGCAGCTTTGCTAAATCAATCCAGGGTTCGCCTAAGCTCACTTGCCCCAGTGGGAAGGTCCACCGGACTTTCTCGCATTCTCCGCAGACCTTGCCCCCTTCGCATTGGCTGTGCCCCCGGAGACCCATCTTGCCACCTTTTTTCAGGCGCGGGTAGATAATTACGCTTTTGATTGAAAAAGTTGGGCATTGGCCAACCGTTTGGAAAAAGAGGGATGAAGGATGTCCAACCTATTGTCTCCAGAGGAGGATATATACCCCTTTTTTTCGGGTGGACACCATAGTCCCCCTTTTAACGATTTGAAATAATTCATTCGATTCGAAAAGTAACTTATTGCTCCTCTATTTGTATTCAGAATTTTTAATGCTGTTTGATCTGCATCGGTTTCTCTGATTCGATGACCAAAATTTTCCAGAGGAGAAGCGAAGAATTCAATGACGGGAATAATCAATGGCGACAAGAAGATTGTTCCCAAAACTTCCGAGGCGAGAATGGAAGTCTTAAGCAAAGATTCTATTAAAAAATGATTGTGACTTACATGAGTCAATTCATGTGCTAGTGCAAAATCAATGTCTTCTCTTGGCCGACAAGCTATTTCTTTATTAATATAGACAACTACTTCTTTTGAAAAAAATGTCCCCAAAGCGCCAGCCCCTTCTCGAGAGGGGAAGATCCTGATTTTCTTGTGTATAGCCATTCCCTTAGCTAATTCATCAACGCGATCGATAATGTAATGTAAATTTTCCTTTGGCGGGACATTTCCGTCGAGATAACATAAAGGATCGTTCTCACTGTCAACCCTTGCATGGGTAAGTTCAAAACGGCTTTGGAAATCCTCGACCCGTTTCGCGGGATTCAGACAATAATAAAAACGTTTCGGAAGTGTAATTATTCTATTGAAGACTCCAAATATAGAATTTGTAAAAGCATCCTTGAGATGTGGAAAATACTCATACCACAGTGAATCCAGTTTAGATTCCTGCGTAAAATTAATACTTGCAGCACTTGATACCATATTTCTTCTCCTGGGTATTTTGAACAGGATATTTTTTATCTACAGACATTTAAAATCAATATTAATCCACACAAACTAATTCTTGTGCAAATCGATGGGTTTGATATGCAATCAGATTATCGCTCGTTTTATATGAATCGAACGTCGCGTATGGCCCGCCATCGATATCATGAAGAGCGGCACCCGCAAAGAAGAGCTCCTCTACCACCCCGATGAGCTCGAAAAGGTCTACCTCATGCGGCAAGCCTTGGGAGATCTCTCTCCGCTCAATGCGATGAACCTCTTGATCCGCCGTCTCAATAAGACCAACAACAACCTCGAGTTCCTGCTCGCGACGAAGGATTAAACAATTCACATGTCGGGGACAAAGCACTTCGTGTCTTTGGCCTCCGTCCTGGTTCGCCTAAAAGCTCTCCTGCAAGAACTGGAAGTGGTCTAGGATTCTAGGATGAGGTCGTACACCCCTCCCAAGCCAATGGAGGTATATTGAAATCACTAAAAGTAACTTAGAAGACTATTTTCTTTGGTTAAAATATACCCTTATGGTACATCTAAATCATGGATAAACTACCTTTTCAAATATGATTAACGCATTGGATGTACCATACCATGGATGAGTTGGCAGGGTTGGGCAAATTATCTCGCAAGAGACTTTCAGACGTGCTTCGCAATTCAAAAGGTTGTATATCAGTAAGTTTGGTAGCAGAAACATTAAACGTCTCAAGAGAGCGGGCAAGGCTATACCTGTCCTCATGGGCAAAAAATGGCTGGCTGCGAAGAGTCAGGCGGGGACTATATTTCCCAGTAGATGTAGCTGCTGAAACTCCCGACGGCGGCCTCCTCGATCCATGGGTAATAGCCTCTCAAATCTTTTCTCCTTGCTATATCGGGGGGTGGTCTGCTGCCCAGCATTGGGGTCTCACCGAACAGATTTTCGAATCGACCATCGTCTTTACATCTCGACGCCTAAATCAGAAAGAACAGTCCGTTGCAGGATTAGCATTTTTGATAAAGAAAACAGCGCCCGACAAAATGTTTGGACTCAAGACCATCTGGAAAGATCAAGCGAAAGTACAAGTATCCGATCCTCACAAAACGATCACAGATATGTTGGATGATCCTTCCATTGGAGGAGGGATTCGTTCTGTAATTGATTTTTTCCAGCAATATCTATCCTCAAACAATTGCGATTTAAACATGCTAACTCAATATGCAGACAACATGAAAAACAAGACAATATTCAAAAGACTAGGATTTATTTTATCAAAAATAAAACCAAAAGAAGCCAATTGGATTACATATTGTCTAGAACGTCTTAGCGAAGGAAATTCACAATTAGATCCTTCATCCAAGGGGGAGCGTCTCATCAAAAAATGGAAATTATGGATTCCTGAGGGATTTAATGATCAATAAATTCGAAATTTCACGAAAAGCAAAAGAGTTTGGATTACAATCTTCTACCATCGAGAAAGATTATGTTTTGGGATGGATGCTGATCGGCATCCTAAATCATCCTCAAACGAGGGATTCATGGGTTTTTAAAGGTGGCACATGCCTTAAAAAATGCTTTTTTAATCGGTACCGATTTTCGGAAGATTTGGACTTCACTCTGCTGGATTCTCAGCAAATAAAAGAACAGATACTCAGGCCTATCTTAGAAGAGATCGCGCAATGGGTCTATGAGCAGTCAGGGATTGAAATTCCTGAAAATCTGATCTCCTTAGACCCTCATCGCAGCCTGTCAGTGCAAGGCAAGCTATCGTACCGAGGTCCTTTGAAACAGCCCGTTCCCTATCCTTCTATTAAACTTGATCTTACAGCTAATGAAAAAATTGTGCTCAAGCCTGAAAAGCGAGCGGTTTTTCATGACTATTCTGATCGGCCGAGCATTGAACCACAAATTTTGAGCTATTCGTATGAAGAGATTTTTGCCGAGAAACTGCGTGCTCTTGCGGAACGGGCTCGTCCTCGGGATCTGTATGATATCATTCATCTTTATCAAGATCGACATCGCCTTACCGATATAGCCAAACTCTTAGAGTCGCTCAAAGGCAAATGCGCCTTTAAAAAAATGCCAATGCCGATGAAGAAAAACTCAAAGCGATGCTTGCGGAAATGAAGAAAGCGTGCCAAACGCTTCCCCCTTCTATGCAGCAATCGATGCAAAAGAACTTTGCGGAGTGGGAAGCTCAGTTTTTTAAGCAGTATAAGGCCAAGAAGCCTACGGATCAGGAGAAGATTCAATCCGGAATGTATCTATGCGCTTTGTATTTCAGGGTGGAGGCTCTCATGTTCCACGCTGGACTGAGCAGTAAGGCTCAGCTGACCTGGTTGAAATTTCATACAGGGGTGAAAGAGCATCTTACAGAGGTTTTACCCAAGCAACGTCCTGCAGAACCGTTTATTGCCCAATACCGACAAAGGGAGCTCGATAAAAAATATCTCGTTCAGATTGGAAAGATGAAGGAGTTTTTTCAACAGCTGCGGGATCAATTGTATCTACAAGGCAACACCATCAATGATGAATTGATGACGGGATTTAATACCATTCAGAATGAGATGATCGAGGTCCAAGAGGCGACGAATCTTTCGACGGAGCAAGTTTACCAGGGGATGGAGGCGCTGACAAAGAGTGTGACGCACCTCTTCCTCGAATATCGGGAACACATGAAAGAGATGAAAGGGATTGCCGACTTATTGCAGCTCCATGGAATTACTTTGGAGCAAACTTTAAAGGATGCGGAAAGGGTCTTAAACAAGGTTTAAATATGTTTCCAGTGGATCCCGATATTTTTCGAGTCGATCTTCAGAACGACATCGCGTATCACATGGCCCGCGAAGAGGGATACTCTCCTCAAGAAGCGCTGAAAAATGAGCTTAACAAAGAAATGGAAGAGTACGCCGCTGAACAGGCAGAAATTGAGGAGGCGTTGCTCCAAAGAATAGAGAGTGTCGTGGGCGTCCTTACCTCGATGCTTCAAGCGATGCAGCAAAATGATCCCAATGGCCCCGCGCGCAACCAGCTCGACCACCTGACGCACTCCATTCTTGAGCTGGAAGAGGCAAAAGCAGGAAGTGAAAGCGACCTTTTGCAAGCAAAAAACCTCTTAAGCACCATGAAAAGACAATATGCCATCCTGAAAGGAAAATTTGAACAGCTGAAACAGAAACACGAGAGAGCCACGCGGGAAGATCCGTTAAATTCTTTTGTGACCGACGCGGGCGCCCGCATATGCAGATCGATCTCTGTCCATTCGTCCAGGAGAAATTAATGGCTATTCCGCCCGTACAACCCTCGGTCAATCCGGGGCAATTTAACCCGACTGCCGATTCATTTGTTCTTCGAAGAAGAATTCAAGCTGAACTCGCAGAGATCCGCGACGAATTGCAACAATCCCATTTAACAGAGCGCAATGTGGGGCCCGTTGCGGACCTCATTGCGGTTTGGCTCGAGGAGTTTCAGCGGTTTGTGAGACCTCCTGTGCGCGGTGAGGTCATGCCCGATCTCAACGAGGCGATTCGTCTTTATAAGGGGCAGCTTGAAAATCTCCTTGCAGACCCGATCCACATCGAAAGGCCCTATCCTCCCCAGCTCTTTGGAGAACTCCCCCCTCGTATTGTGCGGTTCATGGTCGCCAAAGCAACTAATCCCAATTCTGTTCTTTTTTCACAGCGCATCTATGACGCAAAACCCTCTCCACCTGCGCCTCCTATCATCCCTGAAAATATCGAAGAACAATTGCGCATGCTCAATGCCCTGCGAGCGCAACGCCTCCGGGAAGAAGAGCAGCAGATGCCGGGGATTCAAGAGCTGATGAGCAAGCTTCGGCAAATGGAAGCGCGCCAAAACGAAAATTTGGCGGCAATCGGCGAACGCTTCCGTGCGGCTATTGCCCCTCTTGCCGCTGCCATCAAACAGATGGAAGCCGATGTGCCACGCCAAAAAGAAAAACTTTTTTCTGCTGTCAGGCGCCAGCAGGAAAGGCAGGAAGAATTGAAAAAAAATCTTGTGGTTTTGCAAAGAGAACGTCGGCAGGTGCGCACAGAGATTGATGAGCAGAGCAAGGCCGATCTCGACTTGCGGATCTCAACGAATCGCCTTGAGCAATCCATCGAACAGAAAAAACAGGAATACTCTGAGTCTCTTTTAAAGAGTGCAGTGCTATTGGCACTTTCTATAGGAGTGACTTGGGCTGTATCTTCCTATTATCCCGGAACAAGCATCCACTTTATGAATCCCAAATACCCTGTTTCACTCAACTTCGTCTTTTAACTGGAGAATCCTTATGACACAACCCATCCGTACGTTCTACATCGATTCCCAGCCCGTGGACCTCTCCACGCTTGCAGCCTCTTCACAATCTCCCAGAGACCAAATTGAGGCATTTGAAAAAGATTCGTTGTCGCGAGCGGATCATCAACCCCTTCACAAGCAAGGCACTTATAAGAACCAAGTGCGCGCATTTGTTAACGATCTGCGAGCGCAGCTCGAACGGATGAGAGCTTTAAACCTCGATACGCTGCAGATCTGTTCAGAAATGCGCAGCCACATCGAAAAGTACAACTTGGCCTTAAATGCGCTCTATACCCACAGCGGGGAATATGAGCGGGGCAAAGAAGGCTCTTTAGCACACAACGCAGCCCTTGCGAGTCAAATCCGTGGAACCAGCTTTCAGTTTACTTCCTTTACTCCCTCCTCAAAATCCACTCCCCTTTCACGCCGCCAAGTCTTGGCTAAAGACTTACAGGAGATGGATATGCGGGATCATTTGTTGGATGTTCAGGTCGCCGGAAATCTCGTGAAGGCAACAGGGGAAGCCGTTGTGGGTGCGGCAAAAGCTGCCTGCTCTGTGACCGAAACCAGCAAGCAAGCCTGTAAGAGCACTTTGGATCTCGCTGGCAAGGCTGGAAAAGCAGTGCTGGATGCAACAGGCACAAAAGAGATTGTTAAGCAAGCCATCGGCTACTTGCAAACATGTGAAGGGACGACACTGGCAGAGGTGTTGGTGGAGCAATACGGATATGCTCCAGAGGAAGCTAAAGAGATAGCGAAACAATATGTGAAGAATGTGGGAGTGCTCGCCACTGCAACGGTGGGTTATGGTGCCCAATCGCTTGCTCTCAAAGGAGTCAAGCAATTACTCCAAAAGGGCGGGGCGGCAGAGGCCTCTGCAGCAGCATCCCCTGTCGTTGAAAAGACTGCGAAAGCGGCCCCTTCCCGTTTGCCGCAGGTTCCCTTGAATGTTGTTTTATCACGTGATGATGTCACTATCCTTTCCCCTCCTCCACCGGCCTACTTCAAAAGTAGAATCATTACTGAACGGACGAAGATAGTTCCCGAAGATATTGGCATGAACTCAACTTTATTTACCGAAAAATTTTACGTGTTGGATGGATGGATGACCCGAGGAACAAATGCGACATTCAAAATTGAAGTCGATTTACTTTTTGTGACTAAAGGCCGTTTGTCTAATATCTTGACGGTCATGGATCACTTTAAAGAAATCGCAAAAACAAATCAGGCTTCAATACTACAACTTAATACTCTAATCATTAATGACGATTTGCTGCGTGTACTGACTAAGCGGTATGGAAATCCCTCCATCGAATTAAAAACAGGTTATAATGAACAAATCAAATATCAGGTTTTTAAAATTCCAATAAATAACTAAGAGAGTCTCTCCGATTTTGTTTGAGAATCACACAGGAACCCTTTTAAACTATTTCGCAACCCAAGGAGCTTTTTTATGACAGCATCTCTATCACCCTCTACAGGTAGAATTGAGTTTCCAATTCTAGAAATTTCTCAGGCAATCACTCCTCTACTTGCAGTGAAGGAACAGATTGAACTCGCTGAAATAGATTGGCTTGCAAAAGCAGACAAACTTCCTCAAGGAATGCGGGTACATTGTAAATCGCAAATTCGCGCTTTTGTCGATCAATTGCGTGCAGATGTAAATGAAATGCTCCGTTTGAAGAAAGACTTTGCTCATATTGCAACTTTCATCAATGCAGGGATTGAAAAGTTTGAGGCCTCTTGGCAGTCGCTTCAAACGCATAACGCCGAGTATGAGCGCGATAAACGAAAAGTACATGAAGGCAATAGTGGATTATCTGCATCGCTTCGGCAAATGGGTGTCGATCTTGCTCCCTTTGCACCGAAAAAACCTTCAGAGAGTCCCAAAGAAGCAAAGATAACGAATATACAAATGGATGCAAAAGACCCACCACGCCATCAAATGGCAAAAATTGTGTTCTCACAAATTGCTAAAGCGGAAGAAAGCTGGTTAAACAAAGGGAAGTCTTTTGATGGGGAAAAGAAAGAAGCCTACTACCAACAGGTTCGATTTCAGGTTATTCAGTTGGAATTGGAAGCTAAAAGCGGTCTGGAGACAAAGAGGTGTCTTGACCATATTCTATATCCTGTTGAAAGGCTTCGAAAAGTCTTTGACGCCGCTTTAACGCAAAGATACCCACAGAATGTAACTGCGTCGCCCTTGCAGGAAGAATTAAACTTCCCGTGGTGATTAAATTTGGGGTACTGTTACGCGCTCAAATGCAACTTATTTTCGAAGATTTGTATTATAATCGAAATTAACCTGATATACCGCTTGTATCAATCATCATCTAGTTTTTTCCTTTTGCTGCCATCGGGGCATTAGAAATGCCTTCTGAATTGGAGTGTTGACCCCCCCTCCCCTTTAGGCGAGGGAGGTTCAAAGGCTTTCAGCACTCTTTGCTATGCATTTGGATATTGACGAACAACTTGGCAGTAAGCGATGGTATCCAGAGTATCCTTAATAACGAGGGTTAGATGGTATACGTCAATCTTGAGGCAGCTGTAAAGCAAGAAAATTCTTCTAATTGCATTGCGTATGAATACCCGATGCAAAATTCCGAGATAAATGTTGCTCTTGTAGAAATCACTCACAGATATCCAGATTAAGGTTATGCCATTAATCACAAATCTAGTGAAATAGGTTATATTCTTAAGGGGTCGGGAAAACTTTTTACAGAGACTGCTAAAGTTGTCCTTTCATGCGGCGACGTTGTCTATATTCCACGGGGAGAAAAATATTATTGGGAAGGAAATATGATCCTTGTAGTTTCTTCTACACCTGCCTGGCATCCCGAACAGCATCAGGTCAATCTGCCTGCAGGCGAAGCGCCCATTCCATTGCGACCTACGCCTTCCTGCACTCAAAGTGTTTAATATCAATCGCAGTAAATAACTTAACAAAATCGACGCGATGGCAAAAACTGGCGCAGTAAAAACTGGGTCATTTTTACAATTAGAGGGAATGCAGATAGTAAAGAATCATTTTAGCGCGCTTGGCATTGTCGCACTGTCTTTCAACTTTTAACTCTGGGCTTGCATAAAAAGATGCCGCGCCAAAATCGCCTGCAAAATTACGCGGACAGTCAAAATGCCGCCAAACACAATTATAAATGTTCTGTTTGTATGATGGATCTAATTGTCCGAATAGTTGCAACCCCTTTTCCGATTCCCCATTCTTAAAGGCCTCGACAATAGGATTGAGAAGCTGCTCTTTTTTCCTCTGCTCTTCTGAAAGCGGGAGGATAAATTTCGGAGGAGCGAAAACAGATTCGATTCCATCAACAAGCCGCTCGTAATCAGCTTCAAATTTAGAGGCTACGGCACGAAGGATAGCTGCTTTTTGTCGGGAGTTGCAGCGATATTGAGGATCAAGGCTTGGATGACCATGAAAAGCGGCGCACCCGAAATCCGCATGCGGAGGAGGAAGCTCTTTGTTCTTCCAAGTTTGTTGCCAAGTTTCATGGTACGCAGAATTTTTAAAACTATCGAAAAGTTGATCAAAAATTTTGTCCGCCTCAGGACTGCCGCTTTCATAACTCTCAGCAGCATCCAGAAGAGATTTCATGATCACTGGGCAGCTCATTCTCAAATTTTGAAAAGCTTCATTCACTGTTGACGCGTTGTTAAAAGCTCCCCACATCAGATTCTTTCGATCCACAATAAAAAATTCATTGAACAGGACCTGTTTAGCAATAAGGACACGATCCTTCAGCTTTGCTACAAGCCAAAAACTAGAGAAAAGCGCATTTTCATTGATCCCAATGTGAGCATTGTTTGGGGAAAGACCGGTTCTTCCATCTTTTGGATGGCAGATGACAGGTAATTCTTTTTGGTGATGAAAACTGATTCCAGAAGGTGTTTGGATAGGATAAACACCCTCGGGCTCATACACTCCTATGTCAACCATTTCGGTGGAATCTTTGCCTTTTTCATAACAAGGATGGGCCCAGCCATGCAACATCAGGTTGAACACATGCGGAAGTTTTTTTTCTTTTACATGTTGTCTCAAACCGCTCGTGGTTTCAGCAGAAAGGAAAAACTCAAATTTTTTTTCCCTAACATCGCCTGCCGCATTCCGAACCGATTCAGGAAAGTTCGCCATTTGCGCCGGATGAAGACGCAGTGTGGCAACATCAAGAGAGACTTGATAATAAGTTTCTCCATAATGGCCCATCTGGGGCCTTTCGAGACGAAAATTAACTCCGTTGTAAAAAGCAGAGGGAAGTTCTGAACAAATTAAATTCGCTTGGCCACGTTCAATCGGTTGCGACAACCATTCTAGAGAAAGTTGTCTCGCTTTACATTCTTGCAGAGTTCTTGAGGAAATTTCGACAAGGCGCTCAGCGTCTTTTTTCGCTTCCGCAGACAACGCAGAATTGGAAACGGTGAGATGCTTTTGCACAAACTGACTGACCTCAGCTTCAAAGCCGTTTAATACGCTGACGCTTAAGGGGTTATATCGACTCTCTGGAGTTTTCAACACAGAGATAATCGACGATGTCGTTGAAGAACTCGAACTAGAAACAATTTGAGTCATAGTAATCCAATTTTTATTTAATATAATTATAACCACAAATTTCATTATTAGCAACAAAAAAAACGCACATTTATTTTTATATCGGATTTCAATGGATGGTGAAATGCGCAGCATTTTAGAAAAACTGAACCGGATCTTTATTATTTACAAATATTCTTAGGTTTACCTATGTTGACAAACCGGTTGTTTTTTGGAGGATGTTTATGAGAAGGTTGATCCCGATTTTGTTTGCAGTCCTCGCCTTGCTCGGAGCTTCCTGCCAAAAGAAAGTCATCACCGCCCCGGCGCAAACGCAATGCATTCACCTGAATCTAAAGAATGAACCCGCCACTCTGGATCCGCGTAAAGGGGGAGATGTCATTTCTTCGCATATGCACTTTCTGCTCTTCGAGGGTCTCGTCAAATTAAATCCCGACAACTCGATTACTTCCGCGCAGGCAAAGACTTTTGATATTTCTAAAGATGGAACCATTTATACTTTCGTCTTGAGAGATTCTTTGTGGTCGGATGGAGCGCCGGTCACGGCGTTTGATTTTGAAAAAGCATGGAAGGATATTCTCGATCCTTCCTTCCCCAGTCTCAATGCCCACCTGCTTTATCCTATCAAAAATGCGGAAGCCGCCAAAAAAGGAAAAGTCCCTTTGTGCGAAGTGGGCGTCGCCGCTAAAGACGATAAAACTTTGGTCATCACTTTAGAAAAGCCTACCCCTTATTTTCTGGATCTCATCGCTTTTTGCGTCTTTTTCCCTGTTAACCGTCAAAACGATGAACGCTACCCTGATTGGGCGCATCATGCAGGGGAGCACTATGTTTGCAATGGGCCGTTCATTTTGAAAGAATGGAGACACAACAATGAGATCGTTGTCGAAAAAAACCCGTTGTACTGGGATCAAACCCGAGTCATTCCCGACCTGATTCATTTCAGCATGATCGACAATGAGATGACCACTTTGCAAATGTTTGAAAATGGACAACTCGACATGATCGGCGAGCCGTTATCCCCTTTGCCTGTCGATGCTTTGCCGACGCTCAAGAAAAAAGGGCGGGTCATGCGGCATCCTGTCGGAGGAACGACGATGATCACTTTCAATGTCGATAAAGCCCCATTTAATAACGTAAAAATCCGGAAAGCTTTTGCGTATGCTATCGATCGGGAATCCATTGTTAAAAATATCACTCAGATGGGAGAAACGCCCGCATTGAACGCGGTGCCCCCCGTTTTGAAAAACAACCGCAATCATGCTTTTTTTAAAGATGCGGACTATTCGCAAGCTAAGGCACTGTTGGAAGAGGGCATGAAAGAAATGGGGATCACCAGAGAGGCCTTCAAAGATGTGACTTATTTTTATAGCACAACTGAACTTAACCATAAAATTGCACAGGCTGTCCAGCAGCAATGGTTCCATGCCTTAGGCTTAAGGATAAAAATTGAAAATCTCGATCATAAAGTTTTGATGGATAAGTTGATTAAACGGAATTATTCCTTCGCGCAAAGCCTCTGGCTTGCTCAATACAACGACCAGATGAATATCCTCGAGCGTTTTAAAATCAAGGCAAACGCAAAGAATTATCCGAATTGGGAGAACGAAGAATATATCCGCCTGCTCGAAGCCTCTTTCTATGAAAATGGGCTCAAACGTTTTGAAATTTTAGAAAAAGCGGAAGGAATTTTCTTAAGCGAAATGCCCATCTGCCCGATCTATCACTGGGAAATGCCTTACATTGTACAACCTCATTTAGGTGAGGTTGGAATGACCCCCGTTGGCGATCTCGTTTTTGAAAAACTCTCTATTGAAAATAGGAAGCGCTTATGATGAATACAGCATTGCGGAAACATCACAGGGTTTTCTCAAGGCATGCGCTGGAGACTGAAAAAACACACCATTTGATCACCCCCTCCTATTCTTCACGGGGCATTAGCCATCTTGAGTTCGACGGCTATATCACTTTTATCGAACAAATCCTGCGCACGATTCTTCCCCAGGATCTCATTTTTGCCTTGTCGATAGGAAGAGATGCGCAGAAAATTCAAGAAAAAGTAGGCGCTTTTTGCGATACGCTGCCCCTACTTGTATGGAACAGTCCTGAACGGGCGCCTTGCACACTATGCGTCAGTCTACTGTGCCATTCTGAGTTCACTCATGGTGTCGGCCGCTATCTTTGCGATACTCTGTCTCGATGGCTGGTCCCTGGAAAGTTCTTAAACATCAGTTCTGTGCGGTCCCTCAAATTCAATTTTATTTCCTGCCAAGAGCAAAATCTTTTTTTCCACCAAGTTCTTCTAGACATCGAAAACGACCAACAACTTTCTATAGCAAAAAGCAATCAGGAAAATGTCGAAAGAGACGCACGCTTAAGCATCCACGCTGTCCGCCATGCCCGCAACGTCATTTCGACAAAAAAACTCTCTCCGGAACAAAAAAAATCAATGATTGAGGAAAATATCGCTTCCGTCCTCTCTCGGCCTATGAAAAGTCTGGAAAATAATGTCTTTGACCAAATGCAAAATCTTTGGCTGCAAGTCAGCGCTGAAGACAAAATGCAACAACTCCAAGCATACTTCTCTCCTTACGTCGAAAAGCACCCGAAAATTTTCGCCCGCGATATTTTCCATGAGATTAAAAATTCCCTTCTACTTTTCAGCGAAAAATTCACAGGATTAAGAGACCTTCGCCATGTGAGCAGATTGATCTCTTATCAATACCTGTTTCGCAAGACCCTCATCCGAGACTGTATCGATGCTCCTGATGAACGGCACTTGAGTTTAAAACTCATGAAGGTTTTTCTAAACCCGAGGAAACAGGTGATCGGAATCATTGGCGCGATGAATGTATTGAGTGAAAATGAAATTTTCGAAGAACGCCACATTTTAGAAGCGATCTCCTATTGCCTACCTGACGTCTGTAGAGTAGATAATTCGCTCATCCTCGATCGGCGCAGCCATGATCCCATCCGAGTATTTTATTTAGAAATTGAGAAAAAGGACGGCACACCTTTTAGATTGCATGAAATGAAGGAATTGAAAAAAAACCTTCCCCACGCGTTGAAGGAAAGCGTAGAGAGTGTCCTGCACCCCGTGTTGATGCCTCGCAATGAAGAAGAGATCATGCGCAATATTTTTTTGCTCAGCCAGCAATTGAAATATTTGAACGACCTCCCCCAAGTCATCATCTCCTTCAACGCGCAAACCGAGCAGCACCTGCAATTTACAGTGATTCTTTTACGCATCCTGCACGATGAAGCCCTCTCTCTCATGGAGATAGTGGCCAAAACCGCTTCAGAACTGCAACTCACGGATCTGGAGGTCAAAACTGTTGGACTATTGCGAAAACGGTATCCTAAGGAAGCTAATGTCTTCAAAGTTTCTCTGGAAAAAAAACAATTTTTGCGAAAAGACTATACGATCGACTTATTTAAAGCCCGCCAATTTGTCTCTTGTGAATTGAACAACATCTTCCACGGAATCCGGGATTTTAACGGTGGAATCCTGTCCAAACAGCAAGAAGTGTTCCAGGAACTTCGGAGTTTGATCCATGAGACTTCTTCCAATCATGATTTTTTGCTGGAAAACTTTTTTTATTCGATTACCCCCCCGCTAGGGCAAACGTTAATCGTGCCCCGTTCTTTAAAAAATCTGTTTTCCCTGATGCAGGAAGCGTTAAATGCCGATTATAAGAAAGAATTCTTCTTTCTAAAGGGAGAATTCGAAACGGAGCAATTGCTGACAATGGCCGCATCCCCTTTTGGTGCGATTAAAGAAGAGCTTTTTTCTTTGATGCTCAAACTCAAGATCCCTACACAAGACTTGTCCTGCACACATGTCAATGCCCATGGGATTACCTGTATTGGCTTCATCTATCAAAATCGCGACCCGCACATCCGAAATCTTTTTTATTCCACTCTTTTAAGCTGTCTTCAAGACTGGAAAAACAGAGTAAAAAAGTGATACCAAGTCGATGGATCACTTGGGAAAAACGAGATTCCCCGCGGTGACTCCCTTAAAATTTTTATTTTCATAAAAATTAATTTTTCATTCATTTTTATTCTCTAAAACATTAATATTTCATATTAATCTTGGAATTTATGGAAATAGATCCCATTAACAATAATTTTCCTGTTTATTCTATTGAAAAGGAGCCTCTGAAAAAACAACCTTTCATTTCTGCCATTTTATATATCAAAGAAATGATTAGGAAGTTGCTCGACGGCGCTACACAAACCTCCTCAATAACCGATGAATCGAGCAGCAGCTTATTTTCGACAGACTCTCCGGGCCCAACACTCATTTCCATCGATACTCTGCATTTCGGCATATTTTTATATGAACACGAACGTCTGAAAGAAGAAGGACGTTTTTATCAGACAATCGCTGACCGTCGGGAAGAACTCCGCAGGCAAAAAGAGCATTGGATTCCTTTTGTCGATGCACTAAAGGATAATGACAAAGAATTTTACAACCCGATCGATCAGATGCTCATGGATGGGAAACTCATTCCCAACCCATCCGGCGCAGGCGGCGCCTATTTTCTTACCAACAGCCAGGGCGAGTCCCGCTTTATTGTCAAACCTGTCGATGAAGATATTTTGTGCGTCAATAACCGGAAAGAATTTGGCTCTATATTTAATGACTACAACCATCGCGTCCGGGAAGGGATCCCTTTATACCGCTCGGCGCAGACGGACGCTTTTTGTTCCGAAATGGCTTCTCTGGCAGGCATTGAAGGGGTCACTCCCAAGGCAACGATGGGGGTTATCGCCAATAAGGGTTTTTACGATTTCACGCAATGGATCGACGGGACCGATCTAGAAAAATTTTTCAACGAAGCCGGCTTCCCCGACAAGGAAAAACTTGCCTCCATTCAAGAGTTCATCCCTGATTCTCAAGACCTGATCGAATTGCTCCATTCTTTTTATCAGAAAGAACTTTCCGATGAAGAGATCGCTTCCCAATTTGATCAAGCAGACTTTGAAGAAGTCTGCCTCTTCCTTTGGCTCACTTATGATAATGACGGCCATGGAGCCAATTTCCTCAGCTATGTCAAACGGACCGATGAAAACGGAAAAAAGATTTACGGAATTAAAAAAATCGACAACGGACTTTCTTTCCCTGAAAAGAATTCGGAATATGTCAATATTTTAGCCTGGCTGCCGAACGCCATAGCGCCCCTTTCCAATGAAATTAAAAACAAAATCGCCCATCTCCCCATCGAACAGATTTTAAACCGCATGGATGATTTCGAACTCGCCGACTGCAAAGAAGCTTTTAAAGAACGTGTAGAAATCTTAAAAGAATTAGCGCAAAGAGAGGGGATGACGGCGGGAGAGATCGATCTCCGTTTTTCTATTCTTTCTTATGAAGAAGGAAAGGAGCGAGCCTTAAGCCCCATGACCACTCAAGAAATCCTCGATCTGCTCCATTTTAAGAACACTGAATCCCTTGCTCCCTTTGAGCACCTGAGGCTCTAGTGAACCAAGGCCTTAAGGCCTGGGATTAAGTTGGGGCCGAGCTTCGTACTCGGCCCAACATTGTTTTTGAAATACCCGGCCCTTAAGGGCCGGGTTTCCGCCGGAGGACGGGTGAACCAGGCCTTAAGGCCTGGGATTAAGTTGGGGCCGAGCTTCGTACTCGGCCTAACATTGTTTTTGAAATACCCGGCCCTTAAGGGCCGGGTTTCCGCCGGAGGACGGATGAAGAGATTTAATAAAATATTACCGTTATTTATCATCCTGAGCGTTCTCGGGACCACTTTTATTTACTCTCACAAGGATCATACGATGAAATTAGTCAATGCTAAATCTGGATTTGTCGTTGTTGAATACCAAGGCGACAAGACCGTTTTCCACGACCGGATGCTAGAAAAGGAAATGACGATCAGAGGAATCATTATTCCCCCTGCGCTACGTTCTGAATACGGAGGCAAAGCTAGTGTACGTCTGAACGAAATAGAATTTCAAAAAGCCTTCAAAGAAGTTTACTGCAAACAGGCTCTTAATTCCCCCTCTTTCAAGTGGGAATAACCAAGATCGGGAGGGAAGGCTCCGAATTTCACTGCCTATACGCCTTCCGAATCGCTTGCGATTTTTGTGAAGGAGTGGAGCTCTGTCCATTCCGATCGCGAAAAGCATCCTCTGCCCACTTCAACTCATCGTTTTGAATCGGAGTTGAGTTTTTAAGAATTTCATAGAGCTTGGCGCAGATAATATTTCTCCCACCCTTGGGCATTCTTAAGAAGCGCTCCATGGCTTGCTTCACGGAATCTTCGGAACCGCTGTCTAACATGTCCGCAAGTTCTCTAAAAATCTCGCTATGCACAGCTTTAAAATCCATGCGCGTGATCCCGTTGCATTCGGTATAGAATAGTTCTGCGTTGGAAGCGACAAGGCTAAAACCCTCTTTTACGTCTCCTTTAAAAGTGGCGATGCATTTTTTTGTTCCTATATCCCAGGCCTTAATCACACTGGTGTCCCAGGAACGGGAAAAAAGTTTTTGCCATCTACCGTCAATGGCAATAGAGCTGACATTCTCTTCCTCTCCCTCGAAAGTCCCTATGAAGTTATTGGTGATTAAATCAATCATCTTGATTTCACGCGATTGACTAGGAATCAAAAAAAGCATGTCTTCGTAGACAACAATGTTTCCCGAGATTTCCTTTAACCCTTTATCGAGCTTGTTTATATCAAGTGTATCGATGTGGGTTTTTTTGATTAAATCATAGACTTTGATTGTTGTGTTATTGGCATAAAAGACTTTCTCACCAGAAATAGCAACAGTGATGACATCAGTGATTTGGTTCTGGATAGTGTCTGTGCAGGTTTCGGTTTTTATATCCCAGATCTTGATTGGAGCCCCCGAGCAACAAACACAAAGCCTTCTTTCTGCCGCAGAGAGAGCGCGAACAGTGCCTGTATGTCTTAGAAGCGCAGCAAATAACTTCGTATTGTTTAAATCCACCATCCTGATATATTCACTTTCTTCAAAGTCATAAAAGAGCGTTTCATCGAAAATGGCTAGACTTCTGGCTTGAATTAAATTACTCGTTTTTTTCCAAATCGTCTTTAAAGAAAAGATCCTGTTCAAGAGGTTCAGTTCTCTTCGAGCTATATCATTGTAAATTTTCTGAAAATTTTCGCTTTTCTCTGAGAAACGATTAAGTGGAAAGTGGGAGTGAAGCAGATGCTTCCAATTCAAATCGGGACTAACAATTTGATTCCATTGATGGCAAGTGCAAAGCAAGGTATCGAGAACTTGAGGGTTAGTGTCCGCGGTGATTGTTGTCAGAATTTCGGAAGGCATGCCAAATAAGGGAGAATTTTGCTGAAAGGGAATACTAGCTATAGCCATACATTTTTCTTGCTTTTGAGTTTAAATTAAAAAGCATAAAGCATTTTATGGGCGCCCTATTTTTTTAAGACAAGCGCATTCATTTATCAAAAGAAATTTTTATAGGAGAGTGTCTTTATGAAGATGCGATTTTGTGACTCGCAAGCAGATGGATGACTTCCTGATCTGACGTCTGCTCAAATTGCTTATAAAATCCCCCCACAGCCTCAAAGAAAACAGGGGACAACAGACAGACCACCTCGTCTACCTCCTTTTGCATCTTGCGCAAAGAATCCGGCGCTGCGACAGGAACAGCCAGCACAATTTTTTTTGCTCCGGCATCCCTCACCGATTTGATGGCCACCCGCATGCTGGCACCTGTAGCTATGCCGTCATCGACTAAAATGACAATCTTTCCCTTGATCGAAGGAGCGGATATGCTTCCTCGATAAAGTTCAAGGCGGTCATTAAGAATTTTTCTTTGCCGTCCCACTTCTTTCTTTAGATGTTCTTGAGAAACACCGAGGACACCGATCAGCTGTTCGTTAAAAATCCCTTCACTATGCTCAGCAATTGCCCCCAAAGCGAGCTCTTCGTTGCCGGGCGCGCCGATTTTGCGGACAACAACGACATTTAAAGCCGCGCCAAGTCCCGAAGCCACTTCGTGGGCGGTGACAACGCCTCCCCTGGCAAGTCCTAGCACAACCACATCCGTTTGACCTTTATACTTGCACAAGCTTGGGACAAGCTGTCTTCCCGCATCTCGCCGGTCTTGAAAAAGCATTATTATTGTTTCTCTTGAATCGCTTCATTACGGATAAGCGTACGCAGGTTCACCGCTTTCGGTTTCAAATATTCACGCAAAGCTGTATCGAATTTATCTGCAGAACATTTTTCACCGCAGGTAAACAAATCTACAAAACAAGATCCATATTCAGGATAAGTATGAATGCTGGCATGGCTTTCGGAAAGCAACAAGACCATTGTCAGTCCATCGGGAGGAAAGGTCCAGCTGGAAATTTCTAAAACGGTCGCGCCGCTTTTTTCCACTGCACTTTTCATGGCATCAGCGAGTTTGTCCAGTTCAGTCAACGCCTGCAAATCGCAATCGCAATAGCTGGCTAAAAAATGTACCCCTTTGAACTGGAAAGCCTCTTCAGCGGCCAGCGATGTGAATAATAAGCAAAATACGATAAATATGTTACGAAATCGGCTCATGTTTCCGCTCTACCTCCTTTTTTCCAGCAAATAAAATACCCGCCTTCATCTTCAGACGGTTTATATAGTTCGCATAAATTCTTTTTCTGATCCAACATTCCGCGTAGCTCGTCAAAATTCATAGAGATCACTCCGAAATGTTTAGGAAATTCATGCCCTAAAATGAAACCGGAATCTGAACATAGAATGACTTTAGCCAATAGCAATTTCTGATAAGACCGGTTAAACTCCGAAAAACTCATATCGGAAATAACAGTGCCGTAAACAACTCCGTTGGGCAGTCCCTCGGGCGTATAAAATTTAACGTTTCTTATTCCCCACTTCTCCAGGCATTTTTTCGCTAATTCCAATTGTTCGGGAAGGTCGATCATTGTATAGCTCTCAAAACCGTACGCATCGTAAATCATCTTGCACCAGCTTCCAAGCCCAGCTCCAATTTGAACGAAATGGGTATTTTCACAATTTTCCAGCTTTTCTCTCAATTCCCCTGTTAAAGCGATTAAACGCAATGTAGACGGAGAAAAAAGACCCGCCTCGCCATAATAAAATACCCTTGGAGAACCAACCGAATCGACAATGCGGAATTGATCAAAATGCGTTTTAAGGTCAGGGGAACATTCAACGATCTTTTGCAGCCAATATTCACCTTCTTCAAACGTAAGATTTTCCCAAAGGAGATTAAAGAAAGGATCGTGTTTGAATTGCAAGAATTGGCTTTCGTCATGAACAGCTTTCGTTGCGATTTCTGAAAAAACTCGATGATCGTAAATGCATTTCGACCGCTTGGTGTCATTTTTTTTGCAGCTAGCAACCGTCAATAAGAAAATAATGTAAATTATAGAGCGTAGGATCTGCACAAGAGCCTAAGAGGGTCTCATCGTAGAATTTTAAATTCTCAATAAGAGTATCTTTTATAGGTCATTTTTGGAAAGTCTTTACCACCAACCTTCCAAAAAAAATTCCAAACAGGCAGAATCGAGAGAGAGTGGGTCAAAACCTATGCGCTTTCTTTTTAGCTTATTCACGTTGGCGGCGGCTTGTTATGGACTCTGGTATCTTACCGACACCAAGCCCCAACTAAAAAATAAAGTTGAAGAACTCCTAAATACAGGTTCTTTCAATACCCTCGAAATGCGGTATTCGGCAAACCAGATCATGGACGCTAATCGGAAGCAGCTTCTCAAAGACAACCGTCATAGATATCTTGAACCCTCGATGAAATTTTATCCCTACCTTTTACTCGAGGTCAAATATGCCATTTCCGAGAAAAAAACTCGGGAAGGGGTGATCCTATGGGACCTCATCGATGGGGAAATGGTGATCGACACGAAACAATGGGAAAAGACTCATGGATTCGGGGATTGCATCAATGCCAACACCGATCTCCATGAGTTCAGGATCATCAACACCTTAGCGTATAAAGGGGGAACAGCCGACCGTGAAGCCCTTTCCAAAACGCTGCATGTCGATAATGAAGTTCTCGATTCTTGGATCGAAAGCTGTCGCAGAAAAAAACTCATCGTGCAGACAGGCAACCGGTATCGCCTCCATCTCGAGAATCCCAAACTCAAAATCACGCCCGCCACAAAGCTCGATGAACGTCTCGTGACTAAGCCCCAGCGCAAATCAGAAAAGATCTCTTCCCGCTATTCTCTTTCCCAAATCGAAAAAATCACCCGGGCCGCATTCGGCAACGAGTTCGCCATCCGCAAAACGACAGATATTTATCTTCCTGTCCATTGCATCGTCGTCCAAAACCCTGACGGCTCCATCCACACTAGTCACTGGAACGCCCTGAACGGCAAACGCCTCCAATCGCACAGCGTGGAGTGAACCCAGCCTTAAGGCCTGGGATTAAGTTGGGGCCGAGCTTCGTACTCGGCCCAACATTGTTTTTGAAATACCCGGTCCCTAAGGGCCGGGTTTCCGCCGAAAGACGGATGAAATATTTTGAATTTTGCCAAAAAATTCTTCGCGAGTATTATGAAACACTTTTCCCAATTTTGGAGGAAATCTTATGGCTCGACGACTAATGATAGGTTTGATGGCTATGGCATGCCTTGTCCATTCTGCAATTTCTTATGCTTCTTCAAGTGAAAAATGCTCAGCGGAAATTGTTTCAACCCTTGAAAAAATGTACGTGAATATAGATCAAGTCGAGTGCTCGGACAATAAAATTTATGTAACGACTGACGATTTTGTTATATTAACTCCAGCTCTATATTGGGATGATAAGGGTTATTATATTTTTCTAGCTGCCGAAAGCGGCAATTGCGCATGGTACGAATGGCAATGCAGGAATCCAACTTGCCGTTTCTGTAATTTAAGGGGGGTCGATTGGAAATGCAGAGCATGCACATGGTCTATTTCCCAGTAGCTATCCATTTTTCAGTCATTTTTTTTTGCACCATTTTGTTCACATCCCCTCAGGATGGATTTGCATTGCTCCCCAAAGAAAGGGCCAAGCAAGTTATTTCAACGATCCCTATGAAGGATCGCGAAATTTTAGATAAATTTTTTCGCAATCTGTGCTTCTTCTATGAATTTGCCTATACATTATTTGGAGATAAGCCAATAAGCATTGAATTCTTTGATTTGGACAAAGAAGAATTATTCCACACCTCTGCAGAGGGATATATGATTTGGTCCAAATATGCCAACCTCTTTCCTTCTCAAAAACACATCTTCCTTTTTTATGAAAATAAGGAGCAGGGGTATTGCGAAATTACACTAATCAACAAGGACTCTTTTCGAATAACCACTCAAAATCATCTCATGAAATTTGCAGAAGTATTTGGCCAAGAAATCAGCCCTGACAAACTCTTAGAGTTGATTGTTGAAAAGCGGTCGTTGCACAATACTCCTATAGGCGATCGTGCTGATTTGATTGGGATCTTATTGGGTTACGGAAAAAATAATGCCGAGCTATTCCAAAAAAGAAATGAAATTTTAATGAGGGGAACCGGAATCAGGAAAAAAAGAATCAAACCATCTCAGGGATACAAATGCATTGAAGAAGAACTCGATGCTCTCAATGCATGTTTGAAGTCCTTTTCCAGTGAAGGAAGGATCTCTTTAAACTATATGCGCCTTCCTGGTTTTGCGGCTGATCCGGAACTAGTAGAAACCAAGCGATTAAGAAAAAAATATATTGACCAGCGAAGACGGATCACACAGCGTTTCATTCAAAATGATGTTTTGGAGACTATTATGGAACAGCTATGCGCGGGCGAATAACACAATAGCCGAGGCAAAATCTGCATCGGCTAAAAATTATTGCTCTAAGCTCGACTTTGCAACTTTTTGGGCCCGCCTGCCTCGCCTATTTACTCTCAGCCGTTCGACCCATGGGTCGAACGGCTGAGAGTAAATATTTCGAGGCCTTCGGGCCCAAAAAGTTACAAAGTCGAGCTAAGAGGAAAAAGCATCAGAACTTAATTCGGCTTTTTGTGTCCCCAAATCGAATGTTTGTTAACACCATAGTAATCTTGCACCTGAGCTGTTGAGACTTCGGGAGCTTTCATAGGCGTAATCTCGACATAACGCAGCCCATGCTCAGCAAGCTGTTCATGCAGCCATTTTTCTTCCAGATGCCCCTTGCCGCCAAAGATAAGGATTTTTGCGTTTGGGAATACTTTGTGTTTTTCTTCCGTTGTTTTCCATAGCGAGACTGTTCTCAAATGCCCATCTTCTCTAACGACACTCAATAAATCCACCAATCCATTTAAGGCCATATTCATGTTTGCTATATTGCCGGAGTTGAGCCCTGAAAGATTAATTTGTTGATAACCTTGAACGATAGATTTTTTCGTTTGTTTGTAGACTTGAGCATCATCCCATCCTGACAGATAATCTTTTGTTCCTGGTTCATTGAGTTTGAGATTAGGAGCGAATACATTTTCAATCTCATGTTGGCTGAAAACAATTTTACTGGAGGGATGGGCTTCGCAAAGATAAACATTTTCTGTGCCTTTCAATGCATTTGCTACCTCTCCTCGAATCAGCGGTTGCAACTCCCTGTCGAGGTGGTTGGTGTCGTCCAAAAGGATCACTTGAGCCTGATCAACAGTGCAATTTCCCTTAATTTGAATAATTTTCCCCTCTTCGATCAACGATTTGAGCTTGCCGGTGGGATCGACAATTTTGCTTAGAAGCGCAGCGTCGAAATGGGATGAGTCAATGGGATAACGGCCCTCTACAACTAATTTCGGCGCATTTTTTTCAAATACAGCGGTAACTGTTCCCTGCTCGTTTAAAGGGATGTTTGCCGCATTCCATGGATTAGTAAACTTTTCAAATAATGTTTTGCTACTTTCTTCTATTGGGTTTTGACTAAGCTTCAAGACGGGTTTAGTATTAACATTTGCGTTAATTGACATAATTACTCCTTTTTATTTATTTGTAAAATGGTAATATTAAATTATATACTGCTATTTCATTAAAATAAATCCATAAAAATTGATTTAACCGCTCGCCCTACAAGCAAAATTCTCATCTTGCTAATATTTAAACATTTACATCAAACCTTGCCCAGAAAAACCCAAGCCGGTAAACTTCCTCTCTTTGTCTTAAACCTTTCTTGGAAAGATGGCTGAGTGGCCGAAGGCACGTCCCTGCTAAGGACGCGTACCCGCTAAACGGGTACCGAGGGTTCAAATCCCTCTCTTTCCGAATCCCCTGAAGCCCTGGATTCTCAGAGGATGTCTACAAAGTGAGGGTTCGTCGAGTTTTTGGATTATTTTGGCCGATTTTCGAATTCTTTTTGCAGGGGTAGTATCAACCTGGTATACTACTCCTGCAAAAAGAATTCGAAAATCGGCTCAAAAGAACCGAAAAATCGACAGAACCTCACTTGGCAGACATCCTCTCAGGGCTTTTTAATCCGGTTACAATTAAAGTACTCTCAAAATTGCGGGTTTTAAAATGGTTGTTCGTTTTTTTACAAATGCTACGAAAAACATTTTCGAAGGATACGGAAAAATCATTACAAATGGGGTTGATGAATCCGATTGTCATCCCGTCCATCTTTCCCATTTCAGGCCTTTCAACCAATGGGAAGAATCAGGATTTTATATCACCGACAAAAGCAATGGGGATGTGTATTTTAATGATTCTCCAAAAATCAAAAGATTAAAATGTTTGGCGCTCGCTTCGGCCACCCCAATTGTGCATGCCGTAGGCCTGGTGCTCAACGCTGCCAATCGGATCGCCAAATTAGTGACTTTCTCCCATTTTTGGCACCCGGACAATAACCACGGTTATTCTTTTGAGGCTCGACTTTGCGCAGCCGGCAAAGACTTGCTCAGAGTGGCCTTTTCCCCGATCATTTATTTAGGATTAGAGCTTTCAGCCGTTTACGGCTTGATTCTTCATAAGGATGGAGGAAAGCTATACGCGACCTTTGAAAGATGCGCTTATGGCAGATCATTGATTGCGCCGTGCTTTCAGCCTTCTCCTTCATCGCATCTCGGCGGCGGCGATCTGAACCTGCCGAATCAGTGGTAATTGCTTAAATATCCCAAACTCATAATACTGCAGGGACTTTACTCCCATGCAGGTGTCCCATGCCCGATGAGGCCGTTTCTAAAGAAAAAATAAAACTCGCCCCCCACTCGAAAGAATCGGAGATGATTGTTCTTGGCTCGATGCTCACCAGCATCAATAGCCTCAACATTGGGGCGGATGGCCTTGACGAAAATGACTTTTATTTCACAGAGCATAAAATCATCTTTCAAGCCATGAAAGGCGCTTATCGGAGCGACAAACCTGCCGATGTGCATTTGATTGGAGAAGAGCTAAAACGGCAAGACAAGCTCAAGGCCATTGGCGGCATCGGCTATCTGACAACACTTGCCCAATATGCAGGGACTTCAGCGTACATTGAAGAATATATCGAACTTGTCCGCGATAAATCGATCTTGCGAAGGATGATCAACACGGCCCAAGATATTGAGAGGCAGGCGCTCAATAGTCCAGAAGACGTGCATGTGCTCCTCGATGACGCTCAAGCAAAATTTTTTCTCATCAGCCAATCCGCGAATTCCAGTGCCGGCGTTTTGATCAAAGATCTTTTATCGGGCATCAAGTCAGCATCTCAACTGCCTTATCTGAAAGAGCTCCAGGATCGGCAAGAGCGTTTTAAAAAGAAAGGCCCCGAAGATCTTGGGATTACAGGTATTCCTACCCATTTTGTGGATTTAGATAAAATGATCAACGGCCTCGGAGCATCGAATCTGATGATCCTGGCCGCGCGACCTGCCATGGGGAAAACGGCTCTTGCGCTGAATATTGCCGAAAATGTTGCCTTTAAAAACTCCCTTCCCGTTGGCATTTTTTCTTTAGAAATGACCGCCGAACAACTCCTCCATCGAATGATCTGTAGTCAGTCTGAAGTTGAATCGGATAAAATCCGCACCGGATCGATCAATGGCGTCGAATACCAGCGTATCAACGCCGCCGTGAATGGGATGATGAAAGCCTCAGTCATCATCGACGATCAGCCAGGGTTGAAAATTACCGATCTCCGCGCACGCGCACGCCGCATGAAAGAAAGCCACAACATTCAACTCCTGATCGTCGATTATCTTCAGCTCATCTCCGGGGCTGGCCTCTCGCGCAATGTCGAAAACAGACAGAATGAAATTTCTGAAATTTCCCGCATGATGAAAACACTTGCCCGTGAGTTGAACCTACCGATCCTCTGTCTTTCCCAACTCTCCCGCAAAGTCGAAGAAAGGCAAGGCCACCGCCCGATGATGAGCGACTTGAGAGAATCGGGCTCACTGGAGCAAGATAGCGACATCGTCATTTTCTTGCTCCGGCGAGATTATTATGATCCTTATGATAAGCCAGGCCAATGTGAGTTGATCGTGGCCAAAAACCGGCATGGAGCTGTGGGAAGCGTCAATTTAACCTATCGGAAAGAAATCGCTCAATTCGCCAACTACTCGCCAATGCATGCAAACTCGAATGCAGCTGCAGAGAACGATGAAGCTTTCGCTGCTTTTTCTCCTTGAATCGTAATCACTATACTGCTGACATTTGAAAGTTGTAGAAAACTTCAATTTGAGCGCTTCAATTTTTTGTTGAATCACGATGTGTATACTATTTTTTTTCATTGAAAAACTACCCTGAAATAATTTAAAATTTTTGCAAAAATTATTTGAGGCGAATGATGTCAATAAAGAATTGCGTACATGCTTTCCAAGATTCTATCAGCCTTTTTGAAATGACATTGGGCGATAAAACACCAACGGCTGAGTTCATTATGGAATTTCAAAAAAACCAGATCGAATTCTATCAAAAATTAACAACTTTGACCGGCGGCGTCGTCCAAGTTCTTGGAGATACCTACAGTTTATTAAACGCCCAGGTGCTTGGGGATATTTGCAATTCTTTAAAGGGCATTATCGAGAGAACAAGAAAAATTGAGTCAAAAATTCTCCACGCATTAGAAGAAAAGAACGATCCATTCCTGGTAAAAGTTTTGCGCTCGATTGCAAATTCCCTGCGCTACGGGGAAGAAAACAAAGCCCTTGAGGAATTTAAGAGGTGTGTTCCCGATGGTGAAGGAAGCCTTGCCGGGGAAGTTTTTGGGGCTTTATGGAAAGTAAAGAAGAGGCCTGATTACGGCGATTTTGGAAGATAGTGTTTCTACAATTCGAATCCTGAATGGGTTTCTACACCTTCTCAAAAAGCATTTGCGATCGAATTGGCGATGGTCGGGGTAGTGTGCAAGGCTTTTGAAAAAGGGCAGATTGAAGAGGCTCATGCAGAATTTAACGCATTGCCCTATCGTATGAAAGAACCTATTTTCCTTCTTTTAGCGGAAAACGATGTGGAATTAGGAAGAAAGCGCTTTTCGTCTTATGTAGAAACGAAAACAAAAATCCAATGCTTAACTGCTTTTCAAAACAAGCTGGAGAAAACCTATTCAGAGGCTTGCGATAGCGATCAGATCAGGATACTTCACCAAGATATGAAAGCTGTTCTTGAAGGGAGGGAAGAAAATAATCAAAAACCCCACATGGAGATGATGGAACTGTTGAGAACAACCCACTTGACCGCTTTTCAGGCCCTCGCAATTTTGCAACAGAAGGTGAATGCTAGCGTAGCCGTAGACCGCATACTCCTGGATCGGAATATTCTCCTTACCTCTATGTTAGATGTCCGCTGCCAGGAAATATCCCAATTACAAATAGAAAATCTGCAATTGAAATTGGAATTGAACAAAATACTCAACAAAGAATTTTACTTTAGTGATGTAGATAGTGATGCAGATCAAGTCGAAGCCGAAGAGGGTTTTTCTTCTTCTTAATTAAAAAGGCTTGCCCAGTCTTTCTCCTTGATTCATGTTATAACTATTTCTTTTTCATAGAAAAAATTCCCTTAAATAAGTTAAAATTTTCGAAAAAATTATTTTTTAAGGTGCGTTATGTCAGTAAAAAATTGCATCGTACGTTTTCAAACCTCTCTCTCCAATTTAGAAATAGGAATGGGCGATAAAAAACCGACGCCTGAGTACATCGAGCAGTTTCAAAAAAATCAAATCGAATTCTATAAACAATTAGCAGCTTTGACAAACGAGGACGTCCAGGATCAAGAAGATATCTGCGATTCTTTAAACGACGTTATCGAGAGAATAAGAAAAATTGAGTCAGCATTTCTCCTGAGATTGGAAAAAAAGAACGGTCTAAACCTGGTAAAAGTTTTGCGCTCGATTGCAAATGCGTTCCGCTGTGGAGAAGAAAAGAAAGCTCTTGAGGAATTTAAGAGCTATGTTCCCGATGGTCAAGGAAGCTCTGCCGGTGAAGTGTTCGGCGCTCTATGGAAAGTGAAGAAGAGACCAGACTACGGCGATTTTGGAAGATTGTCTTTCTATAACTTAAGTCTTCAATGTGTCTCTACTCCTTTTCAAAAAGCCTACGCTGTCGAATTGGCGATGGTCGGGGTTGTGTGCAGGGCTTTTGAAAAAGAGCAAATCGAACAGGCTCATGCAGAATTTAACGAATTCCCCTATCGCATGAAAGAATCTTTCTTCCGCCTTTTAGGGGAAAATGATGTGGAATTAGGAAGAAAACGGTTTTTTAGCCTCGAAGGGCATTTTGTAGAAACGAAAACGAAAATCGAAAGCTTAACTACTTATCAAAACAATCTGGAGAAAATCTATTCAAAAGCTTTGGAAAGCGATCAAATCCGTCTGCTCCAACAAGACTTTAAAGCTGCTCTTGAAGGCAGTGATGAAAAAACCAATCAGCATCTCCATTATGACATGATGGAACTATTGAGGACAACGCACTTGACCGCGTTTCGGGCTCTCCGGAACATGCAAGAGAAAATAAAATCTCACATGGCCAATGAAACCAAACTTACAGCTCGCATTGCTGAGCTTACTTGTGATGTCGATGCTCGCGAACAGCGCATCACGCAATTAACAAAAGAAAATCTGCAGTGGAAATGGGAATCCGACGAAAAACTCAACTCTTGTAGGAAGATAGAACAAGTCGAAGAAGATTTTGTCCATCTTGAGAAACCGACAACAATGGAACAGTTTGCAGACTTTGCTCATGATAGGTGCCCGGCTTATAAGATTGACGATGTGAAAAAATTCATTGAGCAAGGTAAATTCCTCGTCGAAAAAATCCAAAATGGAAAGGCGTTTTCCATTCCACCTGAAGAGCGAAAAAAAGAGATCGCTCCCCTCATGTGGTATATGCTTTATTTTGCCGTGTCAAAAAATCAAGGTTTCAGCCAAGGGACCATTGTGTTCCGAGATCCAGGGCATGCGATCTCTAAATTCTTTCTCGAATGCGGAAAGCCTGCCGTTTATCCCAGGCTCTCATCCCACTTCAAGGGGCGGATTCTCCCGACTTTTTTTGAGGGGGCGGAACAGACAACAACTTATGGGATCGACATTCCCCAAGACAACCAAAACGGGTTGCCCGTAAACAAGCGAACGGTCAATTTCTCCCCCATAGAAACAAAAGATGGTCTGGATTGGTCTTTTTTGAAGCCTGAGGACTGGGGGCTTGGAGATATGTATCAATTGGTCGGGCATAGCTGGGATTATTTCACATCCCGTTTTGCGCATCTATCGGGGAATCCAAACGGGCCGGGAGATCGAAAAGAACACATTCTTCCTGAAACCCGCCATGCCTTTGAAGAGATCTATACCGAGGTTGTTTCTGAAAAGACGATCCCCGATACCGTAAAGAAATTCGGGATCGCAGGCATGAAGGGGGTTTTAGAAGGGATGCTGAATGACCAGGAACTCTCGGAAGAAATAAAGGAGAAAATAAATGAATTTCTCGGGGTTCTGCGGGGCAAGTATGATTATCTCAATATACGCAACGGCCATGAGGCGATTCTCGGAAGCTCATTAATCCTAGGATCTGAGCCTGAGGCAAAACTCCATGAAAGCATTAACGGCGACTCTCTAGGACAAGAAAAACTGAAAGACGCGCAGATGCGTGTGAAAAATGCAGCGCACAAAAATGAATTATTGCACGGTTTATCCCTTTTAAATGGGAAACCGGCATTGAACGGTACCGTACAATTTGTTGATGTTTCCAACCTCGACAAGAACGCGATTTTTATTCAAATTCTCAAAGAGTGGTTCGAACATCCCCATCATGGATTGTTCATTAACCAAATCCCCTCTGCAGAAACCCATGGTAACAGAGATCCGACCCTAACGGAGCTCTTTGAACTGGTGTTTGATAAAGAAACGCTGGCAAAGATCGAAGGCCATATGACCATCAACTATGACAGCAAAACGGCCTTCGTGTCGGCGCGCTTAATTTAGATTTGATTTATTAGATAATTCGCTGTAAACTGTTGCATATCATTTAATTGAAAAATGGTTTTAACATACGCACAAGGGGCAGGACGCCCGGATGTACTTAAAAGTGAGGGAGTTGGCACGGCACTTTACTTACACCCGCACCCCCCTTTTTTCGTTGAAAATTTGGAAAGGGAGCATTATTCTCTATGTCATCAGTTAAGAAAAAACGGCGTGCTAAGATCGCTAAGCACAAAAGAAAAAAACGACGGCGCCGCGATCGGCACAAAAAATAGCCTCCCCTGAAAAGGTAGGTTTACATCCAAGAAAAACCTTTAGAACAACAGCCTGCTGTTGCTTTAAAGGTTTTTCCCATCCAATCTCTCTTTGATCATGTGGACATATCCAGAAGAATTTGACGTCATTGTCGTAGGTGCGGGGCACGCCGGGTGCGAGGCTGCGCATGCTGCTGCGAAAATGGGCGCAAAGACGCTGCTTTTGACGATGAATCTCGATACGATTGCGAAGATGAGCTGCAATCCTGCTATCGGAGGCACGGCAAAGGGGCATATCGTCCGGGAAATCGACGCACTTGGCGGAATCATGGGCAAGGTGACAGACCTGACCGGCATTCAATTCCGCATGCTCAATGAATCCAAGGGACCTGCTGTATGGTCCCCGCGCGCTCAGGCCGACAAGTTCGCCTATGCCGCAGCGATGAAGCACCGTTTAGAGCTAACCGCAAATCTCCATATTAAACAGGGCACGACAGAATCTTTGGTTGTCGACAATGAGAAAGTCATTGGGATCGAGACCCTGGAAGGGATTGCCTACAGCGGAAAGACCGTCATCGTCTCTTCGGGGACTTTCATGAGAGGTTTGATCCACATCGGACCGACTCAATTTGCAGGAGGGAGAGCAGGCGACAAACCCTCCGTGGGTTTATCGGCCCATTTGGAAAAGCTCGGGTTTCGGTTGGGAAGATTGAAGACGGGCACGCCTCCCCGCATCAATCGGCGCAGTGTCGATTTTTCTCAAATGCAGGAGCAGCGTGGGAACGAAGGCGTTCGATTTTCGTACGATGAACCCGAAGGGCCTGGCCTTCCTCAAGTTCCTTGCCATATCACTTATACCAACGAAGAAACGAAAAAGGTCGTTCAGGCAAACTTGCACCTTTCCCCCATGTATTCGGGACAAATCAAAGGCGTCGGCCCTCGCTATTGTCCTTCAATCGAAGACAAAATCGTCCGTTTTGCCGATAAGGAACGGCATCAATTATTCCTAGAGCCTGAAGGTTTAAATACCGAAGAGATCTATGTCAATGGGATCTCCTCTTCTCTTCCCTTCGATGTTCAATTAAAGATGCTGCATACGATTGCGGGTTTGGAAAAAGCCGAGGTGATGCGGCCTGCTTATGCGATTGAATACGATTACGTCAGAAGTGGACAGCTGTATCCTACATTGGAGACGCATCGGATAGATGGTCTATTCTTTACCGGCCAGATCAACGGCACGACAGGCTATGAAGAAGCTGCCGGGCAAGGGCTCATCGCCGGAATTAATGCTGCCTTGAAGGTTGCCGGAAAGCCGCCCTTTATTCTCAAACGCTCGGAAGCTTATATCGGCGTGATGATCGATGACCTCATTTCCAAAGAACTCGACGAACCTTACCGGATGTTCACGAGCCGCGCGGAACACCGCCTCCTCCTACGTCAGGACAACGCGGATTTGCGATTGAGGGAATATGGATACCATTTAGGGCTGGTCAATGCCATACGCTATCATCGCTTACTCGAAAAGAAAAAGAACATCGATCTCGAAATGGCAAAACTTTCAAAAATTTATCTGCAAGTCGAGGGCAAATCCACAACGTTGACCCAGCTACTTTGCCGCCCTGAATTTACTTATCAAAGGATTTTGGAAGAATTTCCACAGCACGTCTCCGATTGCGGGCAAGAGACCAATTTTCAAATTGAACTGCATTTGAAATATGCCGGCTACATTCAAAGACAAGCGAATGAAGCCGCTAAGTTGGAGACCATCGAACAGTTCTCCATTCCCAATGACTTCAATTTTTTGAAGGTCATAGGGTTGAGCAACGAAGCCCGCGAAAAACTAGACCGCATGAAACCGATAAATCTCGGGCAAGCTTCCCGCATATCTGGCGTTTCGCCCGCTGATATTACCGTTTTGATGGTTGCATTGAAAGGAAAACGTGGTTTAAAGGAATAGGTTATCTATGGCGCAACCACAGCCCAATTCTTTGCCCGTCGCTCTAGTCGTCTCCGCGGACAGGTATAAGAGCGCATTCTTCAAGCGCTCTCTTAAAGGTTTGTTTCACGTGATCGACGCGTCCGATAATTTCGCTGCGGTGGATTGGCTCAAGAGCGTGCAAGCCTCGATCATTATCCTTGATGAAAAAACGCTTTCCAATACATGGCCGCTCATCTCCGAACACATTCGCGCGCTCGCCGGCTACCGGGATGTGCCCATTTTTCTCATCACGAATAATCTAAAAAAGAATTTCCTCGTCAAAGCCATGAACTTGGGGATCAGCGATTTTCTTAACGAGCCTTTCGATTCCGATGAAATTTTCCAGCGCATCCTCGCCGCCTCGCACTCAAAGCCAGCGACAAAGAAAATTCGTTTAATGACGAAGAAGTTCAAAAAAACTCCTTCCGCGCCCCCTTCGAAACTTTCAGCGCCTCAACGTTTTGTCATCACGGAAAGCGCCATAAAAAAAATCACTTCGATGCAAGAAAAATATCAGCCGATGTGTTTGGTGCTTCTCGAGGTCGATGAATTCAAAAATATAGCCAAAGAGATCGGCTCAGATGGAGAAGGAAAGCTGTTGTCCCATCTGCAAGCTGTGTTAAAAAGCCATCAACGCAATCTCGATAAGATTCTCCCTCAAGGTAGCGGACGGTTTTTGATGATCCTACCCCATACTTCCCATCCCGCGGCGGTGACTATCGCAGAGACTCTGCGCAAAGCGATTCACGAAAAGCCATTTTCATTCAAATCTCATCATTTCTCTTTATTTTTATCTGTTGGAGTTGTCACTCTTGATAAAAACTCTCAGCTCTCGAAAAACGCTTATGAGCAATTTGGCACAATGCTCAAAAAAGTGGACAAGGCTTTGCAGGCAAAACGGAAAAAATCGGAGTGAAAATATGCGATATGTATTTCTATATTTGATTTGTGCAGCTTCTGCGCTACCAGCTCAAACGACTACTTCTGGGGACAAAAATGTTCCTGTCATCTCGCCTGACCACCATATAGGTACGCCCTTGCCTAGCTACATGATCATCCCACCCGCTGGAAGAGCTGTGGATTTTCAACAGGCTTATGACTTTCTCAGAAAAGAAAAATCCACGGGAAAAGTCTATTTCGAGTTAACCGATGGATCGACAATCGGTAATATTATTGAAATGATGGTTATGCCCAATTCCACTTTGATCATTTTCCGCTACAATTCTAATCAGGGAATTAACTTTCAAGTTGTCAAAATCGAAGACATTGTCAATTTGAGTTATTGATTATGTTTTATCTACTTCGATTAAAGTCATATCCGATTTACGAGCAGCTTCTTTTAGAAGAGAGGCTGCTGCGCTCGGACACGCGCAACTGGTGTTTGATCAATGAGGGGTCTCCCCCCGCGATTGTCATGGGAATTTCAGGAAAAAAAGAAGAGCTCATCGATTGCGCAAAAGCAGCTGAAGACAACATCCCTTTGATTAAACGGTTCAGCGGAGGAGGAACGGTCTTCGTCGATGAAAATACCCTTTTCATCACCTTCATTTGCCAAAAGCAGCTCCACCCTTTTCCCGCTTTCCCCGAGCCGATCATGAAGTGGACGGAACAGATCTATTCAGGGGCACTGCAGCATCCCCATTTTCATTTAAAGGAAAATGACTTTGTCCTCGAAGATCGAAAATTTGGCGGAAATGCCCAATATATTAAGAAAGACCGGTGGCTGCACCACACCTCTTTTTTGTGGGATTATGATCCAAGCAAGATGCAGTATTTGCTCCACCCAAAAAAAACACCTCCCTACCGCGCAGGGCGTCCGCACCATGAATTCCTTTGCCGTTTATCTGAGTATTTTTCTGATCAAGAACTATTGATCGAACGGATTGTTCAAGAATTGGAGAAGCGCTTCCCCATCCAGAAACTCTCTTTGCAAGAAGCGCTTACGATTCCGCATGAATCCACCCGTCAATCTACGTCTTATCAGGCCTTGACCAGCCCGGGATCTAGACCTAAGTTGACTCAAAATTTGGCCAGCAGGCGGGATTGAAAGCTGCTGAAAATCGATTCCCGAAGAGGGCTAGTATTGACTAATACAACCCTCTTCGGGGGATTCGATTAGGGCTGCAATAACCTTTCGGCTAGGTGGGACCGATTCCTAAAAGGCGGGCCTAGAGTCGCGAGGTTTAGCATCCCGGTCCCCTAATGCAAACTTATCGTTAATGAGCACAAGGAAAATTATTTGCCACGATAAAAATAATTATTTTTTCGAATCGGGAAGTCCGACCATTTCATTGAGCGCCTGTTTTACCACAGTCCGTCCAATCAGGGCAATCGACTCCGTCAGTGGAATATTTTTTGGACAGACAGCGACGCAATTTTGCGCATTGCCGCAGTCAGAAACGCCACCTTCTTCCATCATGGGGCGAAGACGTTCCCCTTCCATCAACTTGCCGACGGGGTGCGTATTGAAAAGGCGCACTTGAGAAATGGCGGCGGGACCGATAAATTTGGAATGGGAATTGATCTGGGGGCAAGCTTCTATACAGCAGGCGCAGGTCATGCATGTCGAAAGGACATACATAGCTTCTTGGACCTTCGGGCTGATCTTGGGGCCGAATCCGCGGTCGAGGGCGTCATCGACCTCCACCCATGCTTTGATGCGCTTCAAATTTTCAAACATGATATCGCGATTGACAACGAGATCCTTGACTAAAGGAAATTTCGTCATGGGAGCGATGGTGACGGTGTCGCTCCCCGTGGATTGCAGCATTTGGTGGATCAAAGCTGTACAGCCTTGGCGAGGCCGCCCATTGATCAGCATCGAACACGACCCGCAGACCTCTTCGAGGCAGCCTTGCTCCCAGGCAACAGGTGTCACTTTTTCTTTTTTACGGTTGATGGGATTTTTTTGGACCTCCATCAACGCTGCGGTGATATTAAAATAAGGCTTCAGCTCAAGTTCAAATTCTTCCCAATACTGGTTTCCCGGCACTCCGCGGTAGACTTTAAGGATGAACGTTTTATTCACTTCTCACACCGGTAACTTGATATTGGAAGGCAAATTTTCAAAATGGGGAATCACTTTCTTTGCTTTGCTGTAATCGCGAGCCATCGGTTTTAAATAGCGCAAGTCGATTGGCGCGTAGCTGATCACAGGCTCGTCCTGATTCGGATCATATGCGGCAATCGTTGTTTTTAGCCAGTTCTTGTCATCGCGTTGCGGGAACTCAGGCTTGTAGTGCGATCCGCGGAATTCATCGCGGAGTAAAGCTCCCTTAGTCATAACGAGCGCAAGTTCGAGCATGGGGCTAAATTGATTGGCAAACGTATAAGTTTGGTTGACGCGCAACCCTCGATCGTCGAGGCTGATGTTTTTATAACGTTCCCGGATCGCTTTGATCACATCCAGTGTGTTTCTCAAATCGGCATTGTTTCTTTTAACAGTGACATTTTTGACCATGACATCGGCCAGCTCGTCATGCAGCTTGTGAACGTTTTCTTTGCCGTTTCTCGACATCAAATCGCGCATCAACGCTTCTTCTTGACCCAATGCATTGGAGAAAATACGGGAAGGCAGATTCCCATAGCTGGATTTGAGCGTTTCTAAATAACGGGGAACTTCCATCCCTGCGACAAGACCGCCGAAGATGCAGGAAAGCAAGGAATTAGCGCCGAGTCGGTTTGCTCCATGGTATTGGAATTCGGATTCGCCGACATTGAAACAGCCCGGAATGTTTGTCATTTGCCGGAACCGTTGCATCCGGTCTTCGTCTTCCACTGCCGGCCAATCGACCCAGGCCCCACCCATCGAATAGTGGACAGCGGGGAAAATTTTCATGGGGACTTTGTGAGGATCTTCGCCTGTAAATTTGCGATAGATATCGAGGACTGACTCGATCTTATGTTGAATCTGCCGCGAAAGATGGGAAACATCGAGATAAACTTGCATCCCCCCTTCCACGCCAAGGCCAAGCTCGCAGATGCGCAAAACTTCCCGGGCGCCGATGTCGCGCGGGACAAGATTTCCAAAAGCGGGATACATTTCCTCAAGGAAATACCAGGGCTTTCCTGTCGCGCCGCAAGGAATTGTTTTTCCCTCAGGGGTGGTGATCGATTTCGAAGAATCGCCATAAACCCACATCCTTCCCCCTTCTCCCCGCGAAGATTCGGAAATCAAACGCAATTTGTCTTCGCCTGGAATCGCAGTCGGGTGGATCTGAATGAATTCGCCGTTGGCATATTGCATCCCTTGCATGTACAGCCGTCCATTGGCAGCCCCTGTACAAAATGTCGAATTGGTCGACTTTTTAAAAATAAGTCCCGGGCCGCCTGTTCCAAACACGACTGCGTCGGCTTTTAAAACATCGAGTTTTAGACTCGAAAGGTCCATGATGACTATGCCGCGCGCGCAGCCTTCTTCATCCATGACAAGGCGCATGAATTCATGGTTTTCAAATTTTTCGACTTGGCCTTGCGCTTCATAGCGCCGCACCTGCTCGTCCAAAGAATAAAGGAGCTGCTGTCCCGTCGATGCGCCGCAAAAAGCTGTGCGATGGTAAAGCGTTCCGCCGAAACGGCGGAAGTCGAGATCCCCTTCAGGTGTGCGGTTGAAAGTGCAGCCGAACCGGTCCAGCATGCGGATGATACCCGGAGCGGCAAGACACATTTCGACGACAGGGGGTTGGTCAGCGAGAAAATCTCCCCCTTTGATCGTATCGTAAGCATGGATGAGCGGCGAATCGTCTTCATTCTTTAAATTCATGGCGGCATTGATACCGCCCTGCGCGCAAACGGAGTGCGACCTTTTGACTTTTGTCACCGAGACGATTTTGACATGGCATCCATTTTCAGCTAATTTCATTGCTGCGGCAAGCCCGGCAAGCCCACCGCCGACCACGATCACTTCTTTTCCCATTTTCATCCGTCCTCCGGCGGAAACCCGGCCCTTAAGGGCCGGGTATTTTCAAAAACAATGTTGGGCCGAGTTCGAAGCTCGGCCCCAACTTAATCCCAGGCCTTAAGGCCTGGGTTCACTTGGATTATGCCTTTAAATTTAACCAGTAGGTTCCCCATACAGCGGCCAGCCCCAGGAAAAGCATAATGGCCATGAATACGATGGAAACAGCCACCCATGCCCTCTGGGCGGCCATTTTCAATACCCATCCCCAAGTGATCAGGAATGTCCAAAATCCATTGCAGGCATGAAAACAGGCCGCCAGGACAAAAATCGTATAAAGTCCTAGATAAATGGGATTTTTAAACGTGTTGCGGACCGCAAGGAGCGAAGCCGTTCCGAATTCCTTAGCGACGGCAATCACATGGCCCGAAGAAATTTTTTGTTTTTCCAAGGCTTCGACTAAATTGTTTGCAACTTTTGCTCTTTCGTTGGCCACAGTTTCTGAATCATATAATTTAACATCCAAGCGGTTAGCAACCGTATCAAGTCCTTCATCCCTCGATACTTGGATCAGATAATAAGTCTGGTCCCCCGCGTGCACTTTTGTGGGATAATCGATAAAGCGGAATTTAGCCACGTGAAGGAGGATACAGATCAATAAAATCCAGGAAGTGATGCGCTGCCAAGTGTAGGCGCGATTTCGTCCAAGCGGAAGGTGAGGAGTGCTACCATCCGAGCGAGAGCTGTTGAATTTACTCGTGAATAAGTATTTGACCCCCCAGATCATGTGAATCAAAAAAGGAACCCCGAGCAAAGTCACTTCAATGACTTCCAAATAAGGCAAATTATGGATCGCATTCACCATGTCGACAAAGCCTTTTCCATTATCACCCAGCCATAAAGCCGCTTGCGAATTTGTCAGAAGATGTTCGATCAAAAACAAAACGAGCCAAAGCCCCATCAACGAATGAAGCCTGCGCCAAATAAAAGCCTTAGGAATTGCCGAGGTTGCAACACTCATGAAAAAACACCTTTCAGTAAGGAACCTAACCGAATAAAAAGTTTCAGTCGATTTTTCGGTTCTTTTGAGCCGAGTTTCGATTCAAATTGTGGGGGTAATATCACTTTCGAATATGAACCCCACAATTTGAATCGAAACTCGGCCAAAAATAATCCAAAAACTCGACGAAAAATTTTATTAGGTTATGTTCAACAGCTTTACATTCTTGTAAGAACTGTTTTTACTCTTTATGGAAGTTTTGAAAAAGAAAAAAATCTCGCGGCATTTTCAACAGTCGCAGCCGCGAGTTTGTCGACAGAAATCCCCATCGTCTCAGCGATCGCACGCGCTGTTTCAGACAGGTACGCAGGCTCATTTAATTGACCACGATGGCTTTGTGGCGCGAGATAGGGAGCATCCGTCTCGATCAGCAGACGATCTAGGGGAACGTATTTCGCGACCTCCCTCAACGCTGCAGACTTCTTAAAGGTCACGATGCCACTGATCGATAAATACCATCCCCGGTTCATAACATCACGCGCCTCGTCCAAATTTCCTGTGAAACAATGCAGAAGGGCGGGATAACCACGATATTCCTCATCCGCCATAGAAAATAAATCAGCAAAAGCATCCCGGCAATGAAAAATCAAGGGCAGCTTTGCCTGCCTCGCTAAAGAAAAATACAGCGAAAGGTATTTCTGCTGCTCTTGTCGATTCGAGTGTTCGTAAAAATAGTCGAGACCTGTTTCTCCAATCGCAATCAACTTTCCTTCGAGCGCACTCCGCTCCACGAATGGAAAAAAAACAGCGCCTTCTTTTTCCACATCATGAGGCGTCGTTGCCGCCGCATTAAAGATCCAAGGGGCATCTTGGTGTAGCAAAAGGCCCTCAGCCAAACTTTTTTCATCCGTACAAATGTTGACAATTTTTTCAATCCCGGCCTTTTTCGCCCTTGCAACCACATCATCCAATACAGGGAGTATTTGTTCAGATGTGAGATGAGCGTGCGTGTCGATCAGCTTCATAAAACTCTGAGTGTGTCTGCGATTTTGCTAAGTAGGCATGTTCAATGTAAACTCTACCTACAGGGGAGTAAAAAATATTTTTTAAATGCGGCTTTTGTAAATAAGAATACGAAAAAAAATACAAAGGGGCAATGGGCATTTGTTTAATCAAGAACTGCTCTGCTTGTTCGATCACATCAAGCTTTCGGCTTTCATCCCCCTCTTTTAGATAACGCTCTAATAGCCCAGAGTATTCTTTATGAGACCACCCTGCAAAATTCTTTCCGCTTTCGGGATTTTTTAGCCTTTCAAGAAGATTCATCGGGTGATTGTATTGGGCGATCCACTGAGTGAATGAGATCAGATATTCACGTTTAGAAAGGCGATCGTAAAAAATTTTAAATTCAAGAGGTTCAAGATGAATTTTTATGGAAAAAGTCTCTTCCCAGTCCCTTTTGAGAGATTTGGCGATTTGAAAATTGATCTCCGAGGCCTCAAAGGAAAGTTTCCAAGGCAATTTTTTCACACTTTTCCCAAGTTCTTTGATCCCTTTCTGGAAATATTTTTGGGCGATTTCCCCGTCCGCATCCGGGAAAAATTCGCTCGTCTTGTTTTTCTTTAAAATCGGGGGCACAAGCCCCGTCGCAAGTGTAGCATTTGGAAGATAAAGTTTTCGCAAAATTTTTTTTCTATCAACAGCATAGGAGAATGCCGTCCTAAAATTTCGATTGGAAAAAGGGAATTGCTGACAGTTAAAAAAACAGAGAGAGACTCCACCAATCGATTGACTTTTCCATTCTTGCTCAAGGGCGGGCAAATGATTGACAGGAAGGGGGGAATAAGGTTCGCCGACCCAATCTAATTGTCCTGATACAAAAAGATTAAAGGCCTCTTTTGGATCTGGAATGATGCGAATCAGAATCGACTCGAAAAAAATTGAAAAAGCTTGCTTATAGTGTGGATTTTTTTTGAAAAGGAGCTCCTTCCCGACAATCCATTTCACTAATTGAAATGGACCGCTGCAGGCAAACGCCTCATTTCGAAGAGGGTCTTCGAAGTGAGAAGGGACAGGAAAAAAGTTACAAAAGCTGATGATCTCTAAAAAATTCGGAATGGGATTTTCCAATTCGATGACGAGTTTGTTAGTTCCCTCTGCATAGATGCCAACTTTTTCTAGAGGCTTTTCTCCTTTTTTTGCTGCCTGGGCGTTTTTAATCGAATAAAACAAATGGGCGGACAAAGAAGGGAAACTAGGGTGTAACACAGCTTTCCAAGAACTGACAAAATCTTGCGCAGTAATGGGCTTTCCATCGCTCCAATAATGTTCTCCAAGATAAAACACATACCGCTTTTCATCGCGGGAAATTTGAAAAGATTCCGCGATATCGAAAGTGATCTCATGATTTGCTTGCAGCTTCGTGAGGCCTCTAAAAAGCAAGAAGATGGCAGCCGAGGAAATCGCGTCGCCGCTCTTTCTCGGGTCCAGCGTGGAAGGATCTTTATGAAAGCTGGTTCTAAGACTTTTTTGCATCATTGAAAACCAGAAATTTGATTCTTGGCAATTTCGCATACTTGATGTAAATTTTAAAGAAAAAAGAGTTTTTTTTGAGACCTGTCGAAAAAGGAATTTTCATTTCCCTTGCCGCCTATGCTTGCTATGCATTTGCGGCCTTTCTTATTAAGACAATCCCTCTATCTTTTCCCCTCATCGTCTTCGCGCGCAATTTCATTGGTTTTTGCTTTTTTTTATTTCTTTTTCTAAGAAAAAAAGAACAATTAAAAACAAAACGGCTGCCTTTTCATTTCGTTCGCTCATCGTTGAGCCTTGTCTCGATTTATTTCTCGACATATGGAATTCAACACTTGAATTTAGGCAATGCGATTTTGCTGGAGCAGACCGCCCCTTTCTTTATTCTTGCGATTCTATTTATTTGGCGTGGAGAAAAAATTTCTTCCCGAAGTCTTCTTGCTATCTTTGCCGCATTCATTGGAATCGGCTGCATTCTCAGCCCGCATATTGGCGTATGGAACATCTGTGCGATGGCGTCTTTAGCTGCTGCGCTGTTGATCGCCTTGAGTTACATTTTCATTGAATCGTTAACAAAAACTGAGTCCTCTCTTTGCATTCTATTCTATTTTTTATCCATTTCTTCTCTTTTAAGTTTTGGACCAGCTCTCAGTTATTGGGGAGAGCTCCATTCCATCCATCATTGGCTGACATTGCTTGGCATTGGTTTTTTCTTTGCCCTCTTTCAATGGCTCCTCACTCAAGCGCTTACCTTTGCTGGCGCCAATGTCGTTGGAGGCTATACTTTTTTTACCGCCGTTTTCTCAGTTATCTTAGGGTTTTTTTTCCTCGGAGAAAAGTTATCTTTCGCACAAATCACCGGCAGTCTACTCATCCTTGGCGCCGGATTGTATGTTTTTCATGAGAAAAGGAAAAAAATCAGGCAAAACAATCCTGAACGTTTTCCTATTGCAGAGGAAGAAAAGTGAAACAAAGCTTATGAGTCAAGTTGCAAAACTACACGCCAGCGGAAAATCAAAGATTTGGCGACTTTTTATCAAATGCGGAGGGGAAGCGCCTTCACCCGAACAAGGGGCGGCAAAAAGGGGATTTTCCGCGGCGAAGAGCTTTGCAACGGGCTCTCAATCAATCGTCGAATCAACAGCGGCTTTGACGCAGCTTATTTTCCTTGGCAGGCGCATTTGCCAGTATGGCAAGTGCAGTCCGGATCCTCTACGCTTGATTGAGATTGAAATGGAGATTGCTTATCAAGCGGTGTCTTTTTGCTCTTGTCTTTCTCATTTAAAGAGGGAAGCAAGCAATCTGTGTCTTTTTTAAAACTTTCCATATTCCTCTCCAGTAAAATGGCCAAATTAGACAAATTCTAACTATTCAGATGATTTAAGGACTACTGGAATCTGAAAGTGATGAGACAAGTGTTGCTGCAGAAATAATTCACAAAACCTGACGGAGCGCTGTATAATGACTGCGACGAACTTCATGCTCTACCTGCCGCTTAAAAGCTTCTTTCTGACTGACAACGGTGACATTGGGAAAACGGCACAACCCTTTTAGAAATGCTTCGTAAGAGACTTCAGGCAGCTCAGGCACTTCTTCGAGCAGAGGATCGAAAATAGGGCTTATTTCTTTATAGCAATAGCGGCGGACGAAATCGCGGCCATTGAAGGGACGCGAGAATTCTTCATGGACCAGCTGTTTCCAATCCCGTTCCCAGTGATGCCCCCACGCGGCAAACTTTTTGAGCAGCTCTTCTTTCGTTCGCACGCCGCTGTAGTGGCGGATCATCGGCTTGTCATCCTTGCCCCGTACTCCATGTCGTTTTTTATCCGGGAGGCGGTGAAAAAGCCCCATTCTTTCATCTTCGTCCCATAATAATTCAGGGTCCAGAGTTGATTTTTTTACGAGAAGGCTCATGTCATCGAACGCGAGAGCTTCGAATTTTGCCTCGCGAAAATGCCAAAGACATGCAAATCGATAGCAAGAGTGGCTATCAAAGTCCGCGGTTTGGAGCCAATCGACAAATGTTTCTGTCTCGACAATCTCATCGCAATCCAGAAAAAGCAAAAAATCGGTGTCGGTGTAAAAGTAGCTGAGCCGTCTGCCGGTGTTGTGCCACTCATGGCGCCAATCCGAATGTTCCGGATAATGAGGGGAAAATGCCCGATAGCTTCGCGTCGGATTAAAATGAAAGACGAGGAATTGGCAATGGGGGAAACGGCGATAGGCTTCCTCCAAAAGCGCGTAATTTTCCTGGGAGCCATCGAAAAAATGGTCGCAAACCGTGATGACCACATGCTCGCAAAAATCGGAAATGCCCAAAATACAGCGGCTTAAAAAACGCCAATCGTTGGAACAAAAACTAATGACACCCGTGATCCGAGGAGATAACATTTTTGTAGGTTGCTCTTGCATTAAGGCTTCGTCGAATTTTCGGGATTATTGGGACCGCTTTTCGATTCTTTTTGTGAAAGTAGTATCTCTCAGTTGATACAACCCTCGCAAAAAGAACCCAAAAACCTACAGAAGCTTAATGCGACCCCAGCCTCTTAGACCTGCGGGAAGCTTGGTAATGTTCGATGATCACCTCATTTTCCGAGATGAAGAGATCATCAAAATCGAAGATCTTGGCATATTTGAGAGGCATCGGCAAAAATTGAGCCTCCCCATTTCGATTCAAAACGTCTCGAAGCGCTGTTTGGTCCCCAAATTCTAAATTTCTTTCTTGGCATTGAAGCGCTTTTTCAGTTTCCTCGGCCCACTGTTCTAAAATAGCCATCCCCGGAGCACTATGTTGGACAAAGATAGTACCTGAGTGAATGCGCGAAGCATGATCTTTGGGGAGAAATTCGTTGATGCGCACGGAAATGTCGCAACAGGCAAAGTCGGTAAAATCGGGGCGTTGTTTAAAAACAGCATCGGGATTAACCCATAAGACCGGACGCTGCCACTGGCGTAGCTTGCCCAAGATAAAGGATGGTTTCAAAGCGCAATTTTTTTCCCAGCTGCCCTCGGATTCCACTCCAACGATGTCCGCTTGGATTCTATGCCTTCCGCAGGAGTCCATTAAATTGATCACTTCCTTTTCATAAGGAGTTCGGAACGTATAAAATGATACGATAATAGCATGCATATGGAGTCTATCCCTGGACCTCTGTTAATTGCTTTTCGCGCCTTGTCGTAGTTAATTTAACTATGTACTGGGGCGCCGAATTACTTCCTAAAGAAAAAATCGGGATTAAGTTGGGGCCGAGCTTCGAACTCGGCCCAACATTGTTTTTGAAAATACCCGGTCCTTAAGGACCGGGTTTCCGCCGGAGGACGGATCAAAAATCAAATCACCCAATCCCCGGACAGCCTCCTAACCCTTCCAATACCTATAACGGCGTGAAGCTTGATCATGTTCAATAACAATGTCTTCAGGATTTATTTCTAGGGCATCAATGTCAAAGATCTTGGCATAAGCAATCGGCAATGAAAAAACTTTGACCTCTTCTCCTCGTTCGATCAAATTGATTAGAGAAATTTGATCTAATAATTCTAAATTCCCTTTTTTATCGATTTCTTCTTGGCAGTAGGAACACCATTTATTGATGAAATCGATTCCCCGCGGAGTATAATTTAAAAACAAAGAGCCTGAACAATATTTGAACCTTCTGTCTTTTGAAAATCTCTTCATTTCACGGAAGGCCAAATCGGCATGAAGCATCTGGGAAAAATCAGGTTTTTTTTTGAAAACAGCATCCACATCGACCCAAAAAATCGGCCGTTTTTTCTCGAGAAGTTTTTTTTGCATGAAAAAAGGTTTGACGGCGCAATTGCGATCCCAGGAGCCTACTGCAGGCACCGCTTCGATCTCTGCTTCAATGCCATGATCGCAGCATGAGGCGATCAGCGACCTCGCTTCAAGCTGATAAGGAGAATTTTCTGTGTAAAAGCTCACCACGAGAGGAGTTTGAGACATCCTTGACTTTTAGCCCCTTTTAAGGTATTCATTGTAATACTGCCTACTTCAACAACCCACACATCCATGAACAATACGATTGTTTTGGCAAATGTCGGAGCCTTCGTCACGGCCTATGGCCAGTCCGACTTCCTTGGTAAAATTATTATCCTAGCCTTGATTTCTTTGTCCATCCTTTGCTGGATCATCCTGATTCAAAAGGTCTGGACCACACGCCAGGTTGACCAAATTTCAAAAGCTTTTCGCCGCGCTTATCAACTCAACAAAGAACGGTTGCTCCACCTCGAGTTGGAAGAACTTCCCAAACCGAGAAACAAATTCGTTCCCCATCCTTACGCAGAAATCTTCCGGGAGTTAAAACAGAAGACAGTCGAAATCCTCAATAAAAACCATTATTTTACCGAAAAGCACCCCGGCAAAGGGGATGCTCAAGTCTATCTTTCTCCTGCAGATTTGGAAATTGTCGAAACACATGTGTTAACGACGATTTCCGCGCAGACGAAAATTCTCGAAAAAAATCTTTTTATTTTATCCACCATCATCACACTGGCCCCTTTTCTCGGTCTTTTAGGAACTGTGTGGGGAATTTTGATCACTTTCTCCGAATTGAATTCGGGAGGGATGGCCAGCTCCAATGCAGCTGTGCTCGGCGGCCTATCGACTGCTCTTTCGACAACTGTCCTGGGCCTCATCATCGCCATCCCCGCCCTAATCTCTTATAATTACCTCAAAAATGCGACCAAGAACGCCTCTTCGGACATGGAAGATTTTTTCTATCAACTCCTCTCTTCCGTCGAGCTGCAATATCGCAAAGCGGATATCTGATTTATGCGAAAGTTACGCCTGTCCGCTCTTAAAGAAGGGGCCTCCGAAGATACGTTGATCAATTTGACGCCGCTTATCGACGTTGTCTTCATCGTTTTGATCATGTTCATCATCATCGCCCCGATGCTTGAATTGGACCGTGTCCAACTCGCCTCTGCAGCGGAGCGCGACAACAAGGACATGGCAGTCGTTCAAGAAGACAGCCCCGTCGCGATCCATGTCCACGATGATAATTCGATTTGGATCAACCGCAGGATTGTAACGGAAAAAGATCTCCTCCAGATCTTGAAGGAAGCAAAGCTCTCCTATCCGCATAAAATTCCTCAGCTTTTTCAGGATAAAAAGGCCCAATTCGGCACTTATCAAACTGTCAAAAATGCCGTCGAGCTGGCAGGCTTCGAACAACTCGATGTGATCCTTCAACCAGGTAAGTAACCTGAATTTTGAGTTCATTTCATAGCCTCTTCCCGCATCTTTCGGGCGCTTTTTGCAAATCTTGACGCGTCAATAGGTGCCTCCAGCTATTGAACGCGCCAAAATTTGCAAAAATCACCTCGAAATCTACGGCAATCTACTATAAAATGAACTCAAAACTCAGGTTAAGTAAGTGGCTTGGCTGTCGACGCAATTTCGGAAGAATCCCCTGCAGAATTTTTTCCTGTCTATCATTATCGCCATCCACATCTTTTTTTTACTGCTCATATTGATTTCCCCTTCTTTTGCTATCCACAAAAAAGAACACAAACCCTTGATCGTTAAGACAATTGTGCCCAAACTTCCTGCCAAAGCGGCTGTTGTGGAGAAAAAAAGTCCAGGCCCTAAATCTGCAGCCCCCGCTGCTCAAAAAACGGCGCCCAAAACTCCAGTTCCTGCAAAAAAAGAAACCCCTGCTCCCAAAACAACGGCTCAGAAAAAAAGCCCTTCTGAAAAGAAAGAGCCCGCAGTCGCCGATAAAAAACTCAGCAAATCGAAACAACCGCCGCCTCCGGTAAAAAAAAATCCTTCCCCGCAAAATCGAGCGAAAATCTCCGATTCTCTCTTGAAAGAGCTGGAAGACAGCATTGCCAAGATAGAAAAAAATAAGCCTATTTCAAAAGCCATTACTTCTGGCAAAGCTTTAGCTCCTATTCCGTTGCAAATCGATCTTCTGTCCTCGGATCATGAAGATGCATCCGCCGATTATGCCGATTTGGTTGTCGGCTATCTGCATCAGTCATTAAGTCTTCCCGATTACGGAGAGGTTAAAATTCAATTGAGCTTGCGCCAAGATGGCTCAGTGAGTAAAGTGATTGTCCTAAAAACCCAAAGTGAAAAAAATAAGCGGTATTTAGAGAGCAGCCTTCCGAAATTGAATTTTCCCAGGTTTGAAGGAACTTATTCAAACAAAATAGAATGTACGTTTATACTGACATTTTGTAATGAGTAGTTATATGCACCGATGGTTTTTATTTTTTATATTTTTTCTCCCTCCCTTTGCATTTTCTGCTGAAGCAAATCAAAGTCAGGAAATCCGCGTTCAACTGGCGACATCCAGTCCGCTACAGACGATCTACGTAGGGAAGATTCAATCCCAAGATGCATCGTTCGATGCTTCCTACCTCGCTCAGATCGAAGCCGTTTTAACCTACGATCTCAACTATAATGGCTCAACAAAGGTCTCCGCCAAAACCCCAGAAAAAGAGCAGCTGCTCTTTTCCAAAGACACTGCCGCTGCCTTTCACCCCGGCACTTGGAAAAGTTTCGGCATCCCTTTTGTGGTTCGGTTGCAGATGGCAAACCGGATGTTGGCGATTTGCGCCTTCAACTCTCAAAATGGCTCCCTTAAATCTTTTCCTGAAGTCTTAATTTCCGGTGATCTGAATAAAGATCGACAACAAATCCATAAAATCGCCGATGCCATCCATAAAGCCTTGTTCAACCAGGAAGGCATCGCAAACAGCCGTATCTTATATTCTTATCAAATCAAAAATCCTCGTCCAGATGGTTCCGAATGGGTCTCAGAAATCTGGGAATGCGATTGGGATGGGGCCAATGCAAGGCAGTTGACGCATGAAGGAAGCTACTCCGTGACGCCGGTTATCGTTCCTCACAGCCAGCGTTTTAGCAATGATCGTTTCTTGTACGTTTCCTATAAAATGGGCCAGCCGAAAATTTTCCTGGGATCGCTGAAAGGAGGTGCCGGCAAACGATTGATCGACCTGCGCGGCAATCAATTGCTGCCCGCCATCTCACCTCAACGCGACAAAATCGCTTTCATTTGCGATGCCGGCGGACGAACGGACCTGTTTATGCAGCCGTTCAATCCTGAAACCGGCGAAGTGGGGAAGCCCGCACAACTTTATTCCCATCCCCGTTCGACTCAAGCGTCGCCCACGTTCAGCCCGGACGGATCTAAAATCGCCTTTGTTTCCGATAAGGATAGCGGAATGCGTATCTATGTGATCCCCGCATCTGCCTCGGAGAAGCGGGCCAATGCAGTCATGATCAGCAAGCAAAATCGAGAAAATTCGTGCCCCTGCTGGTCCCCCGATGGAACAAAATTAGCCTATAGTGCTAAAACAAATGGTATACGCCAGATATGGATATATGACTTCGGTTCAGGCGAAGAGTCTCAGCTCACTTCAGGATTAGGAAATAAAGAGAATCCTTATTGGGGGCCTGACAGCAAGCATCTTGTTTTTAACTCAACGGATGCTTCAGGTTCAGAACTTTACATCGTCAACTTGAATCAACCTGAGGCTGTCAAAATTAGTAGAGGACTCGGTAAAAAGCATTATCCGACTTGGGGTCCTCGATAAAAATTGAATGGAGATACAAAAAAATGAAACAGACTAGAATTCTAATCCCTTTAATCTGCGCCATGGCTTGCTGCCTTCTCACAGGGTGCAAAAAAAATAACGCGGGCGGCGTGTGGGATGACGACACCACAACAGGAAATTACACAGGCAACGCCACTTCTTTATGGGGTCGCAGCGAAAGTTCGGAAGAAGATTTCTTCGGACCGAACAATGAAGATTTCATTGGCCTCAAAGATGAAGATTTACGCTCGCAGCTGGCCGACGGCGCCATTCCTCAGCCCAAAAATTCGCCTGGCGAACCAGGCAGCGGCATTCCAGGCCTCGATAGTTTCCACTCACCAATGGGCGCCGAAGCGGCGATCTTCAAAAGTGTCTACTTTAACACCGATGATCACATTTTACGCGGCAAAGATTATACGGCGGTCGTCGAACGGATTGCGGAGTATTTGACATCCCATCGCAACGTTTATCTCTTTATTTCCGGCCACTGCGATGAACGGGGCCCCGAAGCTTACAACCTTTCGCTGGGAGCCAGACGCGCCAATTACATCCGCTCTCTGCTCGTGCAAAAAGGAGTTGACCCAGAGCGCCTCCATACCGTTTCCTATGGAAAAGAACGTCCTGTAGATCTAGGCCACAGCGCAGATTCATGGTCGAAGAATCGCCGCGGCGAATTCCGAATTTACCAGAAATGATAGGCATCGATGCGAAAAATATACCTATTCACAGCAATCTATTTTTCCGCTTGTCTCCTTGAGGCAAGGCCTCCATCGGGAATTTATAACAATGCTGAATTGGATGAATTTCGCATCGAACTCGACGATCTTAAGTATGGTCTCAACGCCATACAAGTCGAAGTGAATCTTCTGGATGAGCGTTCCAAAAAGCAGGATCGCTCCCTGGTCCAGAGCAAAGACTCTGCTCTTTTCTCATCGCAAGTCCAAGCATTGGAAAAGAAAATTTCGCAACTCGAAAAGACGTTGGAAAAAGCGGCAAATGATCTGCGCAGCTTGAACACAACGACGGCCCAGGCCTTGAGCAAAATCCAGGAGCTGGAAAAAAATTTTATCTCGCATGAAAAAAGGCTTGACGACGTTGTCAAACTCAAAGGAACGCTTGCAAGCATTTCCCAAGCGATCAGCCAAAGATCGCCCGAGGCCCCTAGCTCGACTAAACCGTACCGCGTCAAAGCAGGGGACTCTCTAGAAAAAATCTCCCGCAACAATCATATTTCCGTCGAAACATTAAAGAAGATCAATCACCTCGCCAGCGATAAAATCGTCGTGGGCCAAGAATTGAGACTGGCTGATGAACCATGATCCCCGTTTTGGGTGCATAGGAATATTCGATTCGGGGTTTGGCGGCCTCACTGTGATGCGCGCCATCCGAGAGCTCATGCCCTATGAAAATATGATCTACTTCGGAGACACCGCCCGCCTGCCTTACGGGGGTAAAAGCTCCGAGACAATCCTGCGCTACTCTTTAGAAAATGCCGCTCTCCTGATCTCTGAAGGGATTAAAGCCTTGGTCATCGCTTGCAACACCTCATGTTCTGCAGCATTGGAACAAGTCCGGGCCGCGTCAGAAATTCCGGTCATCGGCATCACCGAGCAAGGCGTCGAAGAAGTTTTAAGGCTTTTCCCCAACGGCAAAGTCGCCATACTTGGCACCCGCGCCACCATCACCTCAGGCGTGTTTCAACATCAAATCATGTCTCGCAGCACCTTTTTGGAACTCTATTCTATTTCTTGCCCTTTGTTTGTCCCGCTTGTTGAAGAAGGATATATCGAACATCCGATGAGCGCGCTGATCGTCCAGGAATATTTGCGCCCTTTAAAAAATCGCGGCATCAATGGCCTCCTGCTCGGATGCACCCACTATCCCCTCCTGCAATCGATCATCCAAAACGAACTCGGACCAGAAGTCCAATTGATCGACCCATCCATTGCTTGCGCGGAAAGAACACGAGCCATCCTCGCAGAAAAAAATCTTCTCAATCCTTCAACCAATCTCCCCCATTACCAGTTTTTTGTTTCCGATGATCCGGAAAAATTCCGCCTCCTCGGCAAAACATTCCTCAATTATCCCATCGAGCACGTCCAGCAAAAACGCGCCGAACAATTCAAAACCTCCCTTTTAAATTAATTGGGGAGTAAGTCTTCAAAAGGCGTCTCCATTCAACGGCAAATTTTTGGATGAATTTTAAGGTGTGTTGCAATAGAATTTCTCCCTGTGAAACTCAAAATTTAATCCCGAACACTCCTTAATCAGACCAACGAGGTTTTATGAATTGCCCCCTATTGTCAAAATTAATTGCCTGCCTCCTACTGATTTTCCCATGCGTGTCCGGCTTTTCAAACGAGGAAAATTTCCTTCTTATCAATGGAGAAACCGATGAAATCGTGCTCGAGCTTGGCCCCCATATTAACAAACGGATTAGTCCCTGCTCTTCCTTTAAAATTGCTTTAGCTTTGATGGGATATGATGCAGGAATTCTCAAGGATGAAAAGAACCCCGTCTGGAATTTTCAAGACGGGTATGATGATTGGCTGGAATCATGGAGAGTTCCGCTGACCCCTGAATCTTGGATGAAATTTTCCTCCGTCTGGTATTCAAAGCTTTTGGCAATACAATTAGGGATGGGAAAGATGCAAAACTATTTAACCTCATTTGAATATGGAAATCAGAACATATCCGTGGGATTGGCAGAACCCGGAAAAACAACCCATGCTGCATGGATCAATTCTTCATTAACAATTTCTCCAAAGGAGCAAGTTGATTTCATCCAAAACATGATCCAAGGCAAGCTCTCTGTTTCAAACCACGCCATTAAAATGACAAAAGTAATTCTATTTAAAGAGGAATTGGCTGAAGGTTGGAAATTGTTTGGGAAGACAGGATGGAGTGGTTCTGACATTACAAAAGATGGTCAAAGTTTAGAACATGGCTGGTTTGTTGGATGGATCGAAAAAGATCATCACTTCTACCCTTTCTCCTATCTCATTCGGGACAAAAAAATAAACCTCGATCAAAGAATCCCAAGAGTCAAGCAGCTATTGATGGAATCTAAGGCCGTACTATAAACATGTCGATAGGTTGGCAATTTTATCAACCCACAGCTTCTGAGTCCTTTTATCAATCAGGCGCTTCTGAGTGCCATGAAAAAAAAATAGAGTTTGTTCATATTCCACAACGTCATCGCGAACCATTTCACGATTATGAGAGTCGTACAGAAGAAGAAATAACAAAGGTTGCTAAATCTCAATTAAAAGTTGCAGAGGCAATTAAAGACGAACTTAGTAAAAATTCTAATTGTTTTATTATCGATGAGGACTCTTCAGAAGATTTTAATATAGATTCAATTCCTGTTAGGGTATTAAATCTATTGAAAACCGCATTCAATAGCGGCTTGCCCAAGAGCTTCCAAAAGCTATCGCTTATTCAAAAGAGACTTCTATGCGAATATGGTGCCGCAAGGGTTCTGCTTGTTTCAAAAGAAATTAATGCAATTTATAAATGCATGGAAAAAGAAACAGCTGCTAAAATTAGGGAGATTTTACATACAAAAAGTCATGCTGTGCTCGAAGCAGAACATAAATTTATAAAGGATGACCGAGAGAAAGAAGTTATAAAACTGGCTCAAAAAATCATCAGGAGGCAACACCATCATCTGACAAACTTCACTTTTCTCGTGATCTTTGGTGCATCTCATGATTTTAAAGCTCATTGTGATAAAGAAGGATTTACGCATAGACGAGTTTTAGGAACTGTAAAATGTTATCCACATTATGAGGTTTCACCATATGAGCCCTCAGGAATAGGTGGATTTACCGGGGATATATTTTAAGGCCTAAGACCGTCTTCAACGGACTCGTCGCCCGCAGATCTGAAAAAGTCTTTACACTCAAGTTGAGTATACTGTGATTTAGCCGTGATGGCGTTCGTCGTAAGCTCTGTGGATGTATAGAAGGCTGAATGCCAAGAAGGCGACCGCTCCTCCAAATAGAAAAAGGGCCTGCTTGTTGATGCCTATTAATACTCCGCCCAGGATAGGGCTTAACATGGCGGCGATTGAGCTCATGGACTGGTTGATGCCCAAAATGCTTCCCTGGATCGAGGGAGGGGCTTTTAAGGAAACCGTCGCGAGGCCATTTGTCCAGCAAAGAGAAGCGAAGCAGACTGCAGGAAAAAAAAATGCGAGGAACAGCGCAAGAGAATGGGAAGCGAAGGGGGTAAACAAGAGCGCTAAGGAGATGCCAAAAAGACAGACGAGCAATGTCCTTCCCGGGAAAAAAAATTTCGCTAGAATGCGATTGATAAATAGATTGGTCAGTGACCAGAGGGCTCCCACTCCCATCAAACAAAATGTGATCTCCTTCACATCCAATTTATAGTCCAAAATGAGAAAAGAGGGGAAAAATTGCATTGAAGCCACCCATACAAGCATAAACAAAAAGTTCACTCCATAGATCACCCGCAATTCTTTGGTTTGAAGCCCAACGATAATGTTGTGAAAGCCTCTTAACGGGTTAACTCCTGGCTTTTTCGCTGAAGGATGCGTTTCATGAAAGAGTAAAATCATACAGATCAGGTTGATATAGGAAAAAATGGCCGTGATCCAAAAAGGGAAACTCGGATTGAAGAAAGCATGGATGCCCGGATCGGAAAGAATTCCTCCAAAAGCAATCGCTATAATGAAGCTCAAACCCCCGACAGCGCCGATCTGCCCAAAATTTTTGGCACGCGTCACATCATCCGGGCTCATATCGGCAATGGCAGCCAAACACAGCGTCAAATTTCCGGCAAAAAAGCCTGTGGCAAACCGGCAGATAAATACACCGACAAGCGAGCCGGTCATAATGCTCAAGGATGTGAAGGTATAGCCTATCGCCATCCCCAAAATCGTCGCATAGAACGCCCTCTTCCGCCCAAATCGATCGGAAAACTGGCCAATCAAAGGGGCTCCAAAAAATTGCGCTAACGGAAAAACACCTATCAGCAGGCCTAGTAGGACAGTCCGGTGAAAATAAGACGTCGTATGAGGGAGAATCGAGCTTGAATTGATGAGCAAAGGGGTAAAAATCGGATAGACGATGGCCAGCCCAAAATTGTCGAGAAAGTAAGTGAGAAGAACAGGAAAAAGAGAACGTCTTTTTTTCTTTTCCTCAAATATCATTTGACCTGTTCGCATAAAAAATTCAGGCGCTCATTTTTTTTCCGGCTGCAAGAATGGGGGTTTCTTCGCGGAATCGATAACCCACTCCCCGGACAGTTTCGATCCAATCAAAATGCGGCCCGAGCTTTTTTCGCAGAGAGGCGATATGCACATCGATATTGCGATCGACGATAAAAGCATCATCATTGTGGATATCATCGAGGAGCTGATTGCGGGTCAACACCTTTCCCCGATTCGTGAGAAGACGCCGGAGAATGCCGAATTCGGACAAAGTGATTGTGATGATTTTATCTCCCTTTCTAAGCAAATAGCGGTCGACCTCAAGGGTAAATTCTCCAAAAGAAATGACTTTAGGGGCCTTTTCCGGTTCTTTGCTACGGCGGAGGACGGCTTTTATCCTGGAAAAGAGGACTTTCGGTGAAAACGGCTTGGCCACATAGTCGTCCGCTCCAAGTTCCAGGCCAAGCACCATATCGAGCTCCTCTCCCTTCGCCGTCAAAATAATCACGGGAATTGCTCTCAAATCAGGATTGCTTTTGATTTTTCTGCAGACATCAAATCCATTTTGACCAGGGAGCATGATGTCTAAGATAACGAGATCGGGTTTTTCACGTTCAATCGCCCGATATCCATTGATTCCATCTACTTCGACATGCATTTTATAGCCGGAAGCTTCCGCTTGAAGCTTGATCAAGGCAGCAATATCTTCTTCATCCTCGATCAGGAGGATTCTCTTTTTGTGGCTCATTCTGATTACCTCAAATCTTTAATGATTTTCCTAATTCAACAGTGAAATTAATTTTTTTTCACCTACATTCTTCAAAAATCATGTTTGAGCTTGCTAACCGCGTCCATGAAGTGTAAAAGAAAAAATTATAATTAGGAGATTTCCATGAAGCAAGCACTCTCCATCCTGGTCCTAGGAACAGTCTTGTGTGCGGCATGTGAGAACAAGGCAGAAACTGGCGCCTTGGTCGGCGCTGGCGTGGGCATCGGGGCTGGCGCGCTCATCAGTCCAACACCCGCAGGTGTTTTAATCGGCGGTGCTGTAGGCGCAGTAAGTGGTGCTGTGATCGGGGCCGCGCTCGATTCTTCCGACCGGAACAACCTGCAGCAAGGATCTCCCCGAACGCTCAGAAAGGTCGATGATGGAGAGCAGCTTTCGATGTACGACATTGAGAAAATGTCTCACGCGGGAATTACCGATGATAAAATCATCGGCGCGATCAACTCCACCGGAAGCGTCTACCATTTATCATCGAGCGACGTGCAGGATCTTAAAAATGCTGGCGTTTCCCAACGCGTGATCGATTTCATGCTCCAGACTCCTTACCAATAAGCTTTTCCGTTGAGAAAAACAGACCGGCAGTTAAAATAGCATCCTATGACCACAACTGAAACCATTCTAAACGAAAATGGATCCCGCCCCCGCTCGCGGCTCGACGAGCAGATGGAACGTTTATGCAGCGACGCATTGGAAGATTTTAAACAAGTGACGCGTCAATATGCGTTCTTCCATATTCTCTTCTTCTCAATTGCCGTGTTAGAGCTTGCTGCGTTCGTCCTCTTTTTTTCTTTCCTGACAAAAACGACAATCTTTGCTTTTTCTCTAGCAGGGCTGCTCCTCACCGGCTTCACTTATTTTGTCCTGTTATTTTACTTTCAAGCCAAAAAGCCCAATCAGCTTTTTGAAGTCAGGGCCTATTTTCTCGAATCCTCTCGCTCCGTTCTTCCCTTTGAAAAAAATACTCCCGAATACCACCTCGCTCTTGCCACCAGCCTGGAAAGGCTTCTCTCTACTTTGCACCGGTTGGAGTATTCCTATTATCAGCTTCCCACTTCTTTCAAGACGCTTTCCCCGCTCATGCAAAAATTCAGCGCCTGGACGCACTGGAAAGACCTCCACCAAATGAAAGAGCTTCTTCTCTTGATGATAATCAAAGAACAGATCGAACTGATCAAAATTCAGCCAACGCAGCTCGAAGGACATGCCCATCTCGCCAATTCCTATTTGACCCTTGCCAAACTCTATATGGACCCTCGCAAACTTTATCCCGATGAAGACCTCTTGTGGATCTCCCCTGAATATTCTTCCTTTGAGATGTTAGAAAAATTCAAGAAAGCTTCCCTGAAGGCCCTCCAGGAATATCAAATACTCGATTCCTATGTCCCCAACGACCCCTGGGTCCACGCTCAGCTCGCCCTCATCTACCACAACCTCGATCTCTATCAGGAAGAGATGCGCGCCTATGAGGCGATCCTCAAGGTCTCTCCCCATGAGCGGGAAGTCCTCTTCCGACTCGGCGTGCTCTATTTCACACATGGCCTAAGCGCGCAAGGCTTGCGCATCTACGAGCAGCTCAAAAAAAACAACGACGCCAAAGCAGATGAGCTCATCGCCTGCTACGACGCCGCTGTGATGGATGAATACCCTGAGTTTGAATAAGGGAGGGCGGGAAAGCCCTCCCTTAAATTAGCCGTTAATAACATCGACGATGGCTTGAACGCGGTAGTGGTTCAACAATGCGCGAGGTACCCCTGCTGGAGGTACGCCATTTGATAGTCCCGTGGTAAACACATTTGTCCCCCAAGCTGGATCACTCGAGTGTCCATCTGCCTTCACAGATCCCAAGTGCCCACGGCGGTGCATGATCTCGTAAAACCTGCCATACACTTTTTCAGCAATATCGTTTGATATGTTCGACGACGGGTTCACTTGTATATACCATCCGAAATCAGCTGTATTGTCTTCTCTAGCATTCTGCAAACCCGTTGCTATTGCAATGAGCGTTGCGTGGCCTGACGTAGGAATAGTGATCCTCGGGGGAAGAGCGACAGCGGGAACAGATGCTGCGACAGGGGCAATAGGTTGTGGTACGACTTGCGGCTGCACAGGTTCAGGAGCTTTTGGCGCAATCTTGTCTTTTTCAGTCTCCAAGATCTGCTTTTGTGCTTCTCTAACCCCAGTGAAGAGAACATTCCAATAGGCCACATAATCATTGATTAATTCTTTCATCTGATCGTCTGTAGTGGGGAAGTTGAGATTTGGATTTGTTTTAAAAGCAGCTAATCGATTTTGCAATTCGGCGTAGCTGCTGTTTGTGAGAACGGAAAGATCGATGACATCAGCCAGTCCCTGTTTATTCAGTGTTGCATCCTTAGCGACAAATTGGGCTAAAAGCGCAAACTTTTCTGCAAAATTCTGCACATTTTTTTTGTCATCGCTTGAAGATTGTAGACGCAAATTAATAGACTGAATTGCTGTTGCGAGAGCGGAGAAGCTCCCATTGCTTTTCGTTAAGGTTTCAATCGCCTTGCAGATGCCATCTAGAATCCGAATTTGTTTCGCAGCATCATGGAACCGGGCTTGTGATTCACCAAATAATTTACGCGCAGACGCCTCTCGGTTGCTCTTTTCGAATTCAGAAAGACGCCTTTGCACAAGTTCTTTGCTTTTTTGAAGCTTTTCTTTCTTATCCTGAATCGAAGAAATATGATCTTCTAGTCCGACCTCTAAATTTCTCAGACGTATTGAAATGGATGATATAACACCCCATTTAATTTGATTTAAAGACCCCTGAAGGTGGCTGGGAGTATTAATTAACCTTTTAATATCTTTAACCGCATCATTAATGATCCTTTTCGTTTCGTCCCCTAATCCAGCCTTTTGATTTAACGCCTCGAGATATTGCTCGAAGCCAACAAATGAGTCTATTTCCTCCCAATCCGCATTACATAAGTTGTCCAAAGCTTCTGTTCTAATTTCCTTGATAACCTCAATGAGGTCTCGAATGTTTTGTTTTGCAGGATCTTGAGCCTCGATTTTCTGTTGTAATCGAGCAATCCCAGTTTCCAGTTCCACTTTAACATTCGGTGCAGGAAGTACAATCGCCTTTGTATCCAAAACGCTTTTCGTATCTTCCAGTTTTTTGATAACTGCAGCGCTGCTGGTCCTTGCGTGGATCAAATTTAAAAAGCCGCACACGAATGAGACAATGAAGAAGCTTTTTGATTGTACTTTTCCGTCATCAGACAAGAGCAGTGTGCATAAGCCTCTTTCTTTCAAAGAAGGTACATTTGCAACACCGTTAACCTTCCCGATCACATGATCCAATTCTATCATCAATTCTTTACGTTCAGCTTGAGACATTTTCTTCACGCGATTCTGTACAGCAATTTTATTCGTCGCGCCATCTGTGGCATCGTTGAATTTAAACATGGGCGACGCAGCAATAGTCTTTACAATTGAACTATTTGTAACTTCTGAATTTATAGCCATAACCATTCCTCAATTTTTTATTCTAGATTATTATAGTTTTAATTATATCAGATAAAATAGTTTAGTTGAATAGAAACGAGGAAATAAAATTTAATTTAATGTGTAATAAAATTTATAATATATAATTTAATGAAATTTTTTATTATGTATTAAAATTTTAATTAATTGAATTTCTTACTGAAAAAGGATTCTCCAGTCCAAAGTGCCGACTAAAATCCCTACGATGCAAAGCCCATTGGCAAGCCAATTCACCTTTTCTTTATAAAGCCATTGGCCCCAAAGATTGCAGGACAAAATGATCACAACAGAAAAGATCGGGAATATCATCGCGTGTTCGAGCCGAGTGGAAACTTCTGTCGACCAAATCATGAAGAAGGTGCCGATCCCGTTGGTAAGTCCACCTAAAATGCCATAAGCAACCTCGGATCGATTGGGAAGCCGGCGCTGCGCCGAGATGTAATAAATAATTTGAATGAGGGCAGCGGCAAAGTAGAGGGATGGCATAAACCATTGACTTGTGGCATCTTGCACATCGAAATTGAGAAATAGGCCATTTTCACCAGGGAAATTAATGAAAAGCGCCCGCCACTGCATCAGGATAAGGAAAAGCGTATGCAGGAGGAAGGCGCCAACCACAAAGGCGGCCCATCGCATTTTCTTCTCGGAGTTTCTAGCCCCCCAGCCTGCCCAAAACAGCCCCAGAATGACAAGGAGGGATCCCAAGCCGTTGAAGACAGAATACACATACCCAAATGGAGCGCCGAACAAAAATACCATCAAGACCATCGGCATGACCGATGAAGCGTTCAGAGCTGCAAAAGTCAGTCCTGGCGGGCCGCTCTCTAACGATTTTCCCAGGCAAATCATCATTATCGCAAGGATAACGCCGCCCGCGATTCCGAAATTGACCATACAGGCGCTCCATTGGTATTCTCCTGTGCGCACAGGATTCAACAAAACGGCCACCAAAAAGACCAACGAGAGCTGAATCATCAAAAAGGCTTTACTCGATCCTCCGGAATCAATGCTCCTCCGCATACAATAATTTGAAGCGGCCACAAAAAGGGAAGCGAGTACCATCAACTGGATGCCCATCAAAAAAACCTTGCATTTATGGTATCAGAATACCAAGACTGTCAAAAATTTTGAACGAAAAATTGTTGTGACTTTGAACGGAAAAGGGTATATAAATTTCTAAGAAAAATCGTTTTTAGACAGGTTCAGATGCGAAAACCAATTGCGTTGCTCTTCTCTCTACTCAGTCTGCTTACCAGCCTATCGGCCAAAATCCCCGATGGGGCCTCTCTAGAAGAGAGTCTTCAACTGCGCAAGATTGCGGAATATTGGAAGGAAAACGACTTTAAAACAGTGAAAATTCAGATCAAGGATTTTTTAGGCAAAAATCCAAAAAGCGCTTATGCCGATCAGCTCCATGCCATGCTCGGAGATCTTTACTTTCAGGATAAAAACTATGCAGAGGCAGCTCTAGCTTATGATCAAATCCAGGGAAAAGAATTCCGCCAAAAAACGCAATTCCGCCATTTACACAGCCTTTACGAAGAAGAAAAATACGATGCGTTCCTTCCCCTTTCCGATCTGTTTTTAAGCGACCCCAATGCAAAAGCCGATGAGATCAATACGATTCACTTTGAACGGGGTGAGATTTTTTTCACGACCGCTTATCGTGAAGAGGATGAGGTTCAAAAAAAAGAGCTGATGAAGTCCGCTCTTGCGGAATACCAGCACGTGATGCAGACAAAATACAGCGATTCGACGTTGCTTCCTCAAGCACAAATTCTCGCTTTTTTTGGGGAGTACTCAAAAGCTGCTTCTGTGTTTATGCTGCTCTCGCATAAAGACCAAAACAAAAAAGAAGATTACCTTTTTCAAGCGGCCGCCATGCAGCTTCATTTCGATAAAGGCAAGGCGATCGAAACTTTCGGCGCCATTTGTGAGCTCGGAGGAAAAACCGCTTCAAAAGCAGCTTTCAATCAATTAAACCTTCTATTCCAGGAAAAACGTTATCAGGATTTCATCCTCGGCTATGAAAAAGCCTCCCCACATTTGTCCCAAGACAAAGCTCCTGTCATGCAATATTTCCTTGGCAAGTCTCTGTATTTCACTCAGGATTACGCACGGGCAGCCGATCCTCTCCTACAGTGTTTAGCCTCAAAAGCCCTCGATCGCGCAGGACAAAAAAGCGCTCTGATTACGCTGATTGCTTGTGCAAGAGAAATGCCTGATCTCGTCTTGTTTGAAAAAGCGCTTACAACCTTAAAAGCAGAGTTTTCTCAGGACGAAGAAACGACGAATATCCTTCTGATGCACCTTCAGTTTTGCCGCGCTAATAAAGAATGGTCTAAAGCCCGCTCCGACATCCGTGAAATTCTCGACTTAAGCCCTAGCCATCCTGAAAAAGAGGCTCTGCTTTATGAGTATGCCTTGATTCTCCTGCAAGAAGAAAAATGGCAAGAAAGCGCATCAGCTTTCGATTCCTTCGTGAAGGATTTTCCGCAAAGCTCCTACCGCGCGAATGCTCTGCGCCAAATTGTCAATTGCCGCATTGAGGATATCAAAAAAGGTCCCGTTGAAACAGCGCGTATCAAAAAGCAGCAGCTTCTCAGTGTGCTGAATGAGGTATTAGAAGAGCAAAAAATCTTCTCATCGTCAGAAAAACAAAAAATGCGCTACCTCTTAGGAAAAACGCAGTTTGAAATGGGTGAATACGAGGAAGCGATCGGAAATTTGAGCGAATATGTCAAAGATTTCCCCAAAGATCCTACCTGCGCCGATGCTTATCTTTTACTGGCCTATGCACACTATAAAGGGGAGCGCGATGACATGCATTTTGCGCTGAATGCGGAAAAAGCTCTTGTTCTAAATCCGCACATGCAAGGCGCTGTCGATCTTCATCTGACCTTGTTCAATATGTATCTCGGTTTGGCCGAAAAGGCCTCAGGCGATGAGAAAGCCGAGAGGATTGAACGCGCAGCCGAACATCTTTTTTTGGGCCTAGACAAGCCTGCAAAAGAACAGAATCAACGCTGGCTTGCGAGCTACTATTTTCAACAGTACAAAAATGGGAACCCCGCACTGATCGAAAGATCGATCATTGTGCTGGAAAAACTGCTCGAGATCAAAGAAGGGGATTTTTCACTTTCCATCCAGGAACGCTCTTTGGAAAAAGAAGCGGAAGCATTAAAGTTGGCAGAACTCTACAGAAAAACAGGAAGGCACAAACAGCAAGTCCAGCTGCTCGGTACTCTGGCAAAAACCCATCAGTCTCATCCAGAACATCCATGGAAATATCAACGCATGACCCAATTCGAACTCGGAAAAGCTTATCTTGGGGCCGGCGAAAAAGATAAGGCCAAACAGAATTTCGAAGAATTGATCCTCTCCTCTGCTCACAGCTCATCCTATTTCGCTCACGCCGCGACTGTAGAAAAAGCAAAATTGGAGTTTTCTTCCCTGAAAAAAACCGACCGGCATGAAGCCTCTGAAGCCGGCCTAGCGATTTGCAATGCGTTGAAAGATGTTTATATTCAACGAAAATTGCATTCAGAACCTCTTCATTTTGAAGCCGCTCTTTGTTATGCTGAATACAAATCCGCTTTAGCGCCGTTGTCGGAACAGAACGACCGTATGGTTTTTTTGCTCTCCCAGTTGAGAGATAATTATTTTGCTCCTGGGGATCCCCTGGTCCAACAATATTTTTCCGCTGCCGAACAATTTCCGGACAAAGATCAATTATGCAGGCAGTATCTCGCGTTCATCGATTTGGAGATCATGCGCCTGCAGGCTCAAAAAACAAACGATGCACAACTTCTTGACAAAACCAAGGAAAAATTGAATCATCTTTTGACGGAAGCGAATGAAGAAAAATTGAAACAACGCATCACAGAGGCTCTGAACAGACTGTTATGAACGCCATGCCAATTTCTTCGAAATCACGCCTGCTCCTGATGAAATGCATTGCGGTTTCATTGGCTGTCCATGCGGCAGGTCTCCTTTCATTCTATTTTCATCCTCTTGTTTTGCATAGCCCCTTCCAATCGCTTTTCGGCATCACTGCCGCCACGCCGACCTTGCTGAAGTCCCGCGAAGAGGATGCCGAATTGCTGCAGGCGAACAACCGCACTCTTAAGGAAGTTTTCGAGAACATCGTTGTCTTTTCTCCCCATTTTCAGCAGCCTTATGATCTGATTGAACTTCCCAAAGGGCTTGCTCTGGCCCCCAATGAAGAAGATGGGATGATCGACCCTCCCGGCAACGATTTTTTTCCCGCCCTTGAAAGATCAAAGCAACAAAACTCCTTCGCTCTACCTATTTCTGAAAAAACTCAGGACCAAAGACAAGAAGACCTTCCCGCTCTGTTTTCTCCACAAGAAATTGGGGCCCCATTTGCCTCGCAATTGCAAATCGACGCCAATCCCGCAATCGGCGAAATTCCTCTTCCTAGCATTCCCATCGGCGAAGGTAACGATGACAATCTTGTCGTCCTCAGTGATTTCTCCTTGGCCGCCTCTTTTGAAACTGACTATTCGCTCAATTTGTCACCTCAGCTCGCATCGCCAAACAGCCTGAAGATTGGAGAAGACCTCCAACTGAAAGCCGATATTAAATCTCAGGCTGCGCTTGTCGAGGAACGGCATTTAAACCTGGAAAATGAAAAAGTGCGTTCGACGCTTTTTGTGCCTAAATCCTCCCACCTTTTTACAGAAAAACGGGAACTCGCCGTCTCAAGCCCGCCTCTAGCTTTCGAACACTACAAATTTCCTCCTCTGGCGACCGCCTCGGAATGGGACAGTCAATTTGATGTCGACATTGTTTTCCTCCCCAATCCTGAAGGCCAAGGCTATATCTTTTCCCTTTCCGTCCACCCAGGCGATGAGATCCACAGCCATAGCTTGAAACAAAATCTCTATTTCATCCTCGATCGCTCCAATTCGGTGCAAAAACACCGTTTCGCTGTGTTCAAACGCGCTGTCCTGAAAGCCCTTACCAGTATGCAGCACGGCGATGCTTTCAACATTCTGATCATCGATAAAAAGCTCACTGCATTCAGCCCGGAAAATCGCCCTGTGACTATGAGGAATATTCAGGCTGCGGAGGAGTTTCTCGACAAGCAAGAAGCGGGCGGACTATTTGCTGCTGCCGAGATGTTAGGGTCTCTCGATAAAATCCTCGCCACGATTCCCGATAACGAAGAAATGCATACAGCTGTTTTGTTGACCGATGGAAAATCGGGAATGAACAACGAGCGCAAACAAAACATGCTGAAGAAGTGGGTGGAAAAAAATAACGGTAAATTGTCCGTTTATGCCGCGGCCGTTGGTCGCGATAACGATCTATTGACGCTCGACATGTTGACCTCGCTCAGCGGAGGCAGGCTTCTTTATTCCGATACCCATGCCGCTTTGCCCAGGAAATTAGCCAAACTCGTCCTCGACCTCAAAGATCCTGTCGCAAAAGAGTTGATGATTACTGCTCTCCCGCACCATCCCCATTCCCGCATTGAGTTCTATCCAGCAGGCTCCCATCTTCCCTCGCTGTATTCCCACCAGCCATTTGTGCTCATCGGGCAAATTGACGACCCCTGTTCCTTTGATCTCGTGATTCAGGGGAGAAACCGCGACGAATGGATTTCCATCAATAAAAACGTCTCTTTCGTCAATGGCCAGAAAGGCACACAGGCCCTCGAATTGCAATGGTCCGGCGCCCAAGCCAATCTATGCTATGCCAAATTTCTCAAAGAGGGGAAAGGCGCGCATCTCAAAGAGGCGAAAGAAATCCTTAAAAAATCCCGCCGAGAGATCGCGTTCGAATGACTTTCCGGATCATTGGCGGCACTTTCCGCAACCATCCTTTGAAGTCCCCTAAGGGACAACAAACACGTCCAACACTTGCCATCATGCGCAAGGCTGTTTTTGATATTTTGCAAAACCAGGTAGAAAATGCTCATTTGCTCGATCTGTATGCCGGCACCGGCGCGATGGGGCTTGAAGCCTTGAGCCGAGGAGCGGCGCATGCGACGTTTGTCGAGAAAGATCGCGCGGCCCTGCATTGCCTTCAACAGAATATTGAAACTCTTAAGGTCGATCAGAAATGCACATTGGTGGGATATGATTGTTCTTCCGCTTTAAAGAAATTCGACAAAAAAAAGCTCCGCTTCGATATCGTCTACGCGGATCCACCTTACGCCGCAGCTTCAAAGCAGCTGGAAGAAATTTTACTCTTCTTTGATACACATGATCTTCTGAGTAAAGGAGGAGTATTATTCCTTGAAGAGGCTTTTCCACCCACTTTGAAGGCAGACAATTTATCCCTCTCCCAGTTACGCTATGTCGATACCCGCTCTTTTTCACATTCCACCTTGCACCAATTCCGACTGTCCAACTAAGAGGATGTCTACAAAGTGAGGGTTCGTCGAGTTTTTTATTTTGGCCGCTTTCGATTCTTTTTGCGGGGGTAGTATACCCCAGTTGATACAACCCCCCAAAAAGAATCGAAAATCGACTTAAAAACACCGAAAAATCGACAGAACCTCACTTTATACAAATCTTCTAAGGTTTATTTATGAAAAAAGCTCTTTTTCCCGGTACCTTTGATCCTCCGACGCTTGGACATATCGATATCATCAAGCGTTCAGCTTCGATGTGCGATAAGCTCTATGTCGGCATTGCAAGCAACGCCTACAAAACCGATGCGCTTTTTCCTGTCGATGAGAAAGTTGCAATGTTAAAGCAAATTTGCAAGGCCTATCCTCACGCGGAAATCGTTCATTTTTCCTGCCTTGTCGTCGAATTTGCTAAACAGCATCAGATCAATTATCTACTTCGGGGGTTGCGCGCCTTTTCCGATTTTGAATACGAATTCCGCATGGCCCTTGCCAATCGCCACTTGAGCGGCATTGAGACAGTTTTCCTCATGGCCGATGAAAGAGTGGCTCATATCAGCTCGACCTTGATCCGAGAATTGGGCCGATATAAGAGCCGTCTACATGGATTTGTCCCCGCCGAAATCGAAGAACAAGTCTTTTCTAAAGTCTCAAAGTAGGGCGATCTAAAGTGAATAGGAAAAATTGTCTTTATCAGAAAGACAATTTTTCCCGTGTTTGGCTTTTGTACGAAAGACAAACGCCGTGTTACGCAGCCTTTTTGCCTTTGTCGAATCGCGATTCTGTGACATTTCCATGTTCATCAAAACTCTTCTTCACACCGTGAAGTTCATCTTCGAGAAATGCTTGTAAAAGGCGCGGCTTGCCATCATCGTAATATTTATTGAATTTCCCGTGCCGTTTGCCTTCCTTATATTCTCCTTCAAAAGTGAGAACGCCTTGTTCGTTCCATTCACGATACAGGCCATGGATGTGATCATTTTTATAGGGAATGTGTTTGGCCAGCTTTCCATTCTCGTAATAAGTTTTTTCCTCGCCCTCTTTCTGGCCATCGACAAAATGGGCTTCAATGAAGAGCTTTCCATCAGGAAAATATTGGAGCGACGGTCCGTCGCGTTTATCGCCGTGAAATTCGATCGACATCAATACTTGCCCTTTGGGAGAAAGAATTTTTGCTGTTCCTTCCCGCAAACCATGTACATAAGGAGTCGAGCCAATTTTGGCTCCGCTTTCATTGTATTCGATCGCTTCGCCTTCTGTCAGATCATTGACAAAATTCACTTCTAAAGCTTTGACTTTCCCGAAATATTCATGGGAAGGATAAAAAACTTCATGGACACCTTCGCGACGATTGTCCTTGTAATGGAAAATGATTTCTCTTCCATCCCGCGATTTTTCAAAAAAGCGGCCGTTAAGTTTGCCATTTTCATAAACTGCTTCTTCCAATAGATTGCCCTCTTGGTCCCACATCGCCTTCATGCCGTGGATCTCTCCTTTATCATAAGCAATGGAACTCTGAAGGGTACCGTTCGGAAAATAAGTCTTTTGTACGCCCTGCAACCTTCCTTCAGAATCATAGATAAAATGGCGTGCAAGTTGAAGCACCGTTTTCTTTGAGGGAATGGGCAAAGACTCTTTTTCAAGGTCTTGTTTGGAAAAGTAATCTTTATGCTCGCCTATGGGAAGACCAACATGGAATTTTTTTATCGAAGAAAGGGTCCCTTCTTCAAACCATGTCTTTATTTCTCCATCGAGTTTGTCTTCTTTATAAAATGCGGAAATTTTTATTTGTCCATTGGGATAATACTCTTCTGCTTTTCCTTCCCGTTTGCCATTTTCAAAATTGACAACTTCTTTTGATTTATTTTTCTCATACCATAATCGGGCAGTACCGGAAGGCTGATCATTCACATACCGGACTTCCATGATCAGTTCATTGGCTTCATTCCATTGTTTATGGACATTCTGCCGCTTGCCTTGCTCATAGTCCCCTGAAAAAGCCAAAACGCTGTTAGGATGCCATTCTCGTCGAGTTTTATCCAATTTGCCATCGGCGTATGTCTCTTCCAGTTTGAGATTGCCACCCTCATACCACTCTTGACAAAGGCCATGTTTAAGCCCATTTTTCAATTCGTAGTGGACCGCCATCTCAGCATTTTCAAACCATTCTTCAAATGAGCCATCCCGGATATTGTTATGGTAAAAGGCTCGAACTTTGAGCTGGCCATTACCATGATATTCTTTTTGCTCCCCTTCGAAATTTCCATTATTGTAATTGAATTCGACCAGTGGATTGCCATTAGGATGCCATTGACGGAAAACGCCATGGCGTTTGTCCCCGATAAAATAATATTCGGCCGTTTTTTTCCCATCTGGGGAAAATTCCTGCACGGGGGCCAATAACAATCCTTCTTTATCGAAGGTGGCCAGATAGACTGGATTGCCATTTTCCGCGTTTCGCCAATGTTTGCCGATGGCCACGCCTTCTTTATATTCCCCTTCGCCAATCACCTTTCCTTCCAAACTGAAAATCTGTTCCTTTCCGTGCTTTTTTCCATTTTTGTATTGAACCTTGTAAGCCTCCTTTCCATTGGGATGATAACGCAAATGAGCGCCTATAGGCTGCCCCTGATTAAAATCCAATACTTCTAAAATAGAATGATCTTCTGCATAGAAAATAAGAGCAGGATTCTTCCCATCGGAATGATAGGTCCCATTTTGGTAGCGCATGGTTGCTTTCAGGGCGCCGCTCGGATACCATTCCATAGCAAGTCCATGAGGCACACCCTTTTCATAGGGGATTAATGATTCCCGATTTCCTTTAGGATGATATTTGATCAACTCTCCGACGACTTTGCCCTCTTCATAAGAAATCTCTTCTGCCTTTGATCCATCTTCATAATACGAAATCATCTCTCCATGACGCTCACCTTGTTTGAATGTGCATTGCCCGTGGAGCTTTCCATTCGGAAAATAGATTTTCATTTCTCCGTGAATGACGCCGTGATCATAAAAAACCGTTTTTTCCAGTTGTCCATTTTGGAAAAAAGCAATGCTCATTCCATGCGGAACAATTGTCGATTTCCAATCTATGGCTCCCTTTGAATCTTCAGGCACTACGATCAAATCCATCTCGTTTTGGATTTGGCCGTTAGGATAAAATACGACTTGCTTGACTGGGGCTTCATTGGCATCGCCGATCTGTTCATAAAACAGAACCCGCTGCGGCTGGCCTGTTTGATGGGTGTCTAAGATTTTTGGACGCCAGTGCGGCTGGCGCTGCTTAAGGCCAGGAGCGACGGGTTTGATAGGTTCAGACGAAGCCCATCCAAAAGACAAACCAGCAAAGAGCAGAGCTATCGCAATCAGCAATTTCGCACGCATAGAAATCCTCGTAAAAAGGGTTTTTGACGAATCATACTTAATGTTCCGATATCCGACAAGGAGGGGTTTTTCCTTAAAATTTTTGGCATTCGGAATAAAAAATCTCCAAGAGCCTTAGAATAAATAACTAAAAGATTTAGCAAATCAACAGTTAATATAAACATAAATTACTAAATCGCAATTACTTAGTTATTTCTTATATAACATTGATAAACAAATAAATAATTGGCATAATTGAAATAAAGAATAATACAATTGGAGCATGTAATGGCGAATTCTATATCTACAAGTAATAACCCTCTTCAAGCCATGGATAACGCTCTCATTTCCTTTGTAAAGCCCTATAGGCAATTCTACTCAAATGGAGAAATATCTTTAGCCTCGGTCCAGCGTGCCTTTGAGTCTTTCCAAAACGCTTTGAATTTGAATAAGGGCGTCGAAGACAAAGAGAAGGAACTCTACGCATCATTAATCATTGAAAGGGGTCGCTGCAAAGTTTACAGCGAAGCAATGAAAGACTACTATGAAAACACTACAATAGGTAAGGTCTACCGTTTCTTTGAAGGAATTTGCAAAGACCTGTTCGGCTGGAAAACCTCCACAGAAGAAGCAAAAGACCTTCTTCAACAATTTAATCAAGCATTAGAGCCCGCTATCAAGAAAGGGGATCAGACAATTGGCAAACTATTTTTCGATAAAAATTCTATTGAAGAGTTATCCAAAGAAACTTATATGGCACTGGCGCGATATGAAGGAGCTAATAAAAAGAGAACAGCTTTATGGGACATGAGCACGAATCAATCAAACAAGAACATTTTTTTGATTTCAAAGCCTGACGGTGATTGTTATCTAACAAATGAATTCTTAGGAAAAGGCGCTAATAAAAAAGTTTATTCAGGAAAACATGAACCATTTCTTTCCAATGAACAAAAGGGTGCAGGAGATCGTCTCGCAATTGCGATTTATTCTCAAAGCGACGAACAAGAACTTCAAAAAGAACTACACCCTCTAGAACAATTAAAAGGTATCGATGGAATTATTAAAGTCCAAGATTCCGTTCTTGCCATCAACAATGATGACAGATCCGTTCCCATTATGATTACACAAAAATACATCACGATCGATTCTTATTTAGAACAAGCTTCCTTTAAAGGGACTCCTTTAGAGGAAAATGAAAAAATCGACTTAATAAAAGCTTTAACGATTATTGTTTTTAAAGTACATGCAATGGGAAAAATTCATCGAGATATCAAAGAACTTAATATTCTTATCGATACAACAAAAAGACCGCCTCAACCAATCTTGATTGATTTTGAATCCTGCATTGACGTCAATGATAAGAGCCGCCGAAAAAAAGAACGGGCAGGAACAAATGCATATCTTTCGCCAGAATATGCTTCAGCAATAAAAAAATTAGGCGACGCCACCGACCAAAGGCTGTTCAGTGACGCAACTCAATCGATGGTGAATGCGACAACACCATATGTGGATATTTGGGCGTTAGGGTTGGTTTTATTCAGAATTTATTATGGAAAATCTTTTCTGAATGAAATTGACAAAAAAATGATGCATATACCTACAGAAAGACTTCCTCCAATGATCAGTGAGATTATTCAAGAGAATGTCGACAGGGTCTTTCAGAACAATGCGGAGGGTCCAATTGCCAAGATCATTAAAAACATGCTGGCAGTCGATCCTGCCCAAAGAAAAATGCCACAAGCCAGCGAATGGCCGCAATAAAACAGCCTAAGGCTGATATTCCCAGCCTTAGGCTTCACATATTTTGCTTCTAGATACTTCTTAATACGTCATCCAGAAAGCAAGCCAGCACAGGCCAAAGCCCCAAACCAAAGGAATTACACCTTGGATTTTGCACCAGCCTGGCTCTTTCGAGGACCACTTCATGAGCATATGCGGCATGAATAGAGCTAATACCCCGCGTAGCAACATGAACCATCCGAGCAATGTCACGAGCAATGGCAAGTTCCAAGCCCACATGTTATACGAGTTGATAATCGTAAGACCAAGTAATATGTTGATCGTCCCCCATGTATGATGGACCGCAGGGGTGTTTTTGCAGGATGTGCAGACTTTTGCCATGTTTTCATGGTAAAACAGCATCCAAATCCCTAAGATCATCAGCAAAGGGCCGAAAATGCTGGCCAACATCATTGCATTTTGCATTTGCATTTTGCCTCCAAAAAGTTCAATAAGAACAATAACTTCACCTTAAGGATTAAACAAATTATTTGTCAAGCGCGCCGTAACTAAAATCTTTATTCATAATGAAAAATTAGCAAAGCCTACCCCGAATGGGTTTGTCGCGGCAGGGCAACGTGAGCCCTTAACTAGGGCCTTTTTTTTGCTTTTCATAAAGGCCCATCAATTGGGTTTTGTCGAGAATATGTCCTTGCATGGCTTGCTCGACATCTTTCTTTACGGCCCCCTTTGGGAGGTGGACCAGATCGCAATTTAACGCATAGAGTTTGAAAAAATAGCGATGTTCTCTATCAGGCGGGCAGGGGCCGATATAACCTAGTCCTCCGTCGGTGTTTTTACCCGGGGTGCCTTCGGGCTGAGAATTTTCTGCAATTTTTGTGATGGAGGGGGGAATATTAAAAACGATCCAATGGTCGTACATTTTTTCTTTGCGGACAGATTCTGGAACATCGGGATCGTCCATGATTAAAACCAGCGTTTTGGCATTGCGGGGGACATTGCCGATCAAGAGTTCGGGATTTACATTTTCCCCATCACACGTGTATTTGGACGGAATTTTTCCTCCTTCTGCAAAGGCGGGGCTTGTCAAGCTCAGCATAAAGGCACCTCATTTTTTTTGGATCATGCAAGAAATTTTAAAAAAAGTATACCACTCCCACTTAGGGTATGTGAATTTTGGCAGCGGATTTTGAGTCCTAGTAGCATTGTCGAGATCGCCGTAAACTTCAGTATGTTAGCAAGATCGAACAAATGCCCTGGGCTCAAAAAACGCTCAACAAAATTCAGCCAGAATTAGCGGGGGATCCTCTCCCAGCGTTTCATAATCCCCTTCGCCATGCCTCGGGTTACTTTTTCGCAGGGAGGAGCTGTTTGGATAGGGTTGGTTTAGAGTAGGCGAAATGAATGAGATGGCCGTATTGCAAATCAACCCATAGTTTTTTGCCCTCCTCTTCCTTGTTTTGAAAGAAAGTAAGAACTCCTCGGGGCTCTAATCGCCCGGAAAAAAGATCGAAATGCAGCGGAACAATTTTTTTCCCATTGAATTGGATGAGGGCAGCATGGATTTTTTTCTCGGCCTGATCGAACTTGATGGAAGGCTTAAAGGGCTCATTTGTTGTAAATTTGTAGTGAAGTTTTCCATTCTTCACGTAAAAATCCAGGGTTATATCCGTTTGGTAGGTCAAAGCTAGCAGCTGGGCTTCCTGCAAACGGATATAGAGTTCGGAGACTTCTCGTTCAAAAACATGGTCGTCAATGAGTTTCTTAATGTGGATCGCTGAAAAAGATGCGATCAAACTCAAAATCACCAACGCAAGCATGATTTCGAGAAGCGTAAAAGGTTTATTTTTGCCCTTCTTGAAGCTCTTCACAGTTTATGCCTAACTTTTCTCTTCTTTTTTGTTCATATGCCCTGAATTTCGGGGAAGACACAATGAAAGTATCGTTGCTACGGCCGTCGATACTTATATCAAAAGGGACGCCCCAGCCGTCTTTAAGAAATTGTGCGGGGTTTTTTACGAGGCCGGATTCAGCGAGAACTGTCTCTTTATTTGCTAGAACCTGCTCGATGGGCATTCCGCGTGCGACTTCAAGCATCAGGATATCGTAAATCTGCTGCTGAGCTTGCTCCGTCTTAAAAGCCTTCCCTTTGTCGAGGCTTCCTTTCATATTGACGCCGATGACACTGCCAATCAGGCCGATCAAGACGATCACGATCATGATTTCGAGAAGGGTTAGGGTTCTTTTTTTTCTTCGCATGGGTTTCTCCTGGTTAATTTGTTGACAACGAGCTGACGTCGGTGAGAGGGAGCAGGATAGATAGAACCACGAGTCCGACAATGGCTCCTAAAGTGATGAGGAGGGCGGGCTGAAGGAATGTATTGAGTTGTCCGAGATGTTTTTCCATTTCTTCATCATAGATTTCTGCGAGGTTGAAGAAGGCTTCTTCCATTTTTCCCGTCTCTTCTGCCAAAGCAAGCATCCGGGTCACTAGAGGGGGCAGAATCGGAGATCCTTGAAACGCCGCGCTAATCCTCTCTCCCTGTCCTACCCTTGTTTGCGCTTTTACTATCGCGTCTTCAATGAGGGGGCTTTTAACGACATTGCGGGAGAGGGAGAGGGCTTCGAGCAAGGGGACACCCCCCGCAAGCAGCATCGAGAGGGCACGGCAAAAACGCACGAGGGCGGAATGCAAAAGCAGTGTCTTGATAAAAGGCAGCTTCAACGACAGCTGATAGATCCGCAGTTTGCCAGTGCGATTGCGGACAGCCAAGACGGCTCCGATGGGCAACGCGAGAAGAGTTACGCTTAAATAAATGACGTTATGATTCACCCAGTTGCTAATGGAAAGAATAGCGGCAGTAATAGGATGAAGGGCTCTGTCTTCGAAGAGTTCTTTCATGGAAGGGATCACGAAAAATAAAAGACCGCAAACAATGAAAAAGCAAAAGAGGGCGAGAAAAGAAGGATAAGCAAGGGCAGAGACGAGTTGTTTTTTTAATTTATGCTGGCGTGCAATTAATTCGGCGAGCTGAAGGAAAACAGCCGCGAGATTGCCGCTCTGCTCCGCAACCTGGACCATGGAAAGATAAATTTGATTAAAGCTGGCGGGATAGCGCTTTAGCGCGATCGATAAAGACGAACCGGCCTTGAGATGGTCGCACAGATCGAGAAATAGAGGATGGACCTTATGCCTGCGGTATTTTTCCTCGATAGTAAGCAAACTTTCATAAAGGGGCAAACCTGCCTTGAGGAGCTGGGCGATCTCACGCGTAAACGACAGCAAAAGGGTTGGAGGGAGAACAAGCTGATTTTCCTTGCTGACGATCGGGAAAACGGTAGTGACGAGGACCTGCTGCTTGCGAAGGCGGTCTTTAGCAATGGGAAGAGAGTCGGCATCGATCACACCTTTGATCGTTTTTCCTTCAGGTCCGACTGCTGTATAGCGATAGAGAGCCATGAATTACCTATAAATCATCATAGCCGCGTGTCACACGGAGGACTTCGCTCGAAGCAGTGAGTCCTTGGATCGCCAATAAGGCTCCTTCTTGGCGCAAGCCGGTCATCCCGCCAGCAATAGCAACTTTCTGTAACTCGAGAGCGTCGGGGCTCACTAACAGCCGCCGTTTTATCGCTGAAGTCACCGGCATTAATTCGTAGATACCATGGCGCCCTTTGAATCCGGAACCGAAGCAATGGGAACATCCCTGACCTTTGAATAATTTCCCATCCGCGAGCATATCATAGGTGATTCCTAGCTCTTTTAACTCTTGTTCAGAAGGGGTATAGCCAATGCGGCAAAGGGGACAAATGAGCCGCACGAGGCGCTGTGCCAGTACGCCGACAACGGAAGATGTCAAGAGGTAGGGCTCGATCCCCATGTCGACAAGCCGGGTGAGCGCGGAAGGGGCGTCGTTGGTATGCAGAGTACTCAATACGAGGTGCCCTGTCAAAGAGGCCTGAATGGCGATTTCGGCAGTTTCTTTATCTCGGATCTCCCCGATCATGATCACATCAGGATCTTGCCGGAGAATATGACGCAAACCGGTGGCAAAGGTGAGGTGAATTTTTGGGTTCACGCCGATTTGTGCCATTCCCTGCAGTTTATATTCGACAGGGTCCTCAATGGTCATGATGTTCATTTCTGAATTGTTGATTTCGGACAAGGCGCTGTAAAGCGTTGTGGTCTTGCCACTTCCGGTAGGGCCGGTAACGAGAACTATTCCTTCGCTCAAATTGATCAATTTCGTCAGAGGTGATAAGGTAGTCACCCGCATGCCGATGTTATTCAAACCCAATAAGACGTTTCCTTTGTCGAGGATCCGCAAAACAATCCTTTCTCCAAAAACAACGGGGACCGTGCTCACGCGGAAATCGATTTGCCGGCCTCCCATGTTAAGCTTGATTCGCCCATCTTGAGGCAAGCGGTGCTCCGCAATATCAAGGCGGGCCATCACTTTGATGCGCGTGATCAGCTGAGATTGAAATTCTTTCGGAGGGGCGTGCCGTTGTTGAAGAACACCATCGATTCGATAACGGACGTCCAGTCCATTTTCCATTGGCTCGAAATGGATATCGGAGGCGCCTTGTTGAATTGCTTCTGCAAGCATCACGTTGAGCATGCGGATGACAGGAGAGTCCGCATTTTTTTCCAGCAGATCGTAACCGTCGTCCTCTTTCGTCTGCGCAGATGCATTTTCCGGCTGCAAGCTGGCGATGTATTCGGAGGCTTCATTTTCTTTTTGATGATAGCACACCTCGATCGCCTCCTCGAGAGCGGCTTTAGGAGCGATGACTTCGCTGATTTCGCAATGGGTCATGCAGCGCACTTCTTCGAGCGTTTCCAGATCGAACGGATGGGCCATGGCGATCAATAAGACACCTTCCTTTTCTTCTAGTGGCAAAAGAAGATGGCTTTTCGCAAAGGAATAGGGAAGAGGAGTGATCTTTTCTTTGACGTATGGAAATTGGGAAAGATCGTTAAAAAAAGGAATGCGAAACCTCTTGGCAATCTCTTCAGGCGTGCCCCAATTTTTTTGAGGCAATGGCTTGAACGCGGCCTCGGACGCAGAAGCTGGTTTTGTTTTTCCTTTGAGAATCTTGACCAGTTCTTCGAGCAGTTCCTTGACCTTGGAGGACGCAGCAGACTTAGACATTGCTATTACCGAACAAGGATTTGAAACTGTTTCTAAAGTATTTTTTTCGCTCTTTTTCCTGAGCTTCCACCACGCGCTGCAGGTATTCAGGAATATCCCCGGGCCGTTTTTTGACTTCTTCATTGCGGACTGCGATCAGCTGCTCTTCCGGATCGAGAATGATGGTAGGAGTGATGAAGATGAACATTTCCGTATTATTGTTCGTGAGCTTCGTGGAACCAAACAGTTTCCCCAACCCTGGGATATCGCCGAGAAAAGGGATCTTATCTTCGTTGTCCTGAGAGGATTTTCGGCGCAAGCCGCCCAGGATGACTGTTTGCCCGTCCAAAACGCGCACTTCATTTTCGATATGGCGTCGGTCGACCAGTGGGCGGTCATCCTGGTTGTGATGTTTTGTCGTGTCGAATGTGACATTCGTCTGCATAGTGACGAACCCCTTCCCATCGCACAGTTCATCATCATAGTCTGGAAGATGCACCGTTGGAGTCACAATGATCGTAATCCCGAATTGCGCTCGGGAAAATGATTTTTCAAAGGCTATCGTCCCCTTGCTGGTGTCTACAGGCGCCGCACCATTATTGATCGAGATCTCCTCAACGATGGAGATGGTAGCCGGCGTTTGATTGACGGTAATAGTGGAAGGGGCTGCATTGAGCTGGACGTCTTCTTGCGACATTAGAAAGTTCAGCGCGAGGTCATAAGCGGGGAAATGCTTCGACTGCTTGCCATGGAGCAAATATTCTAGTACCCCTCGTCCAGTTGGCGCAAACTGGGATGTGAATAGGATTCCATTTTTCTTCGACCCCAGTTTCAGCATGTTCATGCCATAGCTATTTTCATTTTTGATCCTCTTTTCAAATAGCATCACTTCGATCTGCACCATTTTTTTGGGCACATCCAGCTTGCGGAGCAGATCTTTGATTTTGGCAAGAGCGTCGCGGCGGACGACCATCAACAAATTTCCGGTCTTGGGGTCGGCAATAAAATGGTCGGACCCTTGTTCGATATCAAGAGATGCCGAGCTGCCTATCTTTAACGGCGGCGGCGCGACGACGAGCGGCGGCGTCGGAGGAAATCCGTCAGGAGGAGTTTTAAATTGGGGGCCTTGGGTGGCAAGACTGAAATCGGTTTCTCTATTGGCCTCGCTGGAGGCCATTAAAAGAGAATTGTAGACTTTTTCCAGCACCTTGGCCAGATCGTCGGGATTGGAATGACGGCATGAGTACAAATAAACCGTCATTTCCGCAGGGTCATGCAGCTGCTCTTCCGTATCTTTGATGATTTTTTCCGCTCGACAGACAACCTCTTCCTGACCAATCAGAATCAGCGCGTTTCCTTGGCCCAGGGAAAAGATGTTCAATCCTTCCTGTTCCGGTTTTCCAAACGGGGGTCGATTTTTTTCCATCGCTTCCCCAAAGAAGGATTGTAGGATCTTTTCCATCTCTTTGGCAGCCATTTTGTTGATGGTGATGACGCGGGACATCTTCCCTTGGGCGTTTTCCCAAACCGTGTGATACAGATCCAGAAGTTTGACCACTTCTTCTTTGTTGGCAACAATCGCAATTTTCGGGCCGATTTGATAGATGAACGTCTGTTTGGCATCGGCAAATTTTTCAAAAAATTGAAAAGAACTCCTAATTTGCTCAACAGGCGGGTTAAAAACATAAAACATACGCGTATGGTCGGGTATCCATTGCAGCTGTAAAGGAGAAGACGCCATCGCCTGAATTGCTGACGGATCTTGTTTTAAGATGTAAAGCTGCCTCACATAATTATTGATTTTCTTTACACCGATTCCATTGTGGGAGAGGATGATCTCGAGCATCTCGCTCCAAGATTCGCGCGGGATGGGGATATTGGAGTGCATATTTAATTTTAATGCAGCCATCTCGGGAGGGACAATAAAGAGATAATCGAGGGCTCCGTATTCCATCACAAGCTGGGCCAACGTTGTTTCTTCCTGGTCCCACAACGCATACCCTTCTTCATCTCTCTTCGCTTCATCGATAGCCGCATCGCGCCATCGGATTTCTAAAGAATGGATCTGCTCTTTTACAAAATTGACTTGATGGAGAACGCTTTGAAACTCTTCCTCGGCTGAACCACCTTTCGCATAGAGTTCCCCCGCCTGCCGGTAATAAGTGATGAGCTCTAAGCGAAGAGCTGCCAACTGCTGATTGATCTCCCTAAGCATGATCTCAAAATTTCCAGCGTTTTCGGGAGATTTTGTCCCATTCGCTATTTTTTCAGCGATGGTTTGAGAAAAGATGGCAGTAGGCACAAAACATAGTACAGAAGCGATTAGTATATATACCGAAACTGAATCAAAAATTGGTTTTTGGCTGCGTTGGCTATGCAGCAACCTTTTTTTCTTCAACTCAACCAGTTCGCGCTCTGCATTGCGCTTCACCGGGAGATCAGACGGGAGCCATGCAGTTGGCTCGCTTTTCGGAAAACATGCCGAGACTGAATCTCGAGCCTTGTGCTTGCACAAGAATCGCTCGCCCCAGACAAAAAATTTGCGCATCCGCCTGGCCAAATTCCCCATTTTTGGTTCCGTTTTGGTATTCATGCCGCCCTCCGTTCCGAATTGGAGAAAATAGGCTTTCTCTTGCGCGCACCTTTGCCCTGCCCTTTTTCAACCTCGATAGGCAAGCTCACTGGATTCATGACTGTTCTCGTTTCGTCGAACAAATGTCCTTTGACAACGGTACGGCCCTGTTCTTTTTCTACTCCGTCAAAAATAAAAAGCTCTCCTTTCAACCGATGATGCAGATATTGTTCAATTTCTTCGCCGCGGCGTAAATTCCTCCAACCCGATGCCGTTTTGAGCAGCCAATCCCCTTGTTTGAGGACAACCCGCCTTTTTCCAAAAGAGCAGCTGACCTGACTGCTGCTTCGCAACCGGAAGGAGGAAGGCATCATCTCCGGCTTTACTTGCATACGACCCTGGTTTTCTATCTCGATCTTAACCTGGGCAGGGGAAAACCCGGTTTCATCCCATATTTCGAGCTCTACAGTATTGCCCGAGATCGATTTGACATGGGCAATAGGATGCTCCCGCTTTAACTCCTCAAAAGGGCAAACATGCCATTCTCCATTCTCATAATGCAGGTAATCGGAAACAGAAATAAAACAGGCATAAGTCGAACCTTCCGCAATTTCCAAAATAGCTTTATTCCGCCAAACTTCATATTCTCTTCCGCCGTATTTCTGGATCAATAGGTCGTGCGGAAAAACTCGAGCTGACTTTAACGCCTTTGCAAACGGCTGGCCGGCGGAATGATACCGGGAAGGAGTGGCTCCCTGTTCCGAGATGACAAACTGCCCCTTTTCTTCTCCCGCCAAGCCTTCTTTAGAGACGAGCTTTCGGCCCGCCTCGACGAGAACAGCACCATTTTCAAGCAAGATCGGCTTTACCCAGAGAGAAGTTACCTCTTCCGAAGAATGCAGCCCTTTCCCTTGCTCGCTCTCCTTCAAAAAGATCGCACGTCCATTCGCGACGCTGAACTGTTCTTTCCCATTTTTTAATGAGATTAAAATTTTTGCTTCCTTGGAGTCGACGTCGGGGCGGCTGTTGTAAGCCATCAAGATCAGTTCATCTGCAAGGCGCGAGATCCAGCCCAAAGCATGGCGAGGGTGCAAGGCCAGCCCTCCAGATCCAATGGATTCGTAAGGGAAAAAAGAACGGCCTAATTTTTGGGAGCTGCTTCCAGAAATCATCGTTTCTTGGCCTTTAAACGGGTAAAAAAAGAAAAAAAGGGGGAGGGCTACACTCAAAACAATCAAAAAAATTGCCGCACAATAGACAGACTGCTTGAGGTACCGGTCCATCTGTATGGATGTAGGAGGAAATATCAACATGCCTAAGACCTCATTGTCCAGAGAGAAGGAGTTTAGGGCATTTTTAAAAAAAACGAAAGGTGAATTATAGGAGAGGGGCGGGTAAGCCCGCCCAGAGGGCACGAGGTGTAGCGCGATGCAGCACGCGAACTGGTCGTATACTGAGTGCAAATATGAAGTTGGGGCCGAGTTTCGTACTCGGCCCCACATTGTTTTTGAAAATACCCGGCGCTTAAGGGCCGGGTTTCCGCCAGAGGACGGATGAAAATGCCGACTAAGCCATTGGGCTACTTCTGAATCACGTTCTGTGTTAATCGGCTTGCAAAAAATAAAAAATAAGATTTAAATCACAATTAAGAATCGAGTTGAGGTTTTATGGACGATGACAAATCGAAAGAAGGATTATCTGTGAAAGAAATTGAAGCTTTTGCTAAAAAACACCGTTTTGAAGTGTTTTTCTGCCTAGCATTCGTTTTAGCGTGCTTTTTTACATTTGTCCTTTGGGGACCAGGCTGGTCGATCATCGCCGCTTCGATTGGAGCGATCCTGGGCATCCTGCTCGAGGGAAAAGTGACCCACATGTCCAAGGTGGTTTTCTCATTCATCTTCAAACAAGACCCAACGGTGCAGCTCGTTCTTGGAATCGTCAGCCTCATTCTTGCGATTTTCCTGCCCCCCCTTTATTTTTTAATACTGGGCCTTCACGGCGGAAAGGATTTAGTGCACTGGGCGATGGAAATGTACAACCAGTCTTTTCGTAAATGATCGTATGTGAAACAGCGTAGCTACTACTCCTCGCTAGCACCGTCCTGGAGTTCCATTCGGTAAAATCGTGTTCTTGGATGTGTCATTGTCATAGAGGTTACTCGAAGCTGCTCACCCTTATCCACGGAAGGAGGGGGTGTTCCAATTTATTGAAAATGCAATCGAGAAACACAGACGCTAATTCGCTAAAATTTCACCTATAGGGATAGCGCTATTATTTCAGCTCTTTTTTTCTCTGCTCTATAAAGTGGCGCAGAGAAACTTCTCCCTGTGTAAAATTCTGCTCTAAAAGAGCATAAGCATCCGGATCGTAGGTTTGCATGTTCGCAGGATGATCTTTCCATCCCGCATTTCGGACCAATTCGTCCCAGGCCACCAATTCTCCTGCTTTGGAACCGGATTGTCTTTCCAAAGCGGCTATCCGCACAAGATTATAGGCGTATAAAATAGTGCCGGAGCGGATGAATTTGTCTCTCTTTTCCCAAAAGGAATCGTCCTTTTCTAGGTCTACTTTAAGTTGTTTAGCTTCTTCCAGGGCTTCCAGATATTTACCTTCTGAGATCATTAAAGTGTTGCGTGCAAAACGGGAATAATAGGGGCTTGTCAAATCTTTAGTTCTAACGAGGGCTGCCTTGGCATAAAGATTGGCCTTGTTCACTTCTCCCAAGCTGAGCAGCCGCTGCGCGATCTGCGTTCCAAATTTTGCTTGCAATTCCGGATGGCGACTCAAGGGTTTTTCTAAATTATTGAGCAAAGCGGGGTCTTGGGCCCCCTTAGAGATCCAAGCCGTGAATGCCTTTTGCACTTCAAGATAATCCGATTTTTTTCCCGAGGAAATTCTATTGGTCAGTTGAAAGAGGCAAAAGGAAAGGGTAATTAACGTTCCAAAGGAAAGAAGAATTGTCTTGCTGTGCTCGGAAATCCAATCCGCGCAAAGGGCTTTGGCCAGAGCGGCGCGGCCTATTTGAAGCTGTTCCCGGGACTGATTTTGCATTAGACACCCCAACTGCATATAGACAAAATCATAATTCCTCCCTCAATAAACGCAAAGGGCAAAAACAGGCGCAAATATTATTTTAACCCAAATTTATGACTGACGTATACCGAGTTGTAAACGTTCTCCATCTCATCAAGCGTCTGCTGGATAGTGAATTTTTCTTCCACGTGCTGCTTACCTTTTGAACCAAGCTGCGCTCTCACGTGAGGACTATCGGCGAGTTTCATCACGGCTTTTGCTACCGACTCGGGTGAATTAGGCGGGATGACAATGCCGGTTTGGCCGTCCAAACACACTTCAGGAAGACCGCCTACTGTTGTAGTGATTAGCGGTCTTTCGAGAAAAGCTGCCTGTAGGCTCGCTTGGGAAACTCCTTCATGCGCTGTGCTGAGCAAGACAAAAATGTCCATCGCGCGAATGGCGGAGAAAGGGGTCTCAAGATGGCCCGTAAAAGTGACGATATTATCCAGGCCGAGTTCGGGAATCTTCGAACGGTAGTCATCGACATGGCCCCCTCCGACAATGACCCATTTGATCTCTTTATGCTCTTTGAGCAAGACCGCCGCCTGAAGGAGGTCATTGATTCCTTTCCAGGAACGGACAAAACAGGCCGTTCCTATCAAAATATCGCTAGGGCCCACTCCAAGCGAGGCGCGAAATTCGGCGGCCTTCAAAGGGTCTGCCTTCAACTGCTGCGGATCGATCCCCGTCGGGATACACTTCAGCCGAAAGGGGGGCAGGCCGGCTTGCTTTCCAATTGTCGCCAGGATCGGCGTCGATGTTGTCACAACGAAATCGGCCAGACCCCGGTACAAAATATGGCTGTTCAATCCTTTGCGTATGGGCGTGGAAAGGTGGCGCGTCCGAATCACTTTTCTCTTGGCGATGCGAGCTGCGACTCCCCCGATCCAAGCATCCAAAGAAGAGTGTGTATTGATCAGTTGGATTTGATGATCCCTGCATATTTGAACGAGCGCATGGATTGTCTTTAACGCGGATATCTTTCTAAAAGGGAACTCGTAAACGAGAAATCCGGCATCTCTTGCTCGAGGAATCAAAGCGCCGCCGGTATTGACAGCCAAGATGACTTCATGCCCTCGCTTGCGCATCCCTTCTGCCTCTCGAAGAATTCTGATCTCTTGCCCGCCCCAGCCTCGCGAACTTTCAGTATGTAAAATTTTCATGCAAAATCTTTTTTCACAATTTTTAAAATTTTCCTATGGCCCGAAGAGAAGGGATATTTTTCGATCTCCCGCCATGAAATCCATTCATGTTCCGGTATCTTAGCCTTTTCCGACGTTTTCCACATCATGGGATAGAGTTTTACGCGGTAACGTGTGAAGGAATGCTCGACGTTCTCCAGGTTTTTAATTTTTTCCGCTTCAAACGGGAAAGGGAAACCATTATTTGAGTTTTCCAGGTAAGGAAATTCGTATAAGTCGGCCATGATTTGGCCAGTTTTCCCTTTTTTTAGGAGAACATCATCGGCGCAGACAATGACGAAAACTTCCCGAGCGAGGGCAGTGATTTCTATTTTTTTCCCTTTTTTCGGCAATACCCGCTGCAATCCTTCCGCATAGGCACAACAATTTTTTCGCAAGGGGCAGATTTGGCAAACAGGATCACGCTTGCAGACGGTTGCACCCAGTTCGATCAATCCCTCGACAACGAGCCATGGCTCTTGATCGGGCAAGATGTCTTCGGCGATCGCCCTAATCTTTTGGAGCGTACCGCTTTTTAGCACATCCTCGGCCACGCCAAAATAGCGCGCCAGGACGCGGACGGTATTGCCGTCAACAGCTGCGGCTTTTTGGTGAAAAGCAAAGCTTAAGATAGCTCCGATCGTATAGGGCCCAAGCCCCTTGACTTGAGCGAGATCTTCTTTGCTGGAGGGGAGCTTGCCATTGTGTTTTTCAAGCAAAAAACGGGCAGCTGCGTGCAGGTTGCGAACCCTGCTATAATAACCGAGTCCTTCCCATAATTTGATTACCTCTTCAAAAGGAGCCTCGGCTAATGAGGCCACGGTGGGAAAACGCGTCATCCAACGCGAATAATATTCCTTAACGACAGCCACTTGCGTTTGCTGAAGCATAATTTCTGAGATCCAAACAGCATAGGGATCCGTCGACTTACGCCAAGGAAGTTCGCGCCCCTCAAACAAGAACCAGTTTTTCAATTCCTCAGCAGGGAAAGGAAAATTTTTCATTGGCGACGTCCATAATGGGAAATTATTGCCGAATATAAACCTGGTCTTATTTCTAAACAATAGAGCCTAGAAGATCCGGCCGACCCTCACCTGTCTTCGCAGCCAAAATCATCGATTTTATGCTGACGTGGAGTTTTGCAATTGGCTTTGGCACGATTATTGCATCTTATTAATAGTCACCCGCTAAATAGGAGGGTGTCATGAAGCAAAACCCAGAAAATTGGCAAACTTTGCATTGTTCCTTAAGAGATGATCTCCAAAAAGAGATTCATTTGACGCGTGAACTGCTGGCAAACATGCGCCAAGAAGAAGTGTCCCTAATGCTTCATGATTCAGGGAGTTTAAACGCAGTCTTGCAGCAACGGGCTCAAATGCTGGAAAAGCTAAGCTTCCTACGCATCCATCGGCAAGAACTCACCCAAAACATAGAAAAAATTGTTTCAACGGGGAAAAAAAGTCCTTCTTTAGATGAAATTTTACCTCTCACTGAAGAGATCAGCACGGAAATCCTGTCTTTAAGCGATCAATTAACGGCTTTGAACGAGAAGATGAACCGCCAACAATTTCAAAATCAACGTTTGACAGAACATCCAGACCATCACCATTACCCTCAACACATGGAGCAAACACAGCAGGCGCGTCCTAAAAGAAAAGCTTCTATTGCCACATACCAAATAAAAAAGTAATGTAAAACCGTTTTACATTAGGGATCCCCGATGACTGAAGAGTGCCGCCCTGCTGGGTTGATCTATGGCCCAGAGTACCATCATTTGGACCATTTAGCCCCTCTTTGTTTAATGATGGGTGTTCCCCTTATTGTGACTGAGGAGAACCTAGCCGAGCAGGCGCGCCGTTACTACCCGGGCCTGGTAGTAGTGAATGTGGACTACATGAGCGCCCCGGAGCATCTCGTCTCGCATTTTGATCTCGTGTTCTATTCGATGCCTAGAGATCTTTTCGATGAGATTTTTTTCTTTGCGCAAAAACTCAGCCAAAAGCGGATCCATACGATTTGGTGCCCGCACGGCAATTCCGACAAAGGAAATGGAGTTTTTTACATGGAAGCCCTTAAAAAAGAAGAGGCCGCATTAGTGTATGGCAAACAAATGATCGAATACCTCAAACGAAAGTTTGTTTTTGACCAATTGAAGGGCCATGCTGTGACTGGGAACTTTCGCTACCAATTTTATTTGACGCGCAAATCTTTTTACGACACCGTTGCCGAAAAAGAAATTTTAAGACGATTGCCTCGGGCAGAGAAAACTCTGCTGTATACCCCTACCTGGCAAGACTATGAGCGTTCTTCTTCTTTCCTTGATGCAACAGTCCCTCTGATTGAAAAGCTTCCTGAAAAGCATAATCTTATCATCAAGCTGCATCCCAACCTGCATCTTCAGGATGAATTCCAAATCGAAGAATTGATGGAAAAATATCAGGACAAAAAAAATGTCCTTTTTCTAGTCGACTTTCCTCCGATTTATCCTCTTTTGAATGTGGCTGATGTTTATATCGGCGATATGTCCTCGATCGGATATGATTTTCTCGCTTTTGATCGGCCTATGTTCTTTTTAAATCAAAATACCCGTAATCCCAAGAGTGATCATGGGCTTTACCTTTTTCGTTCCGGCATTGAGATTAAACCTGAACAGTATCCCGATATCCATCAGATCATCGACCATTATTTTCATTATGAGCTCCGCAACTTCTCGGAGATCAGGCAAGAAGTATATGCCTATGCTTTCGGCCACACCAGGCCTCTTGAGCAGGTTAAAAGTGAAATCAGTGGGCTTTATGCGTTGTTTGAAGATCAAGACCTAAATTTCTTTTAATATGCGTTCTGTAGCAATTATAACCGGCCCGGAAACTCATCTCGACCATCTTGGGGTTTTAAGCACTCTGCTCCAAATTCCCTTGCTCGTCACCGAAGAAAAACTCTATCGCGCTGCCAAAGAATTTTATCCCGATCTCGATGCGGTCTGGATGGACTTCAGCGAGTTATCGCTGGAATACCTGGCCACCCACTATGACGCGATCTTTGAGACAGGAAAGTTTTGGGCGGCCGACCTTCGGCCCTCATTTGAGCTCTTATTCCAAAAAAAGATGCGTTTTGTTTTTTGTCCTCATGGCAACTCTGACAAAGGGCATACTCTGCAAAAGCATGCCGAACAAGACATTTCTTTGGTTTACGGAGACCATTTGCAAGATTTACTCACAAAAACCGGCGCAATGAAGAGTATCCATTCCATTGTACGGACAGGCAATTATCGCTATTCCTATTATCTGCGCCATCACTCCTTCTTCGATCATCTTGCAAACACAAAAGTGTTTAGCCGGTTCAAAATTCATCAGCCGGTGATTCTTTATGCGCCAACATGGAACGATAAAGAAAATCCCACTTCTTTTTTCACTGCAACGGATGCCCTGATCAGCCAACTTTCTTGCTCGTATAATCTTCTCATCAAGCTACACCCTTTTTTGTTCGAGGATCATCCAGCGCACGTTTATCGCATCATGGCACACTATGAGAAGCACCCCTCGGTCCTGTTCCTAGAAGAGTTTCCTCCCATTTATCCTCTGCTTGCGCGGTGCGCCTTATACCTGGGAGATTTTTCTTCGATCGGCTATGATTTTCTCGCTTTTAACAAACCCCTTTATTTTTTGAATTCAATAAAATCCTCCCCCTCTCCACTGCACCGCTGCGGGACAGACGTTTCTGAAAGGCTCGACGGCCAATTAAATAAATTTTTAAGTGAAACTTTGGAGGCCAATACGGCCAAATATGCAGCGGAAAGAAAGAAAGTTTATCTCTATGCCTTTGGAAATGAACAAATTGGCCCATTCCAACTCAAAAGCGAAATTTTCAATAAATTAGCTTAATTAACAATGATGATTTATTATATAATCTGCATCTAACTTAAAAAGGGTTAAAGAATTTTATGAGCCATTCGAATCAACCCATTACATCAAATGCACAGGAGCCTAGTCACTCTCAGCCTTTGCCCATCCCTCCTTTTTTTGAGAATGCAGGAAAAATCACTAAAATCGTCGGCGGCATTCTTTTAGGAATTGTGGCGATAGGCAGTCTCGGAATTGGAATCACGATGACTCCTTTTGCCCCCGAGATCGGCGGAAGCGCGCTCGCCCTTTCGGCGGCTCTTTTCCCCCTAGCGGTATATCTCATTTTTAGCAGCGTTTCGTCTCCGGCACCTGAGCTCAGTTCAAGAAATATTGTGTCTTGCTAACCGATCTTCTTCTGTAAACAACAGCGGGGATGAAGCAGATCTCAAAGCAAAGATAAATCAAATAGAACAATCCTCCTCGATCTGCGCTTTCGAAAATCAATGGCCAGCCCTGCAAAGTTTTCATGCCATAAGCTGAAAAACTCAACAAAACCATTCCAAGAGCGGCTCCCAATGCGATGACAAAGGAATCCGCCCATTTGAAATGACCGAGATGAAACAGAGCCAAGTAAAAGCAAATGGAGATCAGCAGACCGATTTCATTCGCTTTCCAGGAATACCTCCAAGTCGATTCTGCCCAAAGAGTCCCTAAAATTGAACCGATCACAAGAAGAAAAGTTCCCAAATAAAGACAAATCACAATGCAGCGCGCTGCTTTGTCAGACAAGAACTCCCAACGCACCAGAGAAAAATGACCAAGAATTCCGCCAAGGAATAAAATGCCATAGCTAGTGATGACCATCACGGAGGGAAGCGTCAACCAAACATTCGAGGCGAAAATCGGAGTAGTTGCAAAAGGATCCCGCACATTCAAAGCGTAAAGAAAAATAAAAATGGCTTCGATGAAAACCAACGCGGCAATGATCGGAATTCGAGTTGTAAAAATCAAAAAGAACAAAAAACCTACGACAATCGAAAGCCACGATAAAAAAAGACTGGAATCGAACAATGTCAAAACAGGCGGATACGCAAAGACGACTGTTTTAAAAAATAAAGCGCCGTTGTGCAGAACAAATCCCAATGCCAAAGCTCCCCAGGCAATAGACCGCTTGGGATAAAAGATGAAACACAACAAACTCAAAAAATATAAAACGGCTGACGAACGGAGGATAGGATATTTGATGAAAAAATTTTCCGCATTCAATTGAAGAAAAGATGGATAGGCGGAAGGAAATTTTTGCTGAAAGTTCCGATACAGTGCAAAAAAATGATTCAAAGACGGAATGATCTTCTCCGCCGCCCCTTGATATACCGATTGAAAAACAGATTCATAAGAAGCTGCGATTTCCTCAGGCGGATCAGCTCCCTTTGAAAAGGGAGAAAAGAATACGGAATTGACCAGGGATTTTGAAAGTCGAAGATCCCTAAATTGAAAAAAACGATTGAGCAGCGCTTGCAATGATTTGATCCAATGGGGGATTGTCCGAGGATCCTTGAGCTCGATGGCATAAGGGCAAGATCGGCAAAGCGAGCATAAAAAATTCCAGGGGATCGCTGCTGGCGCGGAAGTCACGACGATCTCATTTTCGAAAAATAAACATTCGATTTCTGCATTGTTAACCCGAAGATGCAATTTTTGACCCGGATAGAAGGAGACTCCCTGGGAAACCTTAAAAAAAGAAGCCAGGATCATCTGCTCGATCACCTTTAGATTGAACTCGAGCACGTTTTCAAAAACATGGCGCAACTCTTCATAACAAAAGCGATGGGCGGCAGCGGTCAACTGCAATGTTTCTTTTAGCTCTTTTTCGCCAATCCAGAATAGGGGAAATTTTTCAGCATTCGGAGAATGGAGGGACCAGAGAAATTCAAGCGGGGTAGATATGGGAGAGAGAATAAACTGCCGATGTTCCGGCAGAAGATAATTCCGATTATAGACGGAATGCATCCAGGAGCTCGCGCAAGATTCGAGAGGACGTATCCTTCCCTCATAATAGACGGGAATAGATCCTAATTCAGGAATTTCTCGGAGAGAATCTGTTTCAGCCGCAAGCGAAGTCCAAAAAAATAAAATCCATAAAAAAAATCCTATCTGCCTAGAGACTGACCACAAATCCAGACTTCGTCGCTTTTTGGGATTATTCTGGCCGCTTTTCGATTCTTTTTGTAGGGGTAGTATACACAACTTGATACAACCCCAACAAAAAGAATTCGAAAATCGGCTCAAAAAAACCCGTAAATCGACAGAAGATGAAGTTGAGGTCAGTCTCTTACCGTTATGCACACATAGCCTTCTGACAACAATACTTTGACTAACTTCTCATTCTTTTCTTCTAAAAGACTTCGATCGATAAAGTGTTTCATGGAGCTTAATGAAAGTTGGCGATCTTTCCCATAAATAATCAGATATTCTTCTTCTTGCCCATCCCGCACCACAGCGATCATTGGGCATGGAGCATAATTCGGAAGCTCACCCATGAATTCGCCGACACTGGGGGCATCCAAAGCAGCTATTTTCCACGTTGTTCCCTGAACATCGAGATCATTAAATGCCAATTGAGCTGGCGAGAGCTGTAAAGGGAGAACAATGCGGGATGAACGGGACGAGACGGTCACTTTATTGTTTTTGCAGCAAGTCCAATGTTGTTTTTTTGGAGAAGGATAGACTGCGAGAAAGAACACGACGGTACAAGCTGCGAGTGAAAACAGAACCAAGCGGTAGCCACGCAAACACTTGAAAATGCTCATTTTTCCGCCAAACAAATTTTCAATTTACACCGCTTCAAGATTTTTTGACACCTGGACTTATGCCTTAGCAGGGAATGGGACATTATAAATTTTATAATATTCCATCCCCCTGCTTAGTAAATGAGCAGCTGTACTTTTTCGAAAACATCAATTAATACCAAACCGTTTTGGCAATGTCGGCCCATTGCAAAACAATGAGCCGCCGGAAATGGGGCGTTGATCGCTCAGAATGAGCGGGGGCTAAGGATCAGGGGGGTGCAACAGAAACAGATCTTGGTACTACTGACCACTCCCAATGTCCGATGGCCGCAGAACTTCCTCGGCGGGAACCACTGGGACGGCGCCGATGGGTTCGATAGGGATGCCTTGGCTCAGGTTCACCACGCCTCCCCCGAGGGGAAAGCCTCCAATGGCGAATGTATATTTATCATTACCGATCTTAATCTCATCAGAGGTAATTGAATATGTCTCCGGACGATTATTATTATTCAGAATCTCAAGGACATCAAAATAGGCACGTGTGCATATGGGAACAAGCACGTGCCCTTTTTCTTTTAAAAGTTCTTTTTGATCTGAACAGTTCAAGTTTTGGCTTTCCCCAGGAACTTCCTTTCGCATCAGGGTCAGTTTGACTCTCTTGGCAATCGTGCTGTATTCTGCCAATGACTCAGGTCGAAATTCCGCGAAAATGGGCCCATCGCCTTTCCTAGGGAGTGGATGTTCGGCAAGGATTTTTAAGTTGCTAAGCGAATAGGGAATCCTCAATCCATTTTCTTGAGGATTTTTATTCTCGACTGCCTTGGCAACAAAATCCCCATGGCTATGAGGTCGTTTAATAGAGCTTCATTGTTGTCTCTATAAATTTCGATGGGCTCGACAATGAAAGAAAAGGTCTCGCTAAATTTCTTGTTGGATTCATAAGTGTCCATTGCAGTTTTGAACATCTCGAATGCTTTTTCGCTGATCATTGGCACCAGACCGACGAATTCACCCAGGCAGGCCATTTTTTTGGCGCTGTATGTTCTGGGAAGCATAAAGCTTAAGTCTTTCTGGGCTGTGGCAACGCGTCCTTCAATGCGTGGAATTTTTTCTACATCGAACAGGGTCAGCCAAATGGCCGGGGATTGCATAGCTGCATTCCATGCTTTAGAGACTTGAGAAATTCGCCCTGCATCGGCAATTGTTAAGAACTGAAAGCCAAGTTGCGCAATATCCTCGTGAGGAAATGGCCCTGCGGTAAAAAGTACTGAGGAGTTATTATTTGTAGGTGCTGCCATAATGTTTTTTTCCTTTTTTAAATTAAAAAATATTTATTTAACAAATTGTAATTAAGATATAATCTTATTTCAAAAAAATTATATATATTAAATTAATATAATTTCAATCTCAAAAAAGCTCATTCAGGGCAAAAGAAATTATAAATATAAATTGAATGGTTGAATTACAGAGGTTTAGTAATTTGCCTGGGGGCTTTTTTACGCTCTATCAAAAAAAATAAAATCTCTCTTTTTGCTTTTGCAGAAATGGGCACCTTTCTCTTTCCCTTCTCTCTATTTAAATTAACCCCCTGCAGACCCAAATTGGCTCAAAATTTGAGCAGCACTCATGGATTAGGAGGAAGTACAAAGACGTGCGTCAACAAATCGAGATTTCCCGCAGTCGGAGCAGCCTCAATTTCATAGGAAGAAGCTCCTTCCTTGAGAGTTTGGACTTTCGAGACGATGGCCACGCGAAACCCCGGAGGGAACACACCATCCAAGCCCGTTGTCACTAAGAGGTCTCCTGCCTTCAACAGGGGAAGAGCTTCTTTTTTTCGCATCGTTCCGCTCGGTTCTCCGGAGCGCAGATCACGCGCCGGCCCTTCGGGATCGGCAAAGTCATAATTGAATCCAACCCCTCGTAAAACCTGACTGCGGGATCGCCACAAAGGATGGCTTGTCCCGTGGAGTTCCCCTTTGGCGAGGTAGATATTTCCTGACTGCTGCAAAAGTTTTCGTTTTAAGTCATTAAGCAGTGTGGAAAAACGGGTTTTTCCTTCTTGGTCATCAAACAAGTCTTCGCGCACTTCCAATGCGAAAACCAATTCCTCCAAATTTTCTAAAACGTAATGGTTCTGTTCTCCACCCCGGCTTGCGCGCACAGAGGGGACTAAGCGGGAATCCGTAATTAATCTGACGCGGGATTGATGATCCCCCACATATTCCACGATGCCGACAATCGAGGTGCCTAGGAGCACAGGGCTATTTTTGCCGATGATTTTCTTCTTGAGTTTCAGATTGTCCTTCTCGCCTAAATTAATCCAAAGAGTACTGCTCCAAGAAGCAGGCTCTCGAAAAATGACCTGAGCAGGCAGGGCGCAAATTTGCAAATCCAAAGCTTGGCAAAGCTCTTCACTGCGTCTTGTGAAAAACCCTTTTAAATCTTCATCAGCGAGATTTGATTTCGAAATGAGCTTGTAACGGGCAATCTGTTCCTGGATCCGATCTTCGTATAAAAGCCATTGCCTGACATTTTCGATCTGGGAGCGCAAGAGTTGATTTTCCTGAGAAAGGCGTTCGAGTTCAAGAGAATCCGCAGATGAATATTGAGAAAGAGGCAAAGTGATGACGGACATCGCCTTTAACCCCTTCCAACAAGGGGCAAAAGAACAAACAGCACCGGAACGGATGCGCTGAGAGGCTTCTTGAGGCACACTCATCACAAAGAATAAAAAAAGAATCAAAAACAAATAAGGCTGGTAGGAAACTCTGCGCATTGTCCAATCCTGAAATTCGATACCTAAATTACTTGCACACTTATACTTCTTGAGCCAGAATAATCATAAATAATTATGAAGCAAGTATCTTTTGACATTGCCGTAATCGGCGCCGGGATGTTTGGTTCAGGGCCCGATGAACCTGTCACAAGCAAGAAGCGTCTTCACAACGATCATTTGGAGCGTACTATGATCAAGCCAGGATCACACGGCGACTGGGCTAATCGCTTTCGCACCATCGAGGCAGAATCGGGAATTTCTTTCTTCCATGAATGCGGTTGAACCTCCCTCGCTTAAAGTCGAGGGAGGTTCAATTAGAGACTGCCACGATGGAATCGACAACATAATCGAGATTGTCCTGATTCAGTCCGCAGACATTGATTCTGCCATCACTTGTCATGTAGACGGCATACTGATCGATGATCCGTTCAACCTGCTGCTTGGAAAGCCCTGTAAAGCCAAACATTCCCCGCCCTTTTTTCAGATGGCTGAAATCAACAGTTTTGCATTTCTTCATCAATCGATCATTCAGTTCTATGCGCATTGTATGAATTCGATTCCTCATTTCACCCAGTTCCCCCTCCCACTTTTTTTTCAGGGAGGAATTTTCCAAAATCGATGCGACGATCCGAGCTCCATGCATGGGAGGATTCGAGTAGTTGGTGCGGATCATTTGTTTGACGCGAGAAGTGATGTGTTCTGCAATATTTGCCGATGGTGAAACAATGAAGAGGCATCCGGCGCGTTCGCCGTACAAGGCAAAATTTTTTGCATTCGAGACGGCAGCTAAAAATTCCAGATCATTTTGAAGAAAATGGCGAATCGCCTCTGCATCTTCTTCGATTCCAACGCCAAAGCCCTGGTAGCCAAAATCAAAAAAGGCAATCAGCCTATTTTTCTTAAAACAACAACAAATCGCTTTCCAATGCTCAGCGGTTGGATCGCAGCCTGTGGGATTGTGGCAGGAAGCATGAAGAACGACGATCGTTCCGCCAGGCAGCTTTTCGAAACAGGCCATCAGATTTTTAAAGTCGAGTTGATGGGTCTTCGCGTCGTAATAAGGATAGCTCTCGACTTTGAGACCACAGTCTGCAAACACCCCGCGATGGTTCGGCCAAGTCGGGGTGGAGATCCAAATGGGGTGTTCAGCCTCTTGTTTAAGAAAAGTGCCGCCGATTTTTAAAGCTCCTGTTCCTCCGATAGTCTCAAAGCAAGCAATCCGGTTTTTTTCCCTCGACCACATTTCTTTACCAAAGACCAAAGCTCCCAACATCTCAAGATAATGGGGTTCGCCATCGATAGGAAGGTACTCCTTGCTCTTTTCCAAATCCAACAAAGCCGCTTCCGCGGCTTTGACACAACCTAGCACAGGCGTTCTCAAATCCTGCGTCTTATACAGGCCAACACCGAGATTCACTTTCTGCGGGCGGGGATCTTTCTCAAAGGCAGCAGTCAATCCCAAAATAGGATCAGGCGGCGCAAGCGCCACTTTTTCGAAGAAGGTCATGTTGATGTCTCCACTCTTCGTATACTACAAACACTTTTTCTCACGAAGCTTTTGACAACAAAAAAGAAAAGTCTGTAACCTCGGCGCGCTCGAAATGTTAATTTTTAATTAAGGAGGTTCTCGATGACATCTCATATCGTTCAGACGGTCGGCAGAGCCGCATTATTCTGTGGAAGCCTCGCATTTGGTGGGGTCAGTTTATACAATCTGGAAAATCGTTTCCTGGATTGCGTCCAAGGGAAGGATGATTTTGCCCGGCACACCAATGAACAGCATGAGAAAAATCGTTTTTCGCAGATGCATCAACCTTTCATCCCCAATGCAAAACAGCTGGAATTTATCCAGAAAAATTTTCCTGAATCTGCCCATCTGTTTCCCCGTTCATTAGATGATTTTCAAAAGCAGCAAGCGCTGCGGACTGCCGTAAAAATAGAGCCTCTAAAAAATTCCCAATTCAAGGACGTTCCAAAGTCAGCAGGCACTGTCGTTGTCGGCGGCCCTCCCGCGCTGATTTCCTCGGCGAACACTACGAACGTCACCTACATCAATGCCAAGCAAAGACATCCCATCTGGAAAGGCTCTGCATTGCATCTGGAATGGGATGCGGAATCAGAAGCCCCTACCACCACTCGGCCTCATCGATTTATATCAAGTGCGGTCTATCGCGCGATCTTTGGTTATCAAAGTATGTACGCCGCTGAACTGACCGGATATTTTCCCTGGCGAACACTCGACTGGAAGGGCTGGATGACTCACCCTACCTATTGGATGCAAGGAGTGCGAGTAGGCCTGGCGTTTCAAAGGCTTACAGGAAGTTACAAGAATCCCCAAACCAGACAAGAGGCTGTCCAGGAAGTCTCCCAGCGCTGCAAAGCCAATCAGAGATACTACGAACAATTGAATAGCGAAACCGGCGGCAAACTCATTTCCCACGCTAATGGATCGATCATCGTCGCACGCGATGAGCAAGAAAAAGCAGACTTGGTCGACATGCAGTCTGGATTAGCAAAAGAAGGCCGAGAAATACGTATTCTTTCTCGAGAGGAGATGCAAAAGCGTTACGGATTTGCTCCACCGAATGGTGTCGCATTTGGAGAAAAAACCCATGATCGCACTCTCTCGCCAAATTATGTGGAATTGATCGCAGGTCGGATCGAAAAGTTGGGAGGAACAGTCATTGACGGTACTTTGACCACCATCTATGTCGATGGTCCTCAACAGGCCGGATTTGCGAAATTTAAAACTCCCCAGGGCGAAGAGCGCATTATCCCTTTTTCTGATCTAGTGCTTTCTTTGGGCAATCAACAGATTTTAGGATACAACGGCATGCCTTTATTTGATGTTGTCGCAGCACGAGGTGTGTCTGTATTAGCGACAGTCACTCTGCCAAAAGGGCGGGAGCTTCCCCAAACCATCGTTTGCGGAGGAACTAATCATGTGATTAAATTGGGCGACGGCGTTGAAGTTAAAGGCGAAGACGGTCAAATTCACAAAAGTTATTTGGTCCGGATGACCTGCGGCGCCTGCATCACACCCAATGTCTCGGAAAAAGAGTCTGCCCATTACGACGCGACGAGCGCCACAGGCCTCATCGCGGCAGCTCGGCAAACTCTTGACGCCCCTATTGAAGTTTTGACTGTGTATGGCTGTAACCGTCAGGTCAGCGAACACGGGCAAAGCCACTGGATGGCAATTCCTACGACCCGCCCCCCTTTTGCTCTTAAACCCTTCCTCTCCCCGCGCGGACATGATCTGGATTTGGGCACCCATCGCCCAGCTAATCAGCGAGGCGTAGTCATCCAAATGGGTGCAGGCGGAGGCGGATTGACCCAAGCCCCTGCTCAACCTCCTTCCGATCTATGAAAAATTTTATTTAAAAGTAGAGCCAAAAACACTTTTGGCTCTATAATGATCCGGATTTTTGGGGCGTTAGCTCAGTTGGTAGAGCGCTACGATGGCATTGTAGAGGTCAGCGGTTCGACCCCGCTACGCTCCATATTCCCGAAGGTTCGTTTTCTTTATTCTTTCTGAATTTGCCAATAAGCTCGACTGCTTTGTTTAACTCAGTGTTTCGATATTTTTTGAGCGTCTTAGATTCCCGTTTTTTTAAAGCTCTTGAGTTGTTATAATTATCGCCTCAAATTGACCAAGGAGTGAAAAATATGGCTGCTCAAGCGACAGGATGGCTCTCAACGCGAAAAGGGTTTACGGAGACGATCTTGCAGCTTCCAAGCACCAACGTGGCTGCGCGTGTCTATCAGCCGCTTAAACGGCCCTATGCTTACAGCATAGACTGCTTTGCGGTCATGATCGATTATTTCTTCGAAGAGGTGCAATCCACTGCGCAAGAGAAAGCCCTAAACTCGGAAATGGTCGGTCTCAATTTTGAGACGACGAAAACCCGATTTGCGCATTACGTCAATCTGATTAAATGCAGCGAAAAGTTCTTTCCCAAACCCGAAGAAAAAGTTCGCTTTGGATTGACTCATGAAGAGCAAATCGAGTGTCTCCAAAAGGCCAAAGAGGTCGCTTTAAAGTGGTTTGAAGGGAAAAGCACGGTGAACTTCAATGGGAATAAATATTGGATGGCCCCCACAAAGCCGCTTTTGGATAAAACATGCCATCTCGATCCTGAAATGATGCGCTTCTTTTATAAAGAATTTAATCTGAGGTCCAGCAAAGATCCCCTCTCTTTTTCCAAGGCCGATCGGGAGGCTTTTGGGTTTACAGAAGACCAAAAACTCATCGATCCGACCAAGATGAGCTGCTTTGTTTTCGCTTTCATGAGAGGTCGCGAGATGCGCGTTAAGGAATATTTGCTTGAAGACAAGAAATTTCCCCACGATATTACGCGCGTTTTAACATCTTGGGGGTATAAGCCCGTGGAAGGCGATCCGCAAGAAAACGATCTTGTTGAATACATCAATGCTAGAGGAGAATCAGGCCATCTCGGGCGTCTTCTCGCCTCAGGACAGGTAGAATCGAAACTCGGTAACAATCATCCCCGCTACCACTGGCACAATGTTGCCGATGTCTCTCCCCTCCATGGGGATCGCTGGGTCTTCTGGCGGCGCGCAGCGGACTAGCAGACAGCAGTGAAAGATCGGTCAAGCCCAGTAGCTTATACCCATCGCAGCTCAAATATGAAGTTATTTACTGGGATTGTTATTAGTTAGTTTTTCGTTCTTTCGTAGAATTCTTTCATTTCTGCAAATACTTCTGATCTCGGACCAAAAAACGTGGGGCAGGGCGGCAAGCTTTTCAGGAACTGTTTCCCATAATTTTTTTTTACAATGCGATGATCGAGGCATACGACGCATCCTCTGTCGTCATTTTTACGCATCAGACGGCCAAACCCCTGTTTAAATTTGATCACGGCCTGGGGAACGGAATAATCCATAAACGGATCTAACCCTTCTTCTTCTAGAGATTGCGCGTATGCTTCGTAAAGAGGATCGCTGGGGACGGAAAAAGGCAGTTTAGCGATGACTACGCATCGCAAAGCTTCACCTGGGACATCGACACCTTCCCAAAATGAGTCGGTAGCGAAAAGAACACTGCCTTCTCTTTTTTTAAACTGCTCGAGAAGAAGATGCCGAGGGAGATCGCCTTGCTTTAAAAATGGGAAGCGCTGGGCCAATGAGGTTTCCGAGAGAGAGCGATAACAGTTCTGAAGCATTTCATAAGAGGTGAAGAGAAGAAAGGCGCTTCCGCGACTTATTTCGACAATTTCCGAGATGGCTTTTATGCAAGCGTTCAAAAAATCCGGGCTAGAAGGCAGAGGAAGATCGGTAGGAACGAGAAATAGAGAGCGGTCTGCATAATTGAAAGGGGAATCGTAAATCTCTTCCTTCAACTTTGTTTCCAAAGCGGAAAGGCCAAGTCGCGACTTGATAAATTGAAAGGAGCGGGCAGTGGCCATCGTCGCGCTGCACAAAACCGATGTGAGCAAAGAGGAAAAAAGATGTTCATTGAGAAACTGGGAAATATCGAGGGCTGCTTCGACGAGAACGCTATTGCTGCCATAGCTCTCATACCAGCGCACGTGCTTTTTTTCCTTGGTTTCATGAGTAAATTGCGTTAAAAATTCCGCTGCCTGCTCAAGCCGTAGAGCAATGGACTGCATTTCCAAAAGATGCTGACTGGATTTTTCATAAGTAGGGGTCCCTTTAAAGTCTTCAAAGTCCGACAGAACGCCCTTGAGCGCAAGAGAGAGCCGTTCGACTTGCTGGGCAAAGGATAAAAGCCCGGGTACAACGGTATTTTTCCAATAGACATTCTCAACGATGGCATCCGTGATCCTGCATTTTGTTTCCTTTTTTTTGTGGACCTTGTCCTCAAAAAAATGGGCAATTTGGGAAAACACTTCTTCCATGTCTGCATGGCATGTGCGTCTAAGAGCAGGAATTTCCGTTTCCAACTTTTGCAGCAATAGAGGCCGGGCTGTGGAAAAAGAATCCAGCTCTTTTCTTAAACCCATCAGCCGTGAACGTTCGGGATGTGCATCCGAATGCAGCTTGCCGAGTAGACGCAAAAAAGCAATCCGGTCGAAACGCTGGGCGAAACTTTCGAGGGCGATCTCTTCCAGATTGTGAGCTTCGTCGATGACAAGGCGGTGATGGGGAGGTAGAATGGATTCTTGGCCAGGGTTGCGGCGCCGCTTTTCAATATCCGCAAGAAGCAAGTGATGATTGACGATGAGAAGCTGGGCATCCGCTGCTTCTTTGCGGGCTTTGAAAAAAAAGCACTGTTTGTAATGCGGGCATTGGACATGGTTGCACGATTCTGCTTCGGCGCCAACCTTTTCCCAAACGGAGGCAGAGACGGGAAATGGGGCGTCCGAGCGTGATCCGTCTTCCGTCTTTTCCGACCATTGTTCGATCGCTTCGACTTCTTTCGTCTCATCTAAGGAAAATAGCAGCGGCTGTTCTTGCAGTTCGCGAAGTTTGCGAAGACAAAGGTAATTACTCATTCCTTTGACAAGACAAGCCTTGATTTCGACATCCATCGTTTTGAGCAAAAAGGGAATGTCTTTAAGAAGAAGCTGTTCTTGGAGAGCTATAGTATGCGTGGCTATAACGGTCTTTTCTTGATGTTTCAAGGCCCATAAGACCGCGGGAACAAGATAGGCCAAACTCTTTCCGGTTCCCGTTCCCGCCTCGATCAAGGCGATCTGATCTTTCTCGAAAGCGTCGTGAATGCACTCCGCCATCTCTTTTTGGCACGGTCGTTCTTCGAAGCTCGCTAGCGACCGGCTCAAAAGTCCATCTTGCGAAAAGATCAACTCGAGAAGCTGGGAATTCTTCTGCTTCACAAGATCCTAAAGGGAAAGATATTTTATTCCTCTTCGAGCAAGTCGAGGAAGGCCTGCAATTGTTTTGCGCGTGTGGGGTGGCGCATCTTACGCAGCGCCTTGGCTTCGATCTGTCGCACACGCTCACGCGTGACTTTGAAACGAACACCGACCTCTTCCAACGTTTTGGGTTTGCCGTCAAGCAATCCAAAGCGTTCGATGAGCACAGTGCGTTCGCGATCGGTAAGGGTGGACAAAACTTCATTCATCTTGTCTTTGAGAATGGCGTAACCCGTCGCTTCAGCAGGCGATTCGATCGCCGTATCTTCGAGGAAATCCCCAAATTGGCTCTCGCCGCCATCGCCGACTTCCGCTTGCAGAGAAATCGGATGCTGCGCAATCTTGTAGATCTCGCGGACACGCTCTGGCGTTAGACCAAGCTCGTTGGCGAGTTCTTCGGGCGTGGGCTCGCGGCCTGTCTCCATCATGAGCTTTTTCGCGCCGCGGAGAACTTTATTGATCGTCTCGATCATGTGCACAGGGATACGGATCGTGCGCGCTTGATCGGCGATCGCTCGCGTGACAGCCTGGCGGATCCACCATGTGGCGTAAGTGGAAAATTTATAGCCTCGTCGGTATTCGAATTTTTCCACAGCCTTCATGAGGCCCATGTTACCTTCTTGGATCAAGTCGAGAAAGGAAAGGCCGCGGTTGGTGTATTTTTTGGCAATGGAGATGACGAGGCGCAAGTTGGATTCCACCATTTCGCGCTTGGCTTCCTGGCTCTTGTCCATCCAGCGCTGAAGCATGCGGACATCCTTTTTGAACTCGTCGAGAGCCCTTCCCGCAGCAAGCTCCCGTTTTGAGAGTTTCCTTTTTACGGCTAGGAGTTTGGCAGCCGCGAACTTGTTTTTTTCGGCGCGCGGACTGAGCTCCTGCATCTCTTTTTCAAGCATCAAAAAGCGGTCGTATGCCGTCTGGATGACTTCGCCGAAATCTTCGATGATATTGTGACGGCAATGCATCCGCCTTAAATAAGCCTGCGTGCGGATGCGGCATTTTTCGATTTCTTCGGAAACCCTGACTTTGTCGATCTTTTTTGTCTCGGGATTGTAGAGGTCGAAGAGCAGTTTTTCCAAAACCCGATCTTCCTGGCGAAGCAATTGAGAGAGCTTCGGCAGCATGGCAAAATAAAGATTTTTATCGGGGACCTCTTTTTCGGCGATGATCTTATCGAAACGCTCTTTACCCGTGATCAGGTAATTGGCGATCGAAATGGCTTCTCGCGTCGAATAGCGGAAGCGCATAATGATCTTTTCGATTTGAATTTGAGCCTTTTCAATCCTTTTGGAAATCTCGACTTCTTCCTCACGCGTGAGCAGAGGGACGGACCCCATTTCTTTGAGATACATCCTGACCGGATCGTCGGACGTGCCTTCGGGCCGCTTGGCGAGCCCTTCAAGCTCTTTTGCTTCTTTTTTCCGTTCTTTTTGCCGCTCGACCTCCGCTTGATTCAATACCTGGATGTCCATTCCACTCAAAAAGATCAAAACTTGATCGATTTGCTCAGCGGAGTCAAAGGTCATCGGCAAAATTTCGTTGATCTCTTCGTAGGTAATATACCCTTGCTCTTTCGCAATGGCGACAAGCTCTTCGACTTTTTGCTGATGCTGTTGACTGAATAGGTTGCTAAAGGTCCCTTTTGCCATTTTATTTCCGATGTAATTGAGAAGGTATTGTCAAATTCTTAAAATAATGAAATTTTTAAATTTGACGAATGCCCAAACCTGCAAATTTTGGGGGGAATTTTTCTTATTGTCAAGCTGATCTCTATATATTAACGTAAGAGTAAATATTTAAGAATTAAAAAACAATGCAACTTTACGCCTTAGATAGCACTGCCGCCCCCGTGATGGCCAGCAATGCCGAGAAGGGAAAAGATTATCTATGCCCGGAATGCCAAGCCTTGGTTCGCGTCCGAAGCGGCCCCTCCCGTCAAATTCATTTTTACCATTTGGCCCTTCCCTCAAAATGTCGGCAGCATGAAAAAAGCCAGGAGCATATTCAGCTCCAATTGAAACTCTTAGAGCTTTTCGGAGACACGGATGCACAGATCGAATGCCCCTTTCCGGCCATTAAACGGATCGCCGACTTTGCCTGCCATGCAAAGAAAATGATCTTTGAAATTCAATGTTCGCCGATTTCTCTTGAAGAGGTCCAATGCCGCATTCTCGATTACAATGCGATGGGCTATGAGGTTGTCTGGATCTTGCATGAAAGGCGGTTCAACCGAAAAAATCTTTCTGCCGCCGAGCACTTTCTTCGCGAAAGTCCTTGCTACTTCACTAATATCGATAAAGCAGGGCTCGGAGTTGTCTACGATCAGTTCGATATCATCAAAAAATACAAACGCGTCTTTAAGGGACCTCCCCTAACGGTATCTCTCGATAAATTCACAAGACTGCCTTTGATGTCTCCGCCAGAAGCATCTTTGCCGCTGCCGGTTAAAAGCCGTTTTACAAAATGGAAGTGCTATATGGAAGGGGACCTTCTCCATCGCCTATTAAAAGAAGGAAAATTATCGGATTCCGCAAAAAAATTGATGGCCATAGAGTCCCAAATTTTAGAAGGGGGAAAAAAACCGGCACCAAAACTCCCCGTGAAACAGCTAGTCGCAAACAGCTATCGTTCAGTTCTCGATTACTTGCTCAAAAAGCTAACACGTGCTCCGTAACAAAAATGTATGGAATAATCTCTGCGTGTTACCAAGCCTACGCCCATCGATTCAAATAATTTTTTAATTGCTCGATTCTTTTATTCCACCGGCCCGTCATAAAATTCCATCCTTCATGCTACCCGCGCCCTTGATTTTCTGGGGGTTAGCTCTCTCATATTTAAAATATTTTTTTGTCATAATGGCATTTCTATTCTGCCCTAACAGATTTAATTTTTTTAATGAAATTAATTAATATTTTTAATATAATTAACGACAGTATTTAAATTAAAATATAACAATTAACATAGAAATAAGAACCCCATCAAAACAGCCTAACAAAAAAAACGCGGAATTATAAAGCTAAAAATTAAAAAAAATAAAACACAGGAAAATAATTATGACGCAGATTACAACAACTCATTCAACAAACTATGCACCCATTATACCACAGGATGCACCCATTTTGCAGATGCCTACCGATATAGTCACCCAAATGTTAACGCATTCGAGCGGCCAGGAAATCGGAAGAAGTGCTCAAGTTTGCAAACAATGGCATCAGATGGTCAGTGATTCCGATTGGCGGTTATTCTTATCTCATCATTTTCCAACTTTTGACTCAAGCGCCATTCAGAATTGTAAGGAGGCTTACCAAGCGCAGTTCAAACTTGATTCAAACTTTGCAAACGGAGTGTTTGCTTCTCATACGCTTCAAGGCCATCAGAGCTGGGTTAACTGCCTTGCCTTTGCTCAAGGAAAGCTCATTTCAGGCTCTGAAGACAATACCATCAAAATCTGGAATTTAGAAACAGGCGCCTGCACACATACCCTTCAAGGGCATCAGGACACGGTTCGCTCCCTTGCCTTTGCTCAAGGAAAGCTCATTTCAGGCTCTGATGACAATACCATCAAAATCTGGAATTTAGAAACAGGCGCCTGCACACATACCTTTCAAGGGCATCAGGACACGGTTCGCTCCCTTGCCTTTGCTCAAGGAAAGCTCATTTCAGGCTCTGATGACAATACCATCAAAATCTGGAATTTAGAAACAGGCGCCTGCACACATACCTTTCAAGGGCATCAGGACACGGTTCGCTCCCTTGCCTTTGCTCAAGGAAAGCTCATCTCAGGCTCTTTTGACCACACCATCAAAATCTGGGATTTAGAAACAGGCGGCTGCACACATACCCTTCAAGGGCATCAGGGCGGGGTTACCTCGTTCACCTTTGCTCAAGGAAAGCTAATTTCAGGTTCCGCTGACAAGACCATCAAAGTCTGGGATTTAGAAACGGGCGCCTGCACACAAAACCTTCACGGGCATCAGGGCTCGGTTCGCTGTGTTGCCCTTGCTCAAGGAAAGCTCATTTCAGGCTCTTGTGACAACACCATCAAAATCTGGGATTTAGAAACGGGCGCCTGCACACAAACCCTTCAAGGCCATCAGAGCTGGGTTCTCTGCTTTGCCTTTGCTCAAGGAAAGCTCATTTCAAGTTCTTTGGACAGCACCACCAAAATCTGGGATTTTACAGCGGATCACCGGATGGTCTTTGAAGATATCGTCGAACTGTTAAAAAGAGAAAATCCAAAATGGGTTAGCGATGCCCTTGAACGGTTCTCAAGAATGCCACGAGCTGCAAAAAATGCGATCTACGGAAAGCTCTATGAAATTTGCAAGCCTTTTGTAAATGACTATTGGGGATGCGCTGAACAGGCTTTCTTCGATCAACAAGGACAAAGCTCATCGCCTACTCAAAAAGCTGAAGCCATCGGAGAATATTTGGATGATCTCCCTCCAAAAAATCATCCTCTATTGCTAGCTCATCTTGGGATCCAAATCGAAAAAGAATATCTAGAAAAACTCAAATGCCGCTCGGAACATTTACAAAAAATTGGAATTTTCTCAGCGGAGGACATAAAACTCATTTGCTCTCCTTCTCCTCACGTTGCGACATTGGAGACCGTGGAAGTTCTACAAGTCGAAGAGAATTTTAGAGAGAACAGTGTGAAAGCAGAGGCGGATCGCCGAAAGGAAAAACTCGAGAAATTTACGGAAGAACTCACTCAAATCGTCGAGAATAAGATTCAAGAGACGAACACATGCGGCGTGCTTCTTTACGAAGGGACATGTCCTTGGGTAGCTTTTCAACAAAAATTAAACATCTTTCAAGGAAAACTCAAGAGGATTGCCGAGGAATCTGATACGCCGAAAACTAAAGTCGAAGCCTTTAATTCTACAAATTACAACCAGCTAATTGGTGAATTGAATGCCTTCGTTGAAGATTTTTCTGGATTGGATCGCGATCATCAGATTGCTAGATTGTCTGCCTATATCAATCAATGGGGAATTTTGAAGGCGTGGAACACCCTTAGATCGGGAGGAGTGTATTCCTTATCGGCTCTCTCAGAATCTCAACTGAAAAACCTCTTTCAAATGGGAGAATAGAAGTTGGAAACCCAGAAGACGTGGAATTAGCTAAAAAAAAAATACATTATTTAATCAGGAAATAATTATGACGCAGATTACAACAACTCATTCAACAAACTTTGCGCCCCTTATAGCGCAGGATGCACCCATTTTGCAGATGTCTACCGATATAGTCGGCCAAATGTTGGCGCAATCGAGCGGCCGGGAAATCGGAAGAAGTGCTCAAGTTTGCAAACAATGGCATCAGATGGTCAATGATTCCGATTGGCGGTTATTCTTATCTCATCATTTTCCAACTTTTGACTCGAGCGCCATTCAGAATTGCAAGGAGGCTTACCAAGCGCAGTTCAAACTTTATTCAAACCTTGCAAACGGGGTGTTTGCTTCCCATACCCTTCAAGGGCATCAGAGCATGGTTCGCTCCGTTGCCTTTGCTGAAGGAAAGCTCATTTCAGGCTCTCATGACAGCACCATCAAAATCTGGGATTTAGAAACGGGCGCCTGCACACAAACCCTTCAAGGCCATCAGGACGGGGTTTTCTGCCTTGCCTTAGCTGAAGGAAAGCTCATTTCAGGCTCTCATGACAAGACCATCAAAATCTGGGATTTAGAAACGGGCGCCTGCACACAAACCCTTCACGGGCATCAGAGCACGGTTTACTCCCTTGCCTCGGCTCAAGGAAAGCTCATTTCAGGCTCTGGTGACAGGACCATCAAAATCTGGGATTTAAAAACAGGCACCTGCACACAAACCCTTCAAGGGCATCAGAAAGGGGTTCGCTCCGTTGTCTTTGCTCAAGGAAAGCTCATTTCAGGCTCTTATGACACCACCATCAAAATCTGGGATTTAGAAACAGGCACCTGCACGCAAACCCTTCAAGGGCATGAGGGCTGGGTTGGCCCCCTTGCCTTGGCTCAAGGAAAACTCATTTCAGGCTCTCATGACAAGACCATCAAAATCTGGGATTTAGAAACGGGCGCCTGCACACAAACCCTCCAAGGGCATCAAAACCAGGTTCGCTCCGTTGCCTTTGCTCAAGGAAAGCTCATTTCAGGCTCTTGTGACAACACCATCAAAATCTGGGATTTAGAAACGGGCGCCTGCACACAAACCCTTCAAGGACATCAGGAGGCGGTTCACTGCCTTGCCTTTGCTCAAGGAAAGCTCATTTCGGGCTCTTGTGACAGCACCATCAAAATCTGGGATTTTACAGCGGATCACGATAGGGTCTTTCAAGAGATTGCCGAATTTTTTAAAAGCGAGGATGAAGAATTGGTTGCGGATGCCCTTCAACGGTTTTCAAGAATGCCTCGAGCAGCAAAAAATGCGATCTACGGGAAGCTCTATGAAATTTGCAAGCCTTTTGTAAATGACTATTGGGGATGCGCTGAACATGCTTTCTTCGATCAACAACGACAAAGCTCATCGCCTACTCAAAAGGCTGAAGCAATCACAAAATATTTGGATGATCTCCCTCCAAAAAATCATCCTCTATTGCTGGCTCATCTTGGAATCCAAATCGAAAAAGAATATCTAGAAAAACTCAAATGCCGCTCGGAACATTTACAAAAAATAGGAATTTTCTCAGCTGAGGACATAAAACTCATTTGCTCTCCTTCTCCTCACGTTCCCCCATTGGAGACCGTGGAAGTTCTACAAGTCGAAGAAAATTTTAGAGAGAACAATGTGAAAGCAGAGGCGGATCGCCGAAAGGAAAAACTCGAGAAATTTACGGAAGAACTCACTCAAATCGTCGAGAATAAGATTCAAGAGACGAACACATGCGGCGTGCTTCTTTACGAAGGGACATGTCCTTGGGTAGCTTTTCAACAAAAATTAAACATCTTTCAAGGAAAACTCAAGAGGATTGCCGAGGAATCTGATACGCCGAAAACGAAAGTCGAAGCCTTTAATTCTACAAATTACAATCAGCTAATTGGTGAATTGAATGCATTGCTTGAAGATTTTTCTGCATTGGATCGGGATGATCAGATTGCTAGATTGTCTGCCTATATCAATCAATGGGGAATTTTGAAGGCGTGGAACACCCTTAAATCAGGTGGAGTGCACTCCTTATCGGCGCTCTCCGAATCTCAACTGAAAAATCTCTTTCAAATGGGAGAGTAGAGTTGGAAACCCAGAATACGCGGATTTATTATGATAAACAAAATTTTATTAATTAATAAAAAGTAAACCACAGGAAAATAATTATGACGCAGATTACAACAACTCATTCAACAAACTTTGCACCCATTATACCGCAGGATGCACCTGTTTTGCAGATGCCTTTGGATATAGTCGGCCAAATGTTAACGCACTCGAGCGGCCAAGAAATCGGAAGAAGTGCTCAAGTTTGCAAACAATGGCATCAGATGGTGAATGATTGCGATTGGCGGTTATTCTTATCTCATCATTTTCCAACTTTTGACTCAAGCGCCATTCAGAATTGTAAGGAGGCTTACCAAGCGCAGTTCAAACTTGATTCAAACTTTGCAAACGGAGTGTATGCTTCCCATACGCTTCAAGGGGATCGGGCCGGGGTTGACTGCCTTGCCTTCGCTCAAGGAAAGCTCATTTCCGGCTCTGAGGACAGCAACATCAAAATTTGGGATTTAGAAACAGGCGCCTGCACACAAACCCTTCAAGGGCATGACCACTTCGTTTACTCCCTGGCCTTTGCTGAAGGAAAGCTCATTTCAGGCTCCGGTGACAACACCATCAAAATCTGGGATTTAGAAACGGGCGCCTGCAGACAAACCCTTCAGGGGCATCAGCACGGGGTTCTCTGCGTTGTCTTTGCTCAAGGAAAGCTCATTTCAGGCTCTAATGACAGCACCATCAAAATCTGGGATTTAGAAACGGGCGCCTGCACACAAACTCTTCAAGGGCATCAAAACGGAGTTCTCTGCTTTGCCTTTGCTGAAGGAAAGCTCATTTCAGGCTCATATGACAAGACCATCAAAATCTGGGATTTAGAAATGGGGGGCTGTATAAAAACCCTTGAAGGGCATCAAAACGGAGTTCTCTGCTTTGCCTTTGCTGAAGGAAAGCTCATTTCAGGCTCATATGACAAGACCATCAAAATCTGGGATTTAGAAATGGGGGGCTGTATAAAAACCCTTGAAGGGCATCATTACGGGGTTAACTCCCTCACCTTTGCTCAAGGAAAGCTCATTTCAGGCTCTAATGACAGCACCATCAAAATCTGGGATTTAGAAACAGCCACCTGTACACAAACCCTTCAAGGCCACAACGACCAGGTTCACTCCCTTATCTTTGCTCAAGGAAAGCTCATTTCAGCCTCTTCTGACAACATCATCAAAATCTGGGATTTTAATGCGGATCATCGCATGGTCTTTCAACAGATCGCCGAATTGTTAAATAGCGAAAATCAAAAAGAAGTTGGCCATGCCCTTGAACGGTTTTCAAGAATGCCACGAGCAGCAAAAAATGCGATTTACGGAAAGCTCCGTGAAATTTGCAAGCCTTTTGTCAATGACGATTTGGCATGCGCTGAACATGCTTTCCACGATCAACAGGGACAAAGCTCATCGCCTACTCAAAAGGCTGAAGCAATCACAAAATATTTGGATGATCTCCCTCCAAAAAATCATCCTCTATTGCTAGCTCATCTTGGGATCCAAATCGAAAAAGAATATCTAGAAAAACTCAAATGCCGCTCGGAACATTTACAAAAAATTGGAATTTTCTCAGCGGAGGACATAAAACTCATTTGCTCTCCTTCTCCTCACGTTCCCCCATTGGAGACCGTGGAAGTTCTACAAGTCGAAGAAAATTTTAGAGAGAACAGTGTGAAAGCAGAGGCGGATCGCCGAAAGGAAAAACTCGAGAAATTTACGGAAGAACTCACTCAAATCGTCGAGAATAAGATTCAAGAGACGAACACATGCGGCGTGCTTCTTTACGAAGGGACATGTCCTTGGGCAGCTTTTCAACAAAAATTAAACATCTTTCAAGGAAAACTCAAGAGGATTGCCGAGGAATCCAATACGCCGAAAACGAAAGTCGAAGCCTTTAATTCTACAAATTACAATCAGCTAATTGGTGAATTGAATGCTTTCGTTCAAGATTTTTCTGCATTGGATCGGGATGATCAGATTGCTAGATTGTCTGCCTATATCAATCAATGGGGAATTTTGAAGGCGTGGAACACCCTTAAATCAGGTGGAGTGCACTCCTTATCGGCGCTCTCAGAACCTCAACTGAAAAATCTCTTTCAAATGGGAGAATAGATTTGGAAACGCAGGAGACGTGTAATTATAAAGACAAATAAAATTAAATTAATAAATTACAGGAATTAATTATGACCCAAATTACACCAAGTTGCTCAACAAACTCTGCGCCCATTATACCGCAGGATGCACCCATTTTGCAGATCCATACGGATGTAGTCAGCCAAATGTTAACACACTCGAGCGGCCAGGAAATCGGAAGAAGTGCTCAAGTTTGCAAACAATGGCATCAGATGGTCAATGATTCCGATTGGCGGTTATTCCTCTCTCATCATTTTCCAACTTTTGACTCGAGCGCCATTCAGAATTGCAAGGAGGCTTACCAAGCGCAGTTCAAACTTTATTCAAACTTTGCAAACGGAGTGTGTACTTCCCATACGCTTCAAGGGGATCGGGCCGGGGTTGACTGCCTTGCCTTCGCTCAAGGAAAGCTCATTTCCGGCTCTGAGGACAGCAACATCAAAATCTGGGATTTAGAAACAGGCGCCTGCACACAAACCCTTCAAGGGCATGACCACTTCGTTTACTCCCTGGCCTTTGCTGAAGGAAAGCTCATTTCAGGCTCTTTTGACCATACCATCAAAATCTGGGATTTAGAAACGGGCGCCTGCACACAAACCCTTCAAGGGCATCAGGGCAGGGTTTTCTGCCTTATCGTAACTCAAGGAAAGCTCATTTCAGGCTCCGGTGACAACACCATCAAAATCTGGGATTTAGAAACGGGCGCCTGCAGACAAACCCTTCAGGGGCATCAGCACGGGGTTCTCTGCGTTGTCTTTGCTCAAGGAAAGCTCATTTCAGGCTCTTTTGACAAGACCATCAAAATCTGGGATTTAGAAACGGGCGCCTGCACACAAACTCTTCAAGGGCATCAAAACGGAGTTCTCTGCTTTGCCTTTGCTGAAGGAAAGCTCATTTCAGGCTCATATGACAAGACCATCAAAATCTGGGATTTAGAAATGGGGGGCTGTATAAAAACCCTTGAAGGGCATCATTACGGGGTTAACTCCCTCACCTTTGCTCAAGGAAAGCTCATTTCAGGCTCTAATGACAGCACCATCAAAATCTGGGATTTAGAAACAGCCACCTGTACACAAACCCTTCAAGGCCACAACGACCAGGTTCACTCCCTTATCTTTGCTCAAGGAAAGCTCATTTCAGGCTCTTCTGACAACACGATCAAAATCTGGGATTTTAATGCGGATCATCGCATGGTCTTTCAAGAGATTGCCGAATTGTTAAAAAACGAAAATCAACACGTGGTTGGCCATGCCCTTGAACGGTTTTCAAGAATGCCACGAGCAGCAAAAAATGCGATTTACGGAAAGCTCCGTGAAATTTGCAAGCCTTTTGTCAATGACGATTTGGCATGCGCTGAACATGCTTTCCACGATCAACAGGGACAAAGCTCATCGCCTACTCAAAAGGCTGAAGCAATCACAAAATACTTAGATGAACTGCCTCCAAAAAATCATCCTGTATTGCTAGCCCATTTTGGAATCCAAACTGAAAAAGACTGTCGAGAAAAACTGAATTGCCGCTCGGAACATTTACAAAAAATTGGAATTTTCTCAGCGGAGGACATAAAACTCATTTGCTCTCCTTCTCCTCACGTTGCGACATTGGAGACCGTGGAAGTTCTACAAGTCGAAGCGAATTTTAGAGAGAACAGTGTGAAAGCAGAGGCGGATCGCCGAAAGGAAAAACTCGAGAACTTTGCCGAAGAACTCACTCAAATCATCGAGAATAAGATTCAAGAGACGAACACCTGCGGCGTGCTTCTCTACGAAGGGACATCTCCTTGGGTAGCTTTTCAACAAAAATTAAATGCGTTTCAAGGAAAACTCCAGAAGATTGTCGATGAATCCGATACGCCGAAAACTAAAGCCGAAGCCTTTAATTCTACAAATTACAATCAGCTAATTGGTGAATTGAATGCCTTCGTTGAAGATTTTTCTGGATTGGATCGCGATCATCAGATTGCTAGATTGTCTGCCTATATCAATCAATGGGGAATTTTGAAGGCGTGGAACACCCTTAGATCGGGAGGAGTGTATTCCTTATCGGCTCTCTCAGAATCTCAACTGAAAAACCTCTTTCAAATGGAAGAATAGAAGTTGGCGCTAATAAAATAAATTTTAATTCAACAGGGTCAAGAGCTTGAACGAGAGAAACCCAGCTTCGTGACGAAGCTTCTCGCAAAAAAGAAATAGAAAAAAACGCCGATGGTGAGGAGAGCCTGGAGGCATTTTTTCTTGGGAAATTTCTTTTCCAAACAGTTATAGGAAGGCTTGCTTGAGCAGTACCAAGTCTCCCAATTTTTTGAGCCGTTTATCCTCATGTAATTTTCTGCTGCGAAGCTGTTGAGAAACTGCGGATTTTCAAAAATTGTTTCGCCTGTGAAGGTCTTTCCATTGAGTTTGAATTGATATTCAGCCTGAATGGCAAAGCGGGATGAAGAAAGTTCCTGTACCTGCCACTGCAAAACTTCAGCAGAGGTCTGAACATTTAAACGAAAATATTTCCATAGGTTTGCCGCGGCACTGGCAGAGAACCACAAGGCGATGAGCCCAGAGGCAACTAAGAGGACCACCCAAAACCGATATAGGTTCTTTCGCATAGCAAAATTTTTAAAAATTCACTTTTGACGAATTATGTCAAGACCAGCTATATTACTTCTATCTGAAAAAATTCTTAAGGAATATTTTGATATGGCAGAAGAAAAAAAAGACAATGGCAAAGGTAAACCGAAGCAAAGAAGGCCGTCCGCCTTGAAAAGAGACCTCCAAGGACAAAAAAGAAACGTGAGAAATCGCTCTTTTAAAGCAAAAGTCAACACGGCGGTCCGTTCTTTTCATGAAACCGTCTCTCAAAAAGACTCTGCAAACCTAAAATCCAAACTCGATGACGTGTATAGTTTGATGGACAAAGGGGTTAAAAAAGGGATTTACAAAGCAAATAAAGCAAACCGCGTCAAATCCCGCCTCCACGCCCTCACCAAGTAGTATTTAAAGCCGCAGGATCTTATTCTTCGCAAGAAGAATGAGATCTCTGTCGTTTCTCACCGCTCATAAAAATCTACGAAAATATATGCAAATAGCATTGTTCTCATAGAGACGTCAGCCAAGCAGTGCTGCTAACGATTCGCATGTCGGAGTCGCACCGACAAGATCCGGGAAGGTTTCTGTCTCAGGAGCAGCTTTGAGGGTGCTCGAGGATCTTTTGGCCCGGAAATGCGCTGCAAGCGCTGCTTGTACTTTCTTACTTATGTCCCGCCACTGATTCCATACGTGCTTGTCCCGATTCCTTACAGGTAGGGATGAGGCGACATGGGAATCTTTGCCATCTGGGACTTTGTCCAGATGGCGCGGTACTTTTTCAGAAAGATTTAAAAATCTACGGCCTATGCATAAGGCCGCTGCGTGATGAATAGAGAGTCCATACCTTACCGCAAACTTGACTCTGCCGATCAGTGAGGTAAAGGCGGGATTGACCTGTTTAACCTCGATCCGTTTGCCAAAGGCGCGAGACTTTAAATGAGTAAGGATGGACTGATAAGAAAAAGAAGAAAGTTTGCGAGATTGTGAAGGGGGACAGGTTTCTCGAATAGACTGCTTTTTCTTTTGAAAGTCGAGGGCTTCAAGGATGACCGGTTTTAAAGTTTTCTCTGCATGGCTGACCACTTCTGCACAGGCACCTCCGATGAGCGCCAAAGATTGTTCTTTGGTCTTTCCATAGAGGTTCAGCGGGATTGTTTTTTTGTAAATGGGATTGCCAAACCGATCGGTTTCAGCAATGGCCAGGTGGTCAGTATTGATATCGACACCGATCACCCCTTTATCTTTATTGGTTTTCCATTGGGGCGAGGGAAGAGAGGTGGTGACAAAAAGGCGCCATCCCTTTTTGTCATGTTTAAAACGCCAGGTTAGGGCTTGTCCGTGATTGGAATCCTTCGCTTGGGCCAAGAGCTGTCTTTGCCTGCAATCCTCCAGGCTCGTCAGAATTTCCTGATGTCCATAGGGGAAAAAAATATGAGGAATTGTGATGTACTTGCCAAATTTGCCGTGAAGGGCATCTGGCAGGCGAATACGTAGGGTTAGGCGATTGTCCTCTTCTATGCTCGCAGTGCAGGTCTGATTGCCGGAGGTTTCGTCTTTGGAGCCCAAAAAGAAGATCTCGGATGTTCTGGCATGGCGCCAATATTCAAGCCACTCTTCGTGAGTTTTATAGTTATTTGCCTCTAAATCAAATTGAGCGTGGAACAGTTTTTTAGAGCCAAAACAGAGAGAAATTTTGTCTTGTTCCTGGTCTTTAACAAGTTGTTCCAGCCGCTGCTGTAATTTGTGGAGTCGTCGTTTTTTCTGATGCACCGAGAATGAGAGTAGAGGCTTTTTCTGAAGCTTGGAAATTTTTGTTTCCAATGGTTTGATCTGTTCTTTTAGATCGGAGATCTGGATTTTACGCAGCTCCTTAATAGAGGCTATTTTTCCCTCAACTTTCACACGAATGGCGTTAAAATGCCTTGCGGTGATGCCGTATTTGACAAGGTAAGAGGATTTGAGTGTGCCTGGAGTTTTTCCTTTGCTGATATCAGCTAGAAGACAATGCTCGATATGTGCAAAGAGTTCAGCGCAAGCGCAAAAAGCTTCTTCTACCAAGGGAGAATAATGAGGACGGGTTTGATAGGTCCTTGTTGAGTCTTTCATTATATGGCTGTAGCTGCCTCTTTTAAAGCTTCAAGGAGTTTTTGATTTTTACGGCTTCTCGCTCCGTATAATCTTGCAGAAAAAACAGTGATTATTTCAAGAACGTCTTGAACAAGATCATCCTCAAAACTGGCACTATCAGTTTTATTGATGATGACAACTTCGACCCCAAATTGCTCGCAGAGGGAGAATATCAGCTCTGCTCCGAAACGAAGTAGACGATCTTTATGAGTTAGGAGGAGTCGGTCGATCTTGCTCGAACAAATACTTTGTATGAGCTTGCGAAGCCCTCCCTTTTGATAGTTGAGGCCCGAACCTAAGTCTTGGATGATTTCATAAGTCCAGCCGTTTACCGCGCAAAAAGACTGTAGAACGTTTGATTGCCGCATCAGATCCTCTTTTTGATCATGACTTGAAACTCGTGCGTACGCAACCGTATTTTTTTGGAGAGACCGAGTTCTAGGAAGAAGGCCAAGAATCTTTGCCAAATCATAACGACGGTGTCCTCTTGGCGTTCTTTCTGCAATAATTTTACCTTTGGCTTCCCACCTGCGAAGTGTATCCCTGGACACGCCCAATTCTTTTGCGACTTTTCCAATGCTTGCTTTCATGGGAATGAAATATATGCATTTTGCATATATTAGTAAAGATTTTCGTAGATTTGATGTTGCAGCTGCCAACCCCTTTACACTGATCGTTACCCATATACACAGAGGGATTGAAAAGTTAGCCAATGGCAATGTCGGCGTTTCAGATTTGCAGCAGGCACAGCCGTTGGGGCTGCGGACACTTGCAAAAGAGCGTAGAACCGCTCTTTTGCAAGAGGAGCAGGGGCTGTGCAAGCACAAGCCCGATGCAGCCAGTTGCAAAGATGAGGATGCTGACGAAGCCAGCGGCCAACTTTCGAATCACGATGTGTACAAGCCGAATGCAGACTGTTGATTATTAGAGAGATGCGATTTTGTTGTACAAAATTACCCCTATATTTTATACACAATGAGCATAAAATAACCCCCTATTTCCATACATATGCAACGCTTTTTTAAACAAACACTTTGTAAATGGAAAAATAGTCCAACCAGGATTCCCTTGATTGTAAGGGGGGCAAGGCAGGTGGGGAAAACCTTCATTATAGAAACCTTCGGACGGGAAGAATTTAAGAATTTTGTGGGAATTAACTTTGAGGCTTCATCCGTCTACAAGCAATGTTTTGAGACGTTTGATCCTTTGTCTATCTTGAACCAACTTGAGCTTTTAACCCACCAAAAAATTATTCCCGGGGAAACCTTGCTCTTTCTAGACGAGATTCAACAATGCCCAAAGGCATTGCAATCCTTGAGATACTTCAAAGAACAATTACCAGATCTGCATCTTATCGCGGCAGGCTCACTTTTGGAATTTGTTATTCGAGATGAAGATTTTTCATATCCCGTGGGAAGAGTCCAATTTGCTAAACTTTACCCCTTGTCTTTTGAGGAATTTCTCATTGGCTTGGGAGAATCTCCTTTACAGAAAGCTCTTGCTTCATTCGATATAGCAACCCCTCCTCCACCTGCTATTCATGCTCAGCTCCTTAAGAAGGTAAAGGATTATTTTATAGTTGGCGGAATGCCAGCAAGCGTGGTTACTTTTTTAAAAACCAACTCCTATTTAGAGGTAAAATACGCTCAAAAAGCTTTATGGGACGGGTATGAAGCTGATTTTGGAAAGTATGCGACTCGAACCCAACATCGCTATCTTAAGAAAATCTTCGAAGAGGGCCCAAAACTAATAGGTGACCATGTCAAATACAGCAGGATTGATCCAGATCTCCCCAATCCCGCACGCTCTATGAAACTCGCATTTGAGCTCCTCAAGTTAGCGGGCGTTTTGCATCCAATTAATTCGACAACAGCTGAAGGCCTTCCCCTGATTGCAACAGAGAAGCAACATGTATTTAAGGTTGTTTTTTTAGATATCGGTCTAGTTGAGCAAGTGATGAACGTAGACCCTCTAGATTCCGATCTGATGACTGGCGCCCTTGCAGAGCAATTTGTTGGACAAGAGCTATTGGCAACATGCGATCCTTTCTTAGAGGAACGGTTATTTTTTTGGGCGCGAGAAAAAACATCAAGCTCTGCGGAAGTGGATTATGTGATTGCTTACAAAGGCCATATTTTCCCCCTTGAAGTTAAGGCTGGCAAGACAGGAAAATTACGATCCCTTCGTGTGTTCATGGAAGAGAAAAGATCCCTATTTGGAGTAAAAATCTCACAAGACGCCCTGAAATGGGAAAAAAATATCCTTTCTATACCATTTTACATGGTAGCGCACTTAACGCGGCTGATTGATGTAATAATGAGCGAGTTGCCAAGTCGGGATTAATTTACTCTTCCCTTGAAAAATTCACAAGAAATGCGCAAATCTCGTCTTCGATTTTTGTTTTATACTCGCTGACTTTGCCGGTAAATCCATTTTGCAGAATCGAAAAAGCTAACAACTCCCCATCCTTTGTCGACAAATACCCCGATAGAGAAGAAATCCCTGTCATGGCGCCGGTTTTTGCCCGGACTTTCCCCTTTAGCTCTGCATTTTTCATCCGACGGACCAAACTTCCATCTGTTCCGGAAATCGGCAGAGAGGACATAAATTCGCTGCAGCAGGAAAATTGTTTGTGCATCCAACTTAAAAATTCTAAGAAATGATGGGCGGAGACGAGGTTGTAGCGAGATAGGCCCGATCCATCCACGATCACCATTTTTTCCACATTCAATCCGACGGTCTGAGCTAAAAACTCCCGCACCGCCTGCGACCCTTTTTGCCATGTGCCCGGAGCTCCAAAACGATTTTCTCCCATCTTTTTGAAAAGGGCGTCGCCGATCAAATTATCTGACGTCTTCATCATTTCCTCGACAATTTGGGAAAGAGGGCGAGAAGTATGGCTTGCAAGGACAACAGCATCCTTGGGGGTCTGTCTAGAGGCGATTTTTCCTTCAAATCCCACTTTCGCTTTGAGGAGTATGTTTCTCAGGACGTGGGTTGTATAAAGATGGGGTTCTTCGACCGGAATGGCAAGGTGTCTTGTTTCGCCGTTCAGAGGCATTTTTCCTGCTATATCTATGATGTTCTCTTTGCTCATGGGGCGCCGTTTCGCAATGAGGTCATTTTCTTCTTGGGTCGTGACCGCCAGATTTTCAACCCTGACGAAATCGCTTTTAGGATATTGGTACACGCGGGGACGGGTATTGACCTTTTCAGCGGGCTTGACCCAAATATCGATACAGCTATGGTTCAAGGTTAGAGCTTGCATAGGCGCCGACCAATCGTAGCCTTTGTCGTCCCACATCCAGCCCGGACCTTGGGCAATGGCGTCGAAAAGTGTGTTGTCAGCAAACAGATCGCCTTCGATTTTGGTGATATTTTGCAATTTTAGTTGGAAAACGAGTTCCTCCAGGTCGCGCACAGCGAGATCGGGGTCGCCGGATCCTTGCAAATAAAGATTTCCTTTCAGTGTGTTATCTTCGATCGTTCCATCTGTCCACAACTTGGTCGTAAAACGATAGTCGACGCCCAGCATATGCAGAGCAGCGGCCCCGGTGATCAGTTTAATGCAGCTAGCTGGAACAAACAGATGATGCGGGCTTTTTTGATAGAGCCTTTGCCCATTTTTCAACGAAACGATTTCTATGCCAATATGCACTTCCGGATCCGCATCGAGAATGATTCTTTCGATGCCATTTTGAAGCGCTGTCATCTGTTGCTTTCCCGAAAGTTTCGCTTCTTTGGCGATGAGAGAAGAGCAGAGAACCAATAAGATCAAAAAGAATGAAGATTTTCGCATAGGGACCCCTTGTCAGGGGCATCATACCTAAAGATCATTTCACCAAAAAGGGGGAATTTGATTACCATTCAAAACTCTTCAATGAGGTTGAAAATGCGAAAACTTTTTTTCTTATTTATTTTTGCCGTGTGCGTGCCTGCTTTTGCAACTCCGGAAGACCAAATCATTATTCGGGAAAATTTCATCACTCCTGAGCAGGCTGCGCTTCTCATCGACTTCTACGATGCACAGAAACATCGAAATTACTCTGTCCAAACAGACAATATCCTTCCGATGCAAGATGTCTCCGATCGCACCGTACGAATGTTAGTCCAACATATTTCAGATCGTATTCTTGAGCTGATTGCACGCCAATATCAGCCAAATCGGATTCAGCAATTAGACTTTTGCGCGTTTTTTTCCAGAATTAAAGGGAATTCCGCTATTTATCATGCGGACAATATCCGTTTCGAATGCCCCATTCATGGAACAGATCAAAATCAACTCAGGGCCACTTGCAAGGGCGCCTGTCCAGGATCGCGATTTGTTCCCAATCACACCGGATGGAGGACCTATACAGGGCTAGTCTATCTCGACGATGACTTTGAAGGCGGCGAAATCGTCTTCGAAGATGGCCCATGCCAACACACTTATCAGAAAATGATCCCTATTCAAGCGGGCATGCTAGTGCTATCCCCTGATGGCTCTGATTTTTATCATGAAGTATTGCGGATGCGGAGAGGCATTCGCCACTCCATCCATTTTTGGTTTACAGATGATTCCCACTACTTTTATCGCTGGTAAGGCCACATTTTATTCTCAGAATAAGTCCGGACATTTTTTTTGAACTTGTAAGGATAGATTGGGTCAGCACTTCAGCGCTGCATAAAAGAGACACTTTCCGCTTCACCCGCGTGATGGCGGTATAGATTGCTTCTCTGCCGAATAGTTCTGAGCCGGGAGGGATTAAGATCAGAGACTCGTCGTATTCGCTTCCTTGGCTTTTGTGGACGGACAAGCAAAAACAGTATTCGTAAGAGGATAAATGCAAGGCGGAAAGCTGCCGATATCCACCCTTGCGTCCGCGGAACAGAACGTAATCCTCAAGAGAAAGTTGGCGCAAGGAAAAATCATGAGGGCATTTTCTCACAAGAAAGCCCAAATCGCCGTTGTACAACTCCAATGCGTAGTCGTTGCGCGTGATCATGATGGGCGCGATCCACCAGGCGTCTTCAGGAACTGCTTTGATCGATTGATAAAGAAAATAGCGGTTGATCGCCTCGACGCCCAGAGGGCCTTTTCGTATCGAGGAAAGCAGAGAAAACCGGCCGATCAAACTGAGAATTTGCTCAGGAACCGGCTTTTCCCATGCGTATGGTTTGAAATGGCCTTGGCATTGTTCCCAAAGCTGAGCGTGAGTGATTTTATTTTCATTCAGATCGGCCCATGCGATGCTTTTGTGATTTTTTAAGTGTTGAAGGGCTGCTTGTGCATCGCCCTGCTTAATGTGCTCGGCAAGTGTTAAAATTTCGGTGAGATCGGACCGAAGGCATTCGTTGAGATGAACAGAGGGATAAACTCCCGCATCGATGAGATCGGCAAAAATACTTCCCGCTTCAATCGGAGGCAGTTGATTCTTGTCCCCGATTAGCAGCAAACGAGCTCCGTTTGGCACAGAGGCAAGGAGGCGAGAAAAAATCCGGGCGTCGATCATCGAGCACTCATCGACGATGATCAGGTCAGCAAAGAGCATTTCGCTCTCATCTTCCTCGCTTTCATGATTCTTGATGCCAAGGATCGCATGCAATGTGCCAGTCTGAATCGAGATGCTTTCTTCCAAAGAAGTGCGTAAGTTCCCTTCAAGCTGTGCAACCGCTTTTCCAGTGGGCGCTGTTAAAATGATCCTAAAAAGTTTCCTCTTTTCCGGGGAAAGCGAGGTGAGGCTTGTTTTCACGAATTCCGCAGCAGTATATGTCTTTCCCGTCCCCGGGCCGCCTGTCAGCAGCGACAAAGAATGAAGCATCGCATTTTCCACTGCTTCTTTCTGTGCTGGGTTTAACTTAGGATTTGTGAGGGCGGACTCAAGCGGGACAATAGGAGGATTCTTATGGAGGCGATCGAGATGTTTTAAAATCTGAGTTTCATAAGTCCAATTTTTTTGTAAGTAATACAGCGTTCCGAATGAGCAGACAGAGGGATGGACAAAAGTCACCACAGAGCGGTGAATCATCCCTGCTACCGCTTCTGCATCCTTGACCCCTTGTGCCTGGAGTGCAAAAATTAATGCGTCACGAGAAAGGTCCAGGGCCAGATGCCCTTGTCTGGAAAAAGCAAAAAGAAATGCCAATAGCGCGGCGTCATCTTCACTTTTAGCCAGTGCATCTGCGAATGCAAGATCGATGAAAACCAGAGCGCCCTGTTCCCGGCACCGATCTAAAATAGGCCATTTTTTAAATCTGTTCATTCGCCGTAGCACTCCGGAATAAAATGGTAAAACGCAGTGCCTCGAACAAAATAATAGATGGCCCCGCCGAAAGATTCTGAAAAAGAGCGGTTGTCAAACAGCTTTACAAAGCGCTTCAATGCCGAAGCATAGATGGAAGCCTGAAGGAAATAATCATGGCCATGCATCACTTGTTCCATCTTTTCCTGTGTGTAGTCGGCGTCGGAAGGTCCCAGATAATTGCTCTTCCAATCGAGAAGATAATATTTTCCTCTGTACTCCAATAGCAGATCGCAGAATCCTTTCATCATTCCTTTCGAAATAGGAAAATAAAATTCCATTTCCTGTTGCAGCTGATGGCCCGGAACATCGGAAAGAGCAAACTGAACCAAATTCTTTCTTAACAAGGCAACGATCCATGGATGAAGAATAGGAATCCACCCTTCAAGAGGGGTAGACGCGATTTCTTCGCGGATGAGCTCTGAAAGACCGTTTTCGTCCAAGGGATGATGGAGTCTCAATTTGAAAATTTTTTCAAAGAGGTGATGAAGAAGATGTCCCGTTTCGCTGCCAAGGGGTAAGGAATGCGGGGACAGGACGGAACTTGCTGGAAGGGAGGGGTCGAAAATTGTCTCCTTTTTTGCCAAAGATGTAAAGGAAAGGAGCTGCTCGTCATAGTGAGGGAGACGAATCGGTTTTGGGGCCTCGAGAGCGGGGTCTTGCGCTATTTGCGCATAAGAAACATCGGCCATTTCTTCCAGGATGCGGTATTCGAGAGGCGCCAAAATGGCTTTAGCGCTGCTCAGATTGAGGCTTTGTGCATGGGCATAGAGTTCTTCGTGAGAAGAGGGGGCCGTACCCATCATTGCGAAAAACAGCTCGATCGGGGAAGCTTCTCCTTCTTGGATCGGTTTTTGCTCTTCATCGATAACAAACGGGACATAAAGCCGTTTTTTTGCACGTGTGAGGGCCACGTAAAGCTGGCGCATTTTCTCTGCATCCAGCTCCTCAATAGAGCGACGGCAATCGGAATCTTTAGAGTGATAGGGGCGCATCACCGAGCAACCTTCCTGATAGGTTGCCATCAAGTCTGAAGGTTTGTGCCGGGCTGCTATGCCTAAGGCGAATACCGTATCAAACTCGAGCCCCTTGCTCACGTGGATCGTCATGACAGCTACGCTTCCTTTTTCTTCATGGGCAACTGTTCTCAAGCGGACATCTTCCCGATGCGCTTCCATCGCCATCTCCATTAAAAATCGAAGAAAGCCCTCTCCTTGCAAATCGCGGGACATCGCTTCTTCAATGCAAAGTTCGGACAACTTTCTTAAATCGAGATAAAGAGACAGCTCCCCTCGACCCAGCATTTCTTCCAACAATGTCATCGGCGAATCACCCCAACGGGAATGCAGCAGCGTTTGAAAAAAAAGGGCAAACCCTTTTTCAAAAAGAATGTGGTTCAAGCTTTGCATCTGTGCCTTAGCTTGAAGCAAAGACGGATCATCGAGGCCTTTGTTGAGCTGGTTTTGGCCCCAGGCGATCAGCGGTCCGCCAAGAGCTGCTTTCACTTTAGACAGAGTGCTCGGGGAACAAACGGCGGCGAGCATTTCCTTGAGAGCAAAATAAGCGACAGAGTCCGTGATCAACGCCCCCTGTTTGGAGCTCGCAGGAATGCCGCGGAGCTTCAGATAATCGACCACTTCCTTAGCCATAAAGCGGTCTTTGATCAAAATCGCTATATCATGGTATTCGACCCCCTTTTCACGATGCAAAGCATCAAGTTCGGAGGCAAGGTAGGGGAAAATCTGCTTTTCAAGCATGTCCGATGTAGGAAATCTCTTTTCCCTTCCTTTTTTTCCCACGACAATAAAAAATTGCAGCGGAACCCCGGCTTCTTCACTTGCATCGGCTGATCGAACGGGCTTCACTTCCAATGTTTCTGCAGTTCGCGGCAGTGCCATCCAGTGGCCGTTTGCTTTGGAAAAAAGGAGATTGAGAGCTTGGACAAGAGGAGCTGTCGAACGGTAATTGGTATCCAGATGTCTTTTGGAAGAGGCCCCCATTGCTTTTGCGGCGTTGAGATAAGTGTACACATCGGCATTGCGAAAAGCGTAAATCGATTGTTTAGGATCGCCGACAAGACATACAGCCTCCATTTTCGAGAGGAATAAAGTTTGGAAAATATCCCATTGCACAGGGTCCGTATCTTGAAATTCGTCGATGATCGCTGCGCGGTATCTTTGACGCATTCGCTCAGCAAATGGGGGCAAATGCGCCGCCTGTCTCATTTTGATCAAGAGCTCATCAGGAGAAAATTTCTCGGTTTGTTCTAAATGCTCCTGAGCGTTTTCTTTGAGGTCGTGGGCAAGGCGGAGTAGGATCGCTGAGGAATCCTTGCCCTCATCGAGGAGCGGAAGAACGGTGCGGCGAAGCTGATCGACAAGGCCGGGATAATGCAAAGCTTGAGTAGGTTCCTTGGCACGTACTTTCCGGTATTCGGGCCCCATCTTTTCGAGAAAAAAATCTCCCTTCAATAGCTGCTCGAACTGCTGAAGCGTGCATTGCTGAGACTCGAGCATCTCGCCGAAAAGTTCAATTTGGGGAGCCGTTTCTTTCTCATCCATTTTTTTGTAAAGCGGCCTCAATGCCTCGATGTCCGACTTGAATTTCGTTTTTTCAACGGGTTGCAGGATTTTAATTTGATGAGCAAAAGTTTCTAAAAGTTTATGGAATGGAACCCCAGGATGGATTTGCTTGTTACTTGTGACAAGATCCATCAGAGCGCCGACCATTTTTCGATGGTCGCCTTGATATTTGTTCAACAAAATTTTCATTTGCTGAGGGGAATAATCTGTTGCCTTCAGCGATCGTTTTAAATGGCTTTTAATCAATTGCGTTAATAAAACCCGATGCTGCTGTTCTTCAGGATTTGGCACTTCGAAGCCGATGCCGGCCTCGAAGGCAAACTCATTCAAAGCGCGATGGCAGAAGCCATGCAGAGTATAGATTTGCGCTCCATCAAAGTTAATGAGCGCGGCGTCGATCTTCTGCGCAGCATCCTTGACAGCCTGATCCCCCTTTTCACAAATCGCTTCTAGATAATCAGCCGTTGACACCCCTTCTACAAGCTGCTCCTTGGCTCGGCACAAATTTTCCCGGATCCTTTTCTTAAGTTCACGTGTTGCGGCACGTGTAAAAGTCACCACGAGAATCTGTTCGATGCCAAGGGGAGAATTTCCTTCAATCAGAAGGCGCACGACAAGATGCTCAATAGCAAAAGTCTTGCCCGTTCCAGCAGAAGCCTCTAAAAAATAGGGCGCGAAGACATTAAGCTCGCGGCTTAAGATATTAAATGTATTCATGTCGTAGAAGCATTGTCATATCCTAAAACATTTTCAGCTAGCTAATTTAATGTTAAATTTAAAAATTTTTAAGGGGGTTTTTATTCCAAATTTAGAATTGCTGGATTAACGGGGAGCATTATAAAACTCTGCTGCCATTTGGGCTTCATCTTCAAAGATGGCAAAAACATCAGTGATCTTTGGCATAGTGGCGTTGTTGACCGCAATCATAAATTCAAGTAATTGACCGCTTTTACTTTCGATATAACCCGCTAAAACTTGGGCTGTTAAAAAAAATTGACCCAAGGCTAAATTGTAGGAGAGGCCGGTACCCGTTTTCGCATACACTTTGCCCACAGCTGGCGTATTTTTGCCAAAACCTTCTAAAGACCCATCGACGCCTAAAATTGGCAAGGCATTATAGTACCGTTGAAATTGCTCGTTCGGCCAATTCCTCACATATTCTAACAGCTGAATTTCTGCTTGTGGCGTCAATCGATTGCTATCGCCCCCCGCTCCGTCGACAAAAACAAAAGCGTCCGCCGCCACTTTCACATCCTGGGTCACAAAGTTCCCGAATGCGCGCATTCCTTCGTCGAACGTCTTTTCGTTGTTTCGCGCAGCAAGTAATAGAGGCACAAGATCCGCACCTACGTTATGGCTGACTTTGAGGATCAACTTGGCGTATTCATAAAGAGGGGGAGAGGTCCACACTGCAAGGGGCTGCATGGATTCATAAGAAGTGGGTAGTTGGGTGGATTTTTTCTGAGTCAAGACGATGCCTTGCTCTTTTAACAATTGAATCAATGCCATACGAGCAAACTCGCTTGGTTTTGTCATGGGCAAAGTGCGAATCACCTCGTTTTGGTCTATCTGGATCGTCCCTTCCACTCGGATATTTTTTCCGGAGGGGTCAGAACTGACGGTGATTTGTTGAGGTCCACTCTTTGAAACAGTCCTACACGCATTGGTAATCGTATAACCTTGAACCAGGGGCCGAAATGAGATCGAAGCAGGGCTATTTGCCGTGGTGGGGTGGATAACGATGTCGATTAAGTTTTCATTGATCATGATAGGAGACAGCACGATTCCTCGCATTTGGATCGACTCAAAGAGCCTATCGTCGATCAGAACGTCGCCTTCAATGCGAGTAATCCCTTTTTCTTTAACTTCTTTTGCAAGTGCTTTAAGAGCATTCAATGGATCCTGAGGCGTCAAGATCACATCGGGCAGGTCGTTTGCATAAATGTGGTCCATCTTTGTGAAGGCAATTTCATCTGAATCGGGATCTTGTCTGCCTCCCATCGTCAGGTCGCCCTGGCCAACTAGGATCAGATCCCCTTTCAGAACACCGTTCTGAATGGGACCTCGTGCATACAGTGGAGTTTTAAATCGATAATCATCTCCATATGCTTGCAAAAGCGCGGCCACCGTAAAGATTTTTGTTGTAGATCCGGGAATGAATAATTGATCAGCATTTTGTGCATAGAGCACCTCTTGGGTGTCCGCATTTCTAACTAAAATTCCCCAAGTTGCATGTTGGTATTTTTCTTGCTGCATGATCTTTACCACTTTGTCCGGTAAAGGTAGTGCTTCTGCACATGCAGCGAAGATAAACAAAACAATAGTCATTGATCTAAAGAGTGCCATGGGAACCTCATCTCAAATATTCTGAAATATAAATTATTAAAATTTATTAATCAAAGTCTGAAAAACTGCACGCAATGGCGCATTCCATGAGGAAAACATGCCAGTGGGATCGAACGGTTCGCCTCTTCGTTTCAAGTATTCCAAGTAGGGGTCTTCATAGTTCGGTTTTTTTGACACTGCTTTGCTAAATTCTGCGTCACTCTTTAAAAGCAGAGATTCTGCCCACTCGGGCATCAGAGGCGAAGGGGAGTTTTTCGCTAAAAGCAAATAGTCCAGATAAGTGGACAGTGCGGTCATGGGGTCGACAATAGGAAGGTCGACGACCTCGCCCGCTTTTGTTAAAAACAGCTTTGTCCCTTGCGGATTCACGCATAAAGAGATCAAATAGAGGGGCCACGCCCTAACGAGCGTTTTCAGATCGTTGCTTCCATGGAAAATCAATCCTTTCGACGTTGTGTCTTCGAGAGTGCCGGTGATATAAGCCTTCCGATTCCCACCCAATGGAACTTCAAGCCTTTGTTCCTGGGAAGAAAACCGGACGGATGACACTTCGCTTGCAGAAATTTCAAATTCGGATAAGTTTGCTAAAAGCTCTTTCGCTTCCTCTTCGATTTCCTGCAGCGCGGCGTCCATGAACAGGCCGCTCGGCAAACGTCCTTTGGCCCGCAATTGATGCATCAATTGCGGAAGCGCACTCTTGAGGGCCTTTTTGCGAAACACCGCTTTGCGCAAAAAGGAGAGGATAAATTCTTTTTCCTCTTCATCCTCTTCTTCTTTGAGATAAATCTTCAGCGTTTCGTTAAAATAAAATTGAAGAGGATGCCTCGCAAGCTTTTTGAGCTGGCTGATGTCGACGATAATCTCGTCTTGTGCATCAGACAATCGAGGCTGAGGCACGAAAAAGGACTTAGGTTCATTGCGGGAAAAGTAATGGGCTTGGGCCGCCCGATAATCTTCCTCCGACCATTTTTTGACTTTTGCCGCCGAGGAAAAATAGGTGCGATCGAAAGGGAATGCAGGATGGGCGATAGGAGCAATGCCGCCATTTATGCCTCTTTTCATCAGATATTGATTCAATTCATCAATCAAAAGAGAAGGCCCTTGCTGCTTGCCATCTTCGGGATTGAGGCGCTGGAAGCTAAAGATCAGGCGGTCTTCGGCGTTGAGAAATAAATCGAGAAAGGAAGAGCGGTCCTCATCCGTTTTAGACGGGACGTAATCTGCGTGCATCATCTCGCAGAGCGAACTGCGAGCGTCCGATCGGGGAAAAGCCCCTTCGTGCATACCTAAGCACCAGATGACCCTCGCAGGCCTTAAGCATCCGTGACGCAGAGAAGTAAAAGTCACTTTCTGCAACTGGGGAGAAGAAGAAATATCCCCGGAAGGCGTTTGCGCAAGGTGGGAAAGAACGCGCTTAATACTTTCAAAATTCCAAACTTTCTGTTTTAAAGAGCGGCAAGATAGAGAAAGAGTTTTCAATTGCTGAAAAAAAGGTTCTTTTTGCCAATCGAAAGAGAAGTATTTTTCCGCAAAGCGCAAAAACAGCTCTAGCCAATCGACAGCTCCTTTTTCTTCTTCGAGCACATTGAGATCTGTTTTGATCGATTCGAAAAGCTCGAGGAAACGGCTAAACAAGTCGATTTCGGAATGAGGGACGCTCCCTGTCGGCCAAATTTCTAGGGGCTGACCACTTGGAATCATCGCCAATCCATGAAGAAGCCGATTAATACCCACTGTCCAGCTGTTTGGATCGGAGTCAAATCCTCCCCGAATTTCGGCGTCCTTGAACCAATGCAATAATCGACCAACTTCATCAGGGGACCATCCCCACTTTTCCATCCAGGGCTGAGAGCGAAAAAGGTCGATCACCGAGGACAAACTAAAATTCTTTTCCTTTAAAGAGAGCAGCTGAAAAAAATCTTGCACAGCTGGGCTGAGGGACAAAAGTGGAATGCCATGAACGGAATAGGCCAACGAGCTTTGATCAAATACCATCTGAATGTAGGGAGCATAAGCAGCGATGTCGGGGCTCAATACGAGGATGTCCCGCGGGGGGATGGGATCATCGTTGGCTGCATAAGCTTGAAGCAATGTTTCGATAGAATCTTTCAGGATTTCAACCTCCCTTAAGCGGGAAGTTGCGCTATGCACCTGTATAGAATCATCCAAAGACAAAGAGCTGGCCTCTTCAAGCGTAAGCAATGATTTTTTTACACAACTGAGAAAGTCATTTTTTTTCGGTTCGTCATACAGCTCCTCATCAACGAATTCGAAGTGATCTAAAGTTTTTAGCATCTCTCTTCCGAGTTTTCCCCAATTGCCAAGAAGCGTATGGCTTTTCTGCAGATATTGATCGATCTCGTCGCGCACGTTTTCTTTCGCCCCTCTTTTTTTCAAAACTCTGGAAAAAAAAATGCGCTCCTTATCGGAGGCCATATCTTCCCAAAACAGGGCGCAAGGAGAAAGTTGATACAGAGAAGCCCCCATAGTGCTAAAAAAAGAGAGGTAAATGGGAGGCAGATAAGAAAATCCAAACAGGGCCAATTTTCCTGAAAATTGTGCCGGCGAAGCGATTTTCAAGGCCTCCAAAGGAAATGACCGAGACGCATAAATTTCCTTCCATAAGGACTGCTGCCAGCCTGGATTTTCAAGCCAGTTTGGCAAAAATTCCATTCCGTAAAGCCCATAACGGACAAACATTTTTGCCAATTGATCGCTGAGCGAAGAGATCCGGCGCCATTTTTTTTCAGAACTCGTACTGAGGTATCGCTCGAGGAAAGGATGTACATCCACATCATGATTCAAAAGGGGGCCACTGGCTTCGTCGGCATCTTCATCTTTGCAGCTAGCTCCATCGAGCTTGTGCTTGCACAAGCCCTGCTTCGCCAACGTCTTCTCCTGCTGCAAATCTGAAGCGCGGACATTGCCATTGGCTCCCTTTTGAATCCCTCTGTGTATAGAAAAGTGTAACCGTTCTTCGATGGCGAGGGAAAGCTCTAAAGAGGAAGGGATTCTCAGATGGATTTCCATGAGCGCCTGATGGAGGGGAAGGATCTGCACTCCGGCAGCAATTTGCAAATGGGGATGTGCGGCAAAAGAAGAGAGCAGAAATTCTTTCATGGAAACATCGGGAACAACGATAAGACGATTTTCGAAAGGATGAGATCCATTGGAAAAAATCTCTTCTCCCAAACGAAGGGCAAGCCGCTTCATATCATTCCCGAAGATGACCTTGAATGGGTGACTCTCTTTGAACTCGCCGACTTTTGGCATACGTGTTATGTTAAGAAATAAAATTCATATTATGCAATTTCCCTCGATTAAAAAAGCTTTTGATAAAATCCCTTCTTTTTCCCCTAAAGGCCGCCATTCGCTTGCTTTTCTTAATATTACCCAGTTCTTAGGCGTTATCAATGACAACGTCTTCAAATTCGTGATGGCGTATCTCCTGATCGACACCTTGGGGTTTTCCAAAGCGAGCAGCATCTTGTCTGCAACAGGGGCTATTTACGTCATCCCGTTTTTGCTCTTTTCCTCCAGTGCAGGAATTTTAGCAGATCGGTTGAGCAAACAAAAGCTTCTCGTAGTCATGAAGATCGCCGAAATGATTATTATGCTGCTGGCGATCTTGGTTTTTGGCATGAAAAGCGTCTGGGCCTGTTATACCTTGCTCTTCCTGCTTTCCACTCACAGCGCCATGTTCGGCCCTTCCAAGTACGGCATCATTCCGGAGCTTGTCCCTGAAGATGCTGTTTCCAAGGCAAATGGACTGGTCACCTCGTTCACTTATCTCGCCATCATCATCGGAACGTTTCTCGCTTCCTTCCTCACGGAGATCACTAATCGCCATTTTATAGTGATCGCTATTTTTTGCCTTTTTGTCGCCATCGCGGGATTTTTTAGCGCGCTTGCCGTAAAACAAACAACAGCCCAGGGTTCGAATAAAAAGATGAACTGGCTCTTTTTCGGCGAGATTTACCAAACATTGAAGTATACCCGCACCATATCGCATCTGCGCCCCGCGATTTTTGGCTCAGCATATTTTCTATTGATTGGAGCCTACACACAGCTCAACATCATCCCCTTTGCCATACAGTCGTTGCAGTTGAGTGAAATCGCCGGTGGTTATCTCTTCCTGACCACCGCGCTAGGCATTGCCTTGGGGGCGTTCATCGCCGGACGCCTATCGCGAAAACGGGTCGAACTCGGCCTTTCCTGCTTGGCGGGTTTTGGGATCGGTCTGTTCTTTATTCTAATTTCCCTCTTCTCTTCCAGCCTTTCCGCTGTCGTCGTCTGCCTTGTCGCCATCGGAATATTGGGAGGCATTTACGTCGTCCCTTTTGACACCTTTATCCAGCTAAATAGCGACGGAGTCAAACGCGGCCAGACGATAGCTGCAGCAAATTTCTTGAGTTTCACAGGAGTTCTCATCGCGTCTTTCTCTATCTATTTCTTCAATCAATTCTGCGGGTTTGCTCCTGCCTCCAGCTTTGCGATCATGGGATTGATCACTCTTTTTGTTTGTATCCTTTTAAGCCTGCGCATTTCCGATCTTTTCTTTTCCTTTTTCTCAAGGATCGTTCTCTATCCAGCTTTAGGTTTTCAACGGCCAAAACCAGAAATCATCGAAAAGGCATCAGATGCCATTTTAATCATGGACAGCGCTACTTGGCGCAATGCTCTTCTATTGACAGGTTTGTTCCCAAAAACACAATTTTTAATCCCGGCAAATAGCAAAAAATGGCGGTGGCGACATTCTTTTTTTTATTCTATTCATCGTTCTTCTGAGGAAAACAATATCAAAGAGATCATGCAGCAAGCGAAAGAATTTCAGGATCGAGGTTTCGTACCTTGTTTGCTTCTCGAAAAGCCTCTTCCAAAAACGGGAACTTCCGGTAAAAGGGGCATTCGGAACCACCCCAAACAGGAAGGCGATGAAATTTTCTACGTCCGCTTTTTTCAAGATAAGGAAAGCGGAAAACCTACCATGGATTTTGAGGAAGCTTCGAGACTCACTACAGATTTGTAAAAACAGCTTCTTAGAAACTGTAGACGAACTCGACCTCGTATTGCTTGTAGCGGCGGAAAGGCCCAATGGAGTCATCGAGTGTGATCGCCTGCTGCCAGCTTTGTTGCATGTTGAGTTGGTTGAGCAGCAAATAGTCCAAAGTCATTTGGAAGCCGCGGTAGTTACCATTTCCTGCTGCAGTTCTGCGAGTCGTTGGACCGCCGGTTCCTCTTATATTCACTGTATAGAATCCACTGTTTGATGCGTTGCCAAGCCCAATGCCCTGGTTGTCGAAATCAGGTACGCACTGAGCGGCCAAGATTTGGTAATTAATATCAAAAGCCCAGTCGCCTTTCTTCTTTAATTCCCCGATGGAAACACCCACGTATGCGCCCCAGTTTGACCGTTTACGATCGGTAATTTTTAATTTGTGCGCCGCACTATTCCATAGCCCTGCCAGATAAAATTGTACGATCTTTTGTAGTCTGCTAGGCAAGTACTTGTACCCCAAAATCAACTGGGAAACGAGGAAGTCAAAGCGCCGATTTTGAATTTTATTGCCGAAATTTTTAGTATCCCAATCAACAAGGGAATATTTTGTATATAAGCCCGTCCCGCCCACATTGAGGATGCCAATTTCGCCTAAGTATCCAAACTGATTTTTATTTTCATTAATAATGAAGACTCCTACATGGGTATAAATATCTCCAATCGCGTCAATGCCTTGATCGTATCTAAACCAGGCTCCATCGAAAAAGCTGTTAAACTCTAATTTTGAATCGACAATCGTCGACATTCTTCTTCTTCCTAGTTCAGTATCAAAACTATAGGTGTCCCCTTTGATAACCCGGCACCCCCAATAAGCTTTCTCGAGTTTTATCTTGTTAAAAGTTCCGCTATCAATGCCTGCGTCATTATCGAATTCCAATTTGATCGCTACCCAAGAATTATCTGCGCGGTAGTCCAACATGATATTGACTTCAACGTCGAAAGTATTTGTCGGAAGATCGATCGCGCCGTGCGTACCTCTTTGTTTCACGCCATCGCTTGTTTCACCGGATGACTGAAGTTCGGTGCGGACCTCCGCGGCGAGCGACAGAGCGCCTCCCAACTCTTTAACCGTGACTTGACGTTTGGTATTGATCCATTCACGAACCGCATTGATATCTTTTTGATCAATGTCGTAAGAGCTCTCGATCGTCGAGGCGAATAGAGAAGATGAGAAGAGGCAAGAGGCTGCGCAGAGATTGTATAAATATTGTTTGTATTTCATGTCATTCCTTAATAGTTATCCTGCCCAGGCTCCAATACATATAAATTGGGTACAAGTTAGCACAGTTCAGCTGTCACCGGACTTTAGTCTTTCGAGGGAATCGCTAAAGTACAGTTTTATAAAAAAAACAAAATCAACGCAAATTCTTATAGTAAGAAAGCCCTTTTATTGTAAAGGGGAAAACATTAGAGGTGTTTAGAAACTGACCACACGCCCAGGCTTCGTGGCTTTTTGAGATTATTTTGGCCGGGGTTGTATCAACTTGCGTATACTACCCGCAAAAAGAATCGAAAAGCGGTCAAAAGAACCCGAAAATCGACAGAAGCTGAGTTTGTGGTCAGTCTCTTAAAACTTGAAGTCGAGGCTCGCCGAAGCGGCGTTCTCATTGATGAAACGGGCCTCGAAATTGATATTGAGGACTTTGTCCGGAGACAGCCCGAAACCAAAAAAGATGCCGAGAGGGTAGACTTCCTTAAAAACGGCGCGATTACTACGAAAGAGGTATATTAGGGATTTCAGCGGCTTGATTTTCATGCGGAAATCCGAAAAATCCACTCCTACGTAAGGAATAAACCAGTTAAAGCGGTAAGAGAGGCCGGCCCCCACTTGCCATTCCCGGAATTTCGCAGTCGCCTGATTGTTAGAATACTTGCGGTTCACTTTAACAGAAGAGAGGGGAAGATTGGATTGAAGATAAGCTGCATTGAGGCCGATCTGAAGATCTCCCCAGTAGGCAAGTATAGCCCTGCCGCCGATTCCCCAAGCAAGATGGGTCTCCGAATCATAGGTGACTTTTATGTCCTCAAAAGCGCGTTGGGTAAGATTGAAAGACATCACCCCGGCCGAGCCGAACAGTTCAACGCGGTCGTTAAAATTAAATGTTAAAACTCCCTGGTTGCTGAGCGAGTCATATTGCTGCACTCGCTTCCTCTGATCGGCAGAATGCCGGTGCACCACCCGCAATCGGCGATCGTAAACCCCATCGAATTGATATCCCACTTTGATCCCGAACCATTCTTCTCTCGAAAACAACAAGCTTTGTTCAGGCATCATGGGAAAACTGGGATCTCCATTGTATAGGGCAAAAGCTTGCGAAGAGAAAATGAACAGGAAAAAAAACAATCTCTGCAATAGCATTTTTTTTAGAATAGAAACATAAGATTCTTTTGAACCTATCAAAACGCAGGACAATTTCCCACCAAAACTTACTTACTGGGGCGTGTCGTCAATTAAGCCTCAGAAGGACTTTTTCTTTTTTGCTTTTCTTCGATCCGTTGGTCTAGTTAATTTAACTATGTCCTTCGTGCGAAGAAAAGCCAAAAGAAAAAGGCGCAAAATGCCCCTCACGGGTCAATTGACGACAGGCCCTAGAACGCATATCCGACGCCGGCGCCAAATGAGAACCCGCCCACCTGGGCCGATTCCCCATAGACATTTTTTTTGTGTGGATGGAAATGCAATCGGCAATACGAATATTCCCCAAAAACATCTATAAGCAGATGAGGGATCGGGAAAAAATGAAAGCCGGTATTTGCAAATCCTCCCAGGCCGTTTTGATTTAAAGTTTTATCGACAAAGTGAGATTGGTTGTGCACATGGACGAAGAAGTAACGGGGGCCTAGCGTAAAATAATATTGGGCCTTTTTGTAGATTTTGGCCACCGCTTGAAGACCTAAGCTTAATGGAACTTCCCAAATCTTTGTTTTTTGGTGGCCATGCAGCGACCGACCATGTTTCTCCAGGTATTCTACACTGCCATAGACCTGCAGACATTTCCATACAGGAGTGGACCCGCAGAGCTGAAGGTCTAATCCGCCCTGGTCGTACACATCACTCATTTTAGAATCAGAAAAAAAGAAATAACCGACTTTGAACTCAAGATCTGATCGGATTTTCTCGTTTTTGAGCTGAGAGGCATGCGCTGTTGCTAAGTCGTGCGTTGTCATTTGAGGGGCCATGGCATTTTCTTCGTATTGCTCGCTAAATCCATGCCCGAAGAGCATGCTGAAAAGAAGTGCGAAAAAAACATATATATTTTTCATAGACAAGCCTCGATTGTAAAAAATTACCATTATGTCGATTTATATTTTTTTTGGGGAGCTAAATTCATAAACCTAACTCGGCCATCGACTTGGATTTTGGGCCCCGAATTTTTTCGTATGACAAAGCGTGGAACTCGAAGCCATCTTCCTGCCAGCTGGCGAGAGCGAACGCGCAGTCAGAAGGAAAAAGGCGGGCGCAGAAAATCGAAGTCGATGGCCCAGTCAGGTATATACTGCTGACGCTTGAAAGTTATAGAAAATTTCAATTTCAGCGCTTCAATTTTTGGTTTGTTGAAGTGGAAGCAGTATATTCATAGGGACGCGTATAGATCATCCACGATTTTCGATCGCTGCCGTTCAACCAATGCTTCCATTGGCTCATCGGCATTCCTTGGGACAAAGTTCTGTCAAGGCGCCAAAGTTCTAAACGCCCGTTGCCCGGATTGACGATGAAACCAAAGTAATTATTCGTCCAGTTCGTATCTGCAAATAATAACGGTGTTGGGGGAGCAATGCCGACAAAGCGCGCATGGCTGGCAATGTAGGCATGCAGATCGAAAGGCAGGTTGATTTTTTCTTGAGAAAGAAGATAGCAGCCGCTGGCAGCTTGTTTAATTTCGCTGGCAGTCATCAAGTTCGCGGGAACATCGGGGAAAAGCTGAAAAATTTTGTCCAACTTATCGCTCGTGAGATCAGAAAGAATGCTCTTTGCGATTGCTTTCCATTCTCTTCCAGGAACAATGGGCAGAGACTGATAAAGAAAAGCGTCGATGCCGTCGGAAACAGCTCGCTGCTGCTGTTCGGTTCGGGATTTCATATGCTTGACAAGCCCGTCGAGAACGATTTTTCGCCACTCGATCACACTCATTTTTTTTTCATGAGGATGAAAAGTTTGCTCAAGGTAATGGCCAAGCAAAGGAGACAGCTGTTCGCAGAATCGGGCGAGTAAAAAGGATTGTTCGGCTGCGCTTAGGCGGATGCCCGCATAAAAATGCTGGCTTGGCAAAAAGACCGAGTCGCGAACCCACGTATAAGTAAAAATTTCTTCTTGCCATCCGGAACGAAAACCCTCATGGCCGGGAAGAAGCAAAAAAGCATGCGACGGAGAAGTGACCAACATCGCTTTACGGGGATCTTTTAGAAAATTGTCCGTGATATTTGGGGGAAGATTTTTTAACGTATCCAGGATAAAAATCAGCAGTTCGCTCTCGCTTTCTACCCACTTTTCTTCCGATGTCAATTCATTTTCGCGGCAGTAATACGTCTTAAGCAGTGTGGTCATGGTGCCGCCCGAAGTATAGGCCCATGGCTTCTTTTCAAGCAGCGACAGCTTTTGAAGCGGGGATTGAACAAAAGGCATTTGATGCGCTTTGGCCATCCGATGAAGCGCAGATTCTAAAAACTCTTTTGTCCTCAGGTGTGCAATGATTGCAGAAGTGATCTCTAAAATTTCTTCCTGTCCTCCTTCCCACTCGCACGCGGCGGCAATTTCCGATTCCGTCGCTGAAAAGAAAGCGAGGAGCGCATCGATGTACTCATCAGCATGATAAACCAATGTCCAAGATGAGGGATCCAGCCTCCCATGCTTATAGACAAGGCGGAAACCCGCCGGACTGTCATCATACAAATCCATCGTGAAGTCCTGCATTTCTGCATCGTAAATTTCCTGGAAATACTCAGGAAATTTTTGATCGTATTGCTCGATGAGAAAGGAAAGTAAATTGGAATAATGGGATCCTTTCGAATACGCAGTGTCACGCATTTCTTGGCACGTCCGCATATGGTAGGCGCGGCTTTGGTGTTCTGCCTGGAGCCGGCGCGCATTCGACTCGGAGGAAGCATTGCGCAGAAGAGCCTCTGTAGCCCGGACCTGGTCAAAAGCAATTTCATACTGCTTTTGATACTCTTCGATTTTTTCATTCAACTCTTTGATTTTCTCATCGAGGATTCGATAGATAAGCTGCCCGATCCCGCCCGGCTCTTCAGTCGATAATCCGAGGCTGGAATAGAGGTTCCAACGGGAAAATTCCATTTTCACTTCGGAAAACGAAGCCAGAGTAAATTCCCAGCATTTGAGCAATGCATTATCGCAAATGTTGTTGAATGCCGATCTAGCCTCTTTTTCTTTTTGTCTGAATGCTTCAATCTGTTCGAGCTTCCGCGATGTGTTCGCATCGGGTGAGACGATCATCATTTTTGCGCTTTTAAATTGAGCGATCTCCAAACTTCTCCCTCGATCGATGTCCTCTTCCGTGAGAAGGAGTTTATCCAGCAAAACTTGACGGATCAGATCTGAGCCACTGAGTTGATTTTTTCCCAGAGCATGGGCTTGAATTAACTCTTGCACTTTAGCGCCCTGCTCTTCCATGGGGTTGCGGGGGTCGGCCATCCCAACGACTTGCATGGCGGCGATCAATCCTGGACATAAGGAGGATTTTGTTCTGAAATCGGCCGCGATTAAATTTTTTTTAAGATCGCCGATACCCGTGCTTGGACTAAGCGGGATCGCATATTCTTTTCCACCAAAAGTGCGTTTTAATTTTCCCGTCGTCAGAAGTTGGTAGAGATCGTCGAGAAAAAGGGCGGGCTGCTGCCTTTGGATGAGAATTGCCGGAGCTGTGGCAAAGCAAGATCCGACATTTTGGCGGAGCGGGGTTAAACACGCGCAGAGGACAGCGGCGCGTATAAGAGCATCCGTGAGTTGAGATTGAGGGTTGATTCCCAATGTTTCAAAAATCAGTTTCTCAGCCCATTTATGACAAAGTGGTTTTTGAAAACGTTTCAACGATTTGAGAAAGCTGTCCTCCTTTAAGAGGCGGAGGAAAGCAAGAATATGTTCTCGGATGCTATCGTCGTTATAACCGTGAGGATAAAATAATGATCCCTCTTGCTCCGATGCGGCTATAATTTTTTTTAAAAGATCTGGCCTTACCTCTCCTTTTTCATCGATAAGAGCCAGGGAGAGACGGCGCGCCCTGGAAAGCGCTTTGAACCGAAAACTCTCTTGAATCCCCGACTGGTCGAAGAGAAAAGAGAGCCGCGCTTCCTGCGGCAAATCGAAAAGCTCAATGAGAAAGCGGTCCTGTTGCCTGTCTGACACATGCAGAAAGACATGCGACAAAAAATGGGGATCGGTCGAGGGGGGATGAAAGGTTTCGTCCAAGGTCAAAAGAAGGCTCTCTAAAGTTTTTTTACCTTTAAATTTTGGATGAGAATGATTTACAATCCATAGAAAAAAGGTATCAACAATGCTTATTAAATCAAACAATCAAGACATCGAACTTCCCGAAGGAAGCTCCGCGCGCGATCTGGCGGAAAAACTTAATATGCGCGGTCCCGAACAATCCCTTGCAGCAAAAATCAACGGCGCGTTACGCGATCTTTCCATACCTTTGAAAAATGGCGACCAAGTCGAGCTCATTTCTTTTGAGGATCCGCAAGGAAAAGAAATCTATTGGCACACCTCTGCCCACATTCTGGCTCAAGCCGTACTCCGCCTTTATCCCGCTGCAGAACCGACGATCGGCCCTCCGATCGACCAAGGCTTCTACTATGATTTTGCCAATCTTACTCTTTCTGAGGAAGATTTTGAAAAAATTGAAAAAGAAGCGCAAAAGATCATCGATGAAAATTTTCGCCCTCAACGCCATGTTCTGAAAGACAAACAGGAAGCTTTGGAAAAATTCAAAGACAATCCGTACAAGTGTGAACTGATCGAAGGTTTTAAAGAGGGCGACGAGATTTCCGCCTATTCCCAAGGAGAATTTTTTGATCTTTGCCGGGGCCCGCATTTGCCCAATTTGGGGAAAATTAAGGCCTTCAAAATTCTCAAAACTTCAGGAGCTTATTGGAAAGGGGACTCCAACCGTGAAATGCTCACGCGTATTTACGCCATCACCTTTCCAGACCGCAAACTCCTCAAAGACTATCTTTTCGTTCTCGAAGAAGCCAAAAAGCGGGATCACAAAATCATCGGCCCGAAACTCGATCTTTTTTCTCTACAGGAAGAAGGCCCGGGCATGCCTTTCATCCATCCGAAAGGGATGATCATTTGGAACCATTTGATACATTTTCTGCGCAGCTTGCACGAAAAGGCAGGTTATGTCGAGATCAAAACTCCTCAAATTTTGAGCCAATCGCTTTGGGAGACGTCTGGACACTGGTTCCACTATCGCGAGAACATGTACGCTTTCAGCATCGAAGACCGCCACTATGCGATCAAACCGATGAACTGCCCGGGCTGCATGCTTTTCTTCAAATCGCACACACACAGCTATCGCGAGCTGCCTTTACGCGTTGCGGAGATAGGCCATGTGCACAGGCATGAAGCATCTGGAGCGATGAGCGGATTGTTCCGCGTGCGCAGCTTCCATCAAGACGATGCGCATGTATTTATGCGGCCCTCCGACATCAAACACGAGATCATCAGCGTCATCGGTCTCGTCGATGAGATCTACTCGACATTTGGACTGCCCTATCGGCTCGAATTGTCGACACGGCCCGAAAAAAGCATTGGCACCGACCAAGACTGGGAAGTGGCAACGGCGGGACTGAAAGATGCTCTGGATGCCTGGGGACAGCCTTACCGGATCAACGCAGGCGATGGAGCCTTTTACGGCCCCAAAATCGATATCCATATCAAAGACACGCTGGGAAGATCATGGCAGTGCGGGACCATCCAACTCGACATGGCCCTTCCCGAAAAATTCCAACTCGAATATACGGATAGCGACGGACAACTAAAACGGCCTGTAATGATTCACCGCGCTCTCTTTGGCTCCATCGAACGTTTTATGGGAATTTTGATCGAGCACTTCGCCGGAAGATTCCCACTGTGGATCAGCCCGAGGCAGATCTGCCTTATTACCGTTGCCGACCGGCATCACGATTATGCACATCAGCTCGCTTTTGAAATTAAAAAGTCAGGCTTTTTGTGCGATATCGACGACACTTCCGAATCCGTCAATAAAAAGATCCGCAACGCCCAATTGATGCAATACAATTACATGCTGACAGTGGGCGATAAGGAATTTGAAAATAGAACAATTAATTTGCGTACGCGTGACAATGTCGTCCATGGGGAATTGGATGTGAAGAGCTTCATCGAGGCCATCGAAAAAGAGCGCAGCACGAAAGCATTGTCGTCCGCTTACTTAAAAGAGGAAGCAAATGCATAAAATCGCTGTCAGCAGTTTTAAGGGAGGAACGGCAAAGACCTCGACCTCTCTTCATCTTGCCGCCGCGCTTGCCAAATATCACAAGCAAAAAGTGTTGATCATCGATTTGGATGCCCAAGCGAATTTGACCACAGGCCTGGGATATGACCCCGATGCTCAAGACAGCATGGCCCCCGTCCTCCAAGGGCAAAAAAAAATCCAGGACGTGATCCTCCCTACTTCTGTAAAAAATCTCGATTTGCTCCCTGCCGATACGTGGCTCGAGCGGGTCGAAGTCACCGGAGCTTTAGCCGCCGACCGGTATTCCCATGAGCGGCTCAAAGAGATTTTAAAACCTTTGAACTATGACACGATCATCATCGATACGCCCCCGTCCCTTTGCTGGTTGACAGAGTCTGCTTTGATCGCCGCCAACCACTCCCTCGTTTGCGCCACTCCCGAGTTCTATAGCATTAAAGGACTGCAGCGTTTATCCCAATTCATGCAGAGCATTTCGCAGCGGCATCCTTTCAACGTCCTCGGCGTTGCCCTCTCGTTCTGGAACCCTCGCGGCAAAAGCAATGAAGCTTTTTTAGAGGTCATTGAAGGGACATTCCCCGGCAAACTTCTGGGCTCAAAAATACGCCGCGATATTTGCGTTTCCGAAGCTTCCGTTTACGGAAAGCCGATCTTCGAAACGGCGCCCAAAGCTCGCGCAGCCGAAGATTACCTCTCTCTCACAAAAGAAATTTTAAAACGGATGTAAAACAGCTATACTTTATGGTCAAAGTCAATTCATTGCTTGCCAAACGGCTGAAAATGGCCACGGAAAAATTCACCAAAATGACAAGTCTCGTCGAGATGTCCTCCAGCGGCAATTTATCGAGTTTTTCCGGAGTGTTCCGCGTCACGCCGTTGAATGAAAAAGAAAAAGAAACACTCGCTTCTCTGCTGTCCCAATATAAAAATGAAACCCAGGAGATTGGCGAAGACCTTTTCCAGCTTTCCGCTTTGACCGCAGAGGTGAAGGCGATCAACAACCAGGCTGTCATTCTTCACGGAGAGAGAATTAAAAAAGCGCAAGATATTCTAAAAAATTACCGCGATGGGGCTTTCAGCGCCTGGCTGATCGCCACTTACGGAAATCGCCAAACGCCTTACAATTTTCTTCAGTATTATGAATTATACGTGGCGCTTCCCGAAAGTTTGCATACTAAACTCGATGAGATGCCCAGACAGGCTGTCTACAGCTTGGCCAGCAGAAAAGCGGAAACCTCGCAAAAACAGTTGATCATTCAAAATTATCAGGGCGAGCCGAAACAGGAACTGCTCAAACTCATCCGCGAGACATTTCCACTCGCCGAAAACGACCGACGCGTTCAAGATATGGCGGATGGCGCCATCAACCAACTGCGACGCTTTCAAAATCAACTCTCGTCGCGCGCCTTTTCACCAAACCACAAACAAAAAACACAACTCCTCCAAATCCTAAAAGAACTCCATACGTTCATAAATGACAGATCTTAAGCACTATCAATCTCCTCTTTCGGGCCGCTATGCGAGCGAAGAGATGTCTTATCTTTTTTCTCCCCATTTCAAATTTTTAACCTGGCGCAAGCTTTGGATCGTTCTTGCCGTCGCACAAAAAAAAATGGGACTTCCCATCACCGACCGGCAAATCGACGCCATGCTTAACGCCCTTGAAAAGATCGACCTTGTCCGCGCAGAAGAATATGAAAAAAAGTTCCGCCACGATGTGATGGCCCATATCCATGCTTTTGGCGACGTTTGTCCTGAGGCGCGGGGAATCATTCATTTAGGCGCCACCTCTTGTTTTGTCACCGATAATGCGGAACTGATCCAAATGCGAGAAGCGATGAGGATCATTCGGAACAAAGTTGTACAAGCGATCCGCAATCTGCATCCTTTTGCCCAACAATATGCTCCTCTTCCCTGTCTCAGTTATACCCATTTTCAGCCGGCGCAGCCGACAACAGTCGGTAAACGCGCCTGCCTGTGGCTTCAAGACCTTCTCATGGATTTGACCGATATAGAAAGGGACCTTGAGGATCAGCGGTTTTTGGGGGTCAAAGGCGCTACAGGGACACAAGCCTCCTTTCTCGCGCTTTTTGAAGGGGATCACGAGAAAGTGAAAAAACTCGAAGAATTCGTCACGAAAGAAATGGGATTTCCCCGCGCTTTTTCGATATCCGGGCAAACTTATTCCCGCAAGCAGGACATCCGCACGCTTTCCAGTCTCTGCAGTTTGGCCGCATCTACACATAAAATGGCCACAGACTTGCGCCTGCTTGCGCATCTGAAAGAAATCGAAGAGCCATTTGCCGAAAAGCAAGTCGGATCCTCCGCAATGCCTTACAAGCGCAACCCCATGCGAAGCGAACGGATCTGCGGCCTTGCCCGTTTTCTAATATCGCTTAACGACAATCCACTTTACACCGAGGCGACCCAATGGCTTGAGCGCTCGTTGGATGATTCAGCTAATCGCAGACTCTACATTCCTGAAGCTTTTTTGACCGCGGACGCCATTTTAAATCTTTTGTGCAATATCACAGCCGGCCTCATTGTCCATCCTAAAGTGATTGAGCGGCACCTGACAGACGAACTCCCTTTTTTGGCCACCGAAAACATCCTGATGGAAGCTGTCAAACAAGGAAAGGACCGTCAAAGCGTACATGAAAGATTGCGTATTCACAGCCATGAGGCCAGCCACCGGATCAAAGAAGAAGGTAAGACCAATGATCTGCTCACGCGCATCGTCCAAGACAAAGAGATCGGTTTAACTGATGGTAAAATCAAGGAGCTTTGCAACATCAAACATTTCATCGGCCGCTCCATTGAACAGACGCATGAATTTCTTAATGATGAAGTTCAACCTACCTTAAAGAAATACGAAGGGATTGCGAACTTTGTCGCTGAGGTAAAATTATAGAGCCAATTGCACTTGCAATTGGCTCCCCTGGATTAGGCGGTTTTTTCCTCAGGAATAGGTTGTTTTCCTGGAAGTTTGTCGTCTTTGGAGACAACCGTCAGGACCGTTGGACGCTTAGACCATTCTAATTGGCGTGTTTCTGCCAACTCAGATCCAATGCCTCGAGTTCCAGCAGCGATCTTTTGTATTTTTTCTGCAAGAGGCATCTCTCTCGTGATGGACATCACCCTGCAAGGTTCTTCCTTTTGTTTATTTTCTGCCCATTCTTTGATGTCTTCAGGAGTTAGTGTGTTTTCACGAGATGCTTTGTATTGCTCCAAAAGGGACACCTTTGTTTCTGGAAGGTGGACAGCTTCATTACCAACGACCACATCTTTTTCGGGGCCAATATGATTGACTTTCACCCAATGGACGTTGAAGTCTTGAGCGAGCTTCGATGCCTCATCTAGTGTTAAGAATTTTTCTTCGCCACCTTCAGCATATAAATCCATTTCGTGTTGGGCCTCGACTAATCCGATTAAATGATTAGTCACGTGAAGAGGGGAAGCATCCAAATTATCTTCCAAGCGATAATGATTGTGATTGAAAGAATCTTCTTCTTCTTTCGTATGCATTTTTTTCAAATGAAAGGAATTCGTTCCACGCCAATATTTTTCACAATGATTCGGAACGTTTAATAAGTGGCCAATTGCTGCAGCAATGTATAATTCATCACGGAAAGACTGATGAGTTTCATCTTTAGGGGCTAAAAAATACCAGTTAATTGTTCCTAACTTTACTTGGAATTTGACCGGCACTTCCATCGTCTCGTCCTGATCAAAGAGCTGAAAGACTTTGCCATCCGTTTTTCGATACAGAGCTTGTCCGCCCTTTTCCATTGCGGACTTTTCAAGCTCGTATTGAGCAGATTTTCCCTGATCAAATAATTCTTGCAGCCGTTTGGCTCCTATACTTGTTTCAGGGCCTTCAGATCTCCATAATTTTGCTGTTGCAGTTCTATTTAATGTTACTTCGAAAACCATAAATAACCTCATTATTAATTTCTTATATCTATTAATTATAAATAATTTATTAATATAATTAAATATTTATGTTCAAAAAATTATGAGGCTGATTCTTAGTTGCTTAGAAAAGGGTTAATTATAAATTTTAATTGAATCTTCTAACAAAAGACCGGTATTGATCAATTCAGAATGGATTTGCCTTTGTGTCATTTCTTGGGGCTCAAGGAGAGGAAGGCGCATTTTAAGCGAACACTTTCCAAGCGCTCCCATAGCATACTTAACACATTGAGGGTTAGTTTCTAAGAACATGGATTGGACTAAAGGGAAAAAACGATAGAACAAGGTCCTCGCTTCTTCCCATTTTTCTTGCAAGAGAAGAGTGGTCAATTGCTTCCATTCAACCGGGATAAGGTTGGCAACAACGGAAATGACTCCCCTCCCTCCTATGGCCATTGTCGGCAGGATTAAACCGTCATCCCCCGTCAATACGGGAAGGTCAGTCCGGTGGACAAGTTCGGTGCAGTAATCGAGATCACCTGTTGAGTCTTTGATCGCGGCAATATGGGGAAGTTCCGTTATACGGCATAAGTCTTTGACAGTCAGTTTCATGCCAATCCGGCCCGGATGATGATAAACAATGAGGGGAAGTCCGATTTTCGAAAGAACCTTGAAGTGCTGGAAACAGCCTTCCGGAGTGGGCCGACTATAGTAGGGGATAACGACCAAAGCCCCCTCAGCCCCTGCTTTTTGCGCTGCTTCTGTTAAGGCAATTGTGTATTGGGTATTGTAGGTCCCAGTGCCGGCATAGATGGGAATTCTGCCTTTGGAGGCCGTGACCCCCGTCTTGAAGATCTGGATCTGCTCTTCTTCCAAAAGAGTAGGAGCTTCCCCCGTTGTTCCGCAAAGGACAATCCCATCCGTTCCCGATTCTAGATGCCAGATGACAAGCTCGTGAATGGCTTCATAATCGACTTTATCGTCCTCAGTAAACGGCGTAATTAAAGCAACAATTGACCCTTTATACATACTTCCTTTTTATCGCATGGAATAAAATCAGGCTACAAATGATTGCCATTGCTGCGCCTAAATGAAGCGGAAGAGTCACCGCGTTAGCTGCCAGGGCACCGCCAGCAAGGCCTGTCAAAATTTCAGCAAAAACCTGAAAAGATGTCAAAGTTCCAAGCGCTTGACCCTGGAAATGTTCCGAGGCTGTATCAGAAATTAGCACTGCCCCGTTCGTGATGATCGCAGACAAACATAACCCAACAGGCAATAAAGTCACTAATAAGAGGTAAGGATTTGAAGAAATCAGACATACGACAATGCTCACAGCCAATAAAAAGGCAAATAGAGCAAGCGATTCGATCGGCTTTAAACGTTTGCTGAGAAAGGGGATCAACCAAATCACCCCGGCAGTAATGGCCAGCGACTCATACACCATCGTAAAAGAGAGCATGGAAGGGGAAAAATGGAACCGCCTTTCTAAAAAAACGGGGAAAAACCGAAAAAAAGAAAAATAAGCAAGAGCTGCAAAAAAATTCGCTATGAAAAAACGTTTTAAAAGAGGCCGATTCATCCCGCTCCAAATCGCCTGGAAGAACTTCCATTCCCGTTCCGTTTTTTTTCTTAAAGTTTCTTGCGAGCACAAATAAATGACCCCCATACCGATGACTGTCATCACAGCCGCCATCCAAAAAGGAGTCGAATAAGTAAACCAACTGACAAGCGACGAATCCGCCAATTGCCCTCCCATCAAAGGCCCGATGATAAAGCCGATCGAAATAAAAATATTGATCCAGCCAAAATGCGAGGCTTTTTCGGCGTGCTGTTCTTTGCCTGTCAAGTCAGCGACAACCGATTGAGCGATTGTCACATTGCCCTCGCAAAAGCCGCATAAGGCCAGGGCAAAGAACATCCCTGTTATCGAATAAAAATGAACGGAGATAGCGGTGAGCAGATAGCCTAGAGTTGTTCCGGACAGCGAAATAAGGATGATTTTCTTTCGGCCGTAATTATCCGATAGCCTCCCCAGAATAGGGGAACCAAAAAACTGCCCGAGTGGATAACTGGCCATGATAAGGCCAAGCAAGATCATTCTCTCTTGTAAGGAAGCCCAGGGGACAATGGATGCCTCAGGATCGAGGAACATCTGAGGAAAAAGAGGAAGCGGAAGGGAAAACCCTATATAAGCGAACAAAATGACAATGGCATATGGAAGAAGTACGCGGCGTGTTTGGCTTTGCATGCCCACTCTTTTCGCCTGATCATAAATCAAAAACGTCAAAATTTAACAGACAGAACATTGCTAGAAATCAAAAAAACCTATATTTGAAAAACACATACAAATAGGAGTTAACAATGGTTCACGGTATAAGTCCTTCTATGCCCCAACCGCCCGGCTCGCCTCCACCGAATAATCCGCAATTAAATCAATGGAGCCAAGCCGTCCAAGATTTCATAGATCATTACTCTGGTATACAAAATATGAGCATGTTTATTGCTGCTCAAAGATTACTAGAGGCCTACAAGAATGGCGAAAAACCATTCAAATCCCCTCAAGATGTGCTCAAAGACCTTCAAACCAATGTCTTTAACAATCCACCGCTAGATGTTTATGCGAATAGTATGCTGGGAGAACCGAAAACAGTTCAGGATTTTTTGAAGATCTTCGGGATTACCCCCCCTCCGCACATTACCCCTATCGATCAGCTTTTTCTGAAATATATGAAGGCGCATTACTCAGGTCTTCCTGGTGGGAACAATCTGGATTTATGGAGAGACCTTCATGGAGAATTGATGGAGTTAGGTAGCCAGGGAAAAATGGCAGATTTCCAGAAGTGGATAAACAGGGAATTAAATTCGGATGCTTTTAAAAGTGCGCCTGCTGAGGCACAGAATTTTTTCAGACATTTTCTATAAAACCAAGTCTTCAGGAATTGAAGGCCTGGAAACAAGATTCCCTTTCAGCAATTTCTTGGAGGATCTCTTTCCACTCATTAGCCAGATCAGAAAAGTGACTGAGGTGGTTTCTGAAAGGGATATATTTGCCGCTTTGGATCCTAATTTCTTCAAACAAATAAACAGAATGAGACAAAGAATCGAACTTTAAATAAGCTCCATTGCCTTGCCATCGCAGCGCTCCGATGGAGGGGACGCAAGAGCGGACACTATTCGGGAGATAATCTTCGCAGGAATAGACTTTCGTAAAAAGAGTCAAATGATCCGCTCTATTTGATTTTTCAAAAAAAATCACATTGTCTTGCACAACAACACGCGCTTTTTTATTGCCTGCTAACTGACTCATGACAAGTAAAAAAGCACTATAAAACATAAATGATTTAAACCTTATTTCAATGACGCTATTAATATTATATAACAGAAAAAGATAACAAGAAAGAGACTAAGTTATTTTAATTCATCTCCCCAATTTAATTTACGTGCTTGTGAAAATTGGGATTTATTTTTTTTTGTGATTATTTTTTCTTCGAGTTGATGACTAGAACAAAGTTGAAGTTTGATGAAACCTGCTCCTTTAAAAGGATGGCGCACAACGCGGCTTTGACAAGGTTCGACTTTGTTTTTGGAAAAAATCACGTAGCAAAACTTTTCATCTTCATAATTTAAAGTTGCTTCTTTGATTTTGCGATGTAAAGAAGAGCGTTCAATGCGTGCAGAAAAATGACACCAGTCGTTTTCTTGCATAGGACATTTTTCAGAATGGGGACAAGGCGCGACGAGATGACCTGAATGCAAAAGCAAAATTTCTCTCATCAGTATTAAAGATTCAAATCCCGCTTGAGTTCCCGGTTCGATAATAATGAGAATTTTCTTTGTCGACTGCCAAAGTTTAATTAAGACTTGGGAGCGGTCATTCTCGCTAAGCTCTCCTAATGAATAAGAGGCGACGACTAGGTCGTGCGAGGAAAAATTTAATTCTTTAACAATGTCCCGGCAAAGCCAATCATGCTCGATAGTCCCAACAGAAAGCTCTTTGCCTATTTTTATAAAACCCGGGTCCTTTTCGATCAGAGTTGCGGAGGCAATGGGCAGTGCCACCTCTCTTGCTGCGAGCAAAACAGTGCCCGGTCCTGCGCCGATGTCTAGAAGCGTTAGAGGCCCTAAATCTCCGCAACGCGTATTTAACTCCGCAAACACCCGGCACACAACAGCATAAGTTGCAGGCAACCGAGCGATGAGATAGGCGAGGCGGTGCTGGAGCGTTAAATTAAAATTTTTATTAACAGTATTGCGATAAATTTTCGTTAACTCTTTTCTTGAATTAGAAATATCCCTGGTCGATACACCGCTAATAAGAGATTCAATCTTAGAAGTTAATTCTTTAGTTAATTGCATTTAATTAAATAACTTTGTATAATAATTATAAAATAACAGAAAGGTATAATTCTATGGCAACACCTATTTCTTCAAAAGTCAATAATATCCAATCAGCGTCGCAAAAGTTTAGTTTGCAAACAGCGGCATTTCTGGTCCAAATCCAGGGTCGGCAAATTTCAACTCCTGAGGTCGAAAATCATCATCAAAAAATCATCCAGGTTTTTGGGCAATCGATGCAAGAGATTTCAGAGTTAAAGAAGGAAATTCACAGCACAAGGACCCTGGAAAATGACGAGCAAATGATATCATTTGTTGCACGCGTCACCCAATTTGAAACCGATGTGTTGGAAGGATTAAATCGGCTCAATGATATTCTTTTGACAAATTATCCGACGGCGAAGATTTTTTATGGTGATATTCCATGCATCGGCTCCAAAACGGCTCCGCACATCCCAACCTCCAACAAAAAAATTCGCGAGACGCTTTCTAAAGCTTCGGCCATACGGGACATTCGCGGGGACGGCAACTGCTTTATTTCGGCCTTCACGACAAGGTTTTTTGAAAATCTGGTCCAGACCAAAGCCATTGACCAGTTTATCAATTTTATTGCTCAGGATGCAAGCGATGCCATTGAATTAAAAACGGAGCTCATTTTAACTCTCTCTTATCTTCAAGAATATCCTTCGCAATTTGAAAATGTTTTGAAGAACAATCAAAAAATCCTTCCCTTCATCCATTACTTCCGTCACCTTGCAGCTCAAGAAATGAAAGAGAATAAAAATAGTTATGAGGCTTTCTTTTTGGCAGAGATCGAACAGGTCTATGGGGAATCGATCGAAAATAAAACTTACGAACAGCTCGTAGATAAATATGTTCTTGCGATGGGCGTGGATTTCAGCCACCCGATGATTACAGCGCTTTGCAAAAAATTGGACTTCGCAGTGCGCATCATCGACCCTAAAATTGGCGCTTCGGATGGACTCCTCATTCTCGATAAACCTCAAGCAAATGCAACTTTTTGCCGCAATGACCAGCATTACTTCGTCCTTTATACGCCCGAAGAAGCAGCTGCGGTCCTTCCAGAACCACAGCAGCCTAAACCTGCGGAAAGTATCGTTGAACAGACCCCTCCCCCCCAAACATCCTCGATCATAGCTAAACATCCTTACGATGGAAAAAACAAACTATTCATACGCGGTGGCGGACCTGGAATGAATTGGCAAAAAGGAATCGCACTCGAATATGTCGGCAACGACACTTGGACATTTTCGACCCAAGCGAATTTTGAAGAGTTCGATTACAAGTTTCTTCTCAACGACGAGCGATGGGAAAACACGCTCAACCACAAGTTAGGACACGGAAAAAAAGAAGAAATTAAGAACCTCGAGTTTCAACCTAAACCTGCGGAAAGGATCGTTGAACAGACCCCTCCCCCCCAAACATCCTCCATCACGGTTAAACATCCTTCCGATGGAAAAAACAAACTATTCATACGCGGTGGCGGACCTGGAATGAATTGGGAAAAAGGAATCGCACTCGAATATGTCGGCAATGACACCTGGACATTTTCGACCCAAACGAATTTTGAAGAGTTCGATTACAAGTTTCTTCTCAACGACGAGCGATGGGAAAACACGCTCAACCACAAGTTAGAACACGGAAAAAAAGAAGAAATCAAGAACCTCGAGTTTCAGTAGCGGCCCATTCAATGGGTGCTTTGCCCCATTTTTCTAAAAAGGCATTCGTTTTGGAAAAATGGCGGCAGCCAAAAAAACCGCTATAAGCGGAGTAAGGCGAGGGATGTGCAGCTATGAGAACTTCATGCGGAGTCTTTCGATTCTGCAGAATGTGCTGCAGCTTTTCATGCGCTGATTTACCCCATAAAATAAACACAATCGGATCTTCCCGCTCAATTAAGCGTGCGACAACCGCATCCGTAAATTGCTCCCATCCTTTTCCATAATGCGACTTAGGCTCCCCTTTTCGGACAGTCAACGTCGCATTTAAAAGCAAAACTCCCTGTTGTGCCCAAGAATACAAACACCCTCCTTTTGAAGGAGCGATCCCAAGATCTTGCTTCAGTTCATTGAATATGTTTTTTAAGGAAGGCGGCGAGGGTATTCCGACGGGAACGCTAAAACTTAGGCCATGCGCCTGCCCAGGGCCATGATACGGATCTTGTCCGATGATAACAGCCTTGACTTTAGAAAAAGGCGTATGGAGAAAAGCGTTGAAGACCTGTTCCTCGGGAGGATAAACGATCTTCTGTTCCGCTTTTTCCGTAGCGAGGAATTCCTTAAGCGCTTGGATATAATCCTTGCCCATTTCTTCTTTCAACTCCTGGTGCCAACCAACTTCAAGTTTCATGCCCATTTTTTCCTCACGCTAGAGATGAACGAAATTACACCATCCGGATGAATATCGCCAAGCAGGAGTGTTCAAAGCACAAGATATTTTAAAATTTTTTACCATCTCGTCTTCACACTTGCCGTTGACAGAAACCGCCTAAAGCCCTAGCATTCTCCCGTAGATTTTTAGAGAGAGTACACTATGAAAGACCTGGCCGAAAACAATCTCATCCGTTTTAAAAATATCTCTAGGAAAAAAGATGCCATCTACGCCAACTTCAAAGTCAAAGGCGTGAAAGGCGGAGTCAATTTTACAGCTTCGATCACCGTGGACATTTCCGCTGCTGAAGTCCATCCTGGTGATATTCTCGAAAAGATTATCGAAGAGTGCGCACGTATTGGCCTCAAGGAATTCAAGCGGGCCGAATTTCAGTTCGAGGGCCTTACAACAATTTAATTCATTTCTGGGTGTAGCGCAGCTTGGCTAGCGCACCAGCATGGGGTGCTGGGGGTCGGTGGTTCGAATCCACTCACCCAGATTCTTCTCTTACTTCCGTTAGCAAAAAACAAATCACGGTTGTTGCTACAATATTAAAAGCTTAATCATGAAAAGCATACTGTTACGATTGGTTTGTCTAGCCTCCGCTAGCGCCCAGGCAATGGAATATGAGCCACAGTTTGAAAATGATCAAATTTGTATTTCAAGGCAAAAATACTGCCACACGAAGAGATAGGATTACATAGAGATATCTACCCTCATGTAGTTATTGCCTTGAAAGGCGGGACCATTATACGCCTCGAAGCAGATGGGCGAGTCACAGAAGTAAATGGTCCTATTCCTTCTCAGTAAGGACCACCTCGTATTCAACTTTTCTTCCCATAACTCCTCTAAATTAATAGAAAAGTTACGGACTATAGCACGTCAATAATTATTTTAAAAACTTTCTTTAAGGAGCACTAGTAGAAAGTGAAAAAATTTACAATTCATGGTGGTCAGTTAACACAGATGACAACTTTCCCAGCTTCATTTCTCAGTGAGTTTCGTTAAATTCTTAAATAAAAAAATGGGCAGTGAGTGGGTTAGAAAATGTAACCGACTGAAATTTCGAAACTGCGGGTGACAAAAAAAACCCCCCATTGATGTTCTATTATTGGATTGCTGCCGCCGGCAATCCAATTCTCAGAATCATTAAAGATGTAATGGTTTGGGTGGCTCCTTCACCAAGATTGATCTGTTTACCGATACCGGTAAAGAAATGCTTTGACCAGCCACGACCTTTTCACCGCAATGTCGTCAATTTATCAAAGCAGCACAAAATTTCCACATGGTTGGTGCCTGGGAAAAAGAGGTAAGCTTCGGCGTTATTCACCTTCCAGCCATGCTGAAGAAGCTTTTCGCAATCCCTTTGAAATGAAACAGGCCCGCAACTCAAGTAAATGATCTGGGAGATGTTTTGAGCGCCGCAAAGCGCGTTAAGGACAGCTGGATCGAGCCCTTTTCGTGGGGGGTCGACGATAATCACATCGTTTTCAGAGACCAGATTTAAAGCTTTTTCTGTGGAAGAGATTTTCATAGAGATTTTTCGTTGAAGTTCTGGCTTAAGCTTTAAGCGGCTTAAATGAAAACACTCCGAGGCAAAGGGGTTAATCTCGGTGCAGGTCACCGTTCCGGATTGGTTCACTAAATTAAGTCCAATCACCCCCACTCCGGCGTAAAACTCTAAGATGCGCTGGTTTGGTTTTGTCCACTCTCGAATTCTCTTCAATGCTTGTACAAAAAGGGCCTTATTTGCCTGTCCAAAACAAGCGGGGTGAAACGCGCACTCCACCTCGCCTAATGTTTCCCAAAGGTAAGGTTCGCCGTCGCATAATTCCCATTTTTCTCCAAAAATTTTGTTGGTTTTCTCCGTTTGAAAGTTCAACCAAATGGAGTGGAGTTCTCCTTCAGTGTAAAGCCGTTTTACACAACGTTCCAGCGTTGGATCTTTTTTGTTAACGACAAGTGTGAGTTGAACTCGGCCTGTTTTGTCCTCCACAACAAACTGAAGATAACGGACTATCCCTGTTCCCGATTCTTCTTGATAGGGATCAATTTTTAAATCGATTAACGTTTGCTTAACTGTGGCATAAACACGATTGATCGAGGGGTGGTGGAGTGGGCAGGTGGGAATGGTGACAACTTGATGAGAGCCATGTTTAAAGAGGCCGATCTCTGGCTTGGAGACGGTACCACGCACGGCTAGTTTGGCCCGGGAGCGCCAATGGGTAACCTCTCCTGCTATAAGCGAGATGGGGATTGATGGAGCGACACGATTAAAAAACTCCTTAACCTCATTCCAAATGGGAGGCGAAGAGACATCGCCGTGGATTTCGCAACCCGAGCATAAGGGAAAATAGTCGCATTCGAGGTATACTGCGACCGGAGAGCTTCTTAACTTTTTGCGGCCGTCATAGCGGTCCATCTTCGAACGATCGCTCGTCGGCGGTATTGCTTCAATATCGCCCTCCTCACGATCGTTCAAATCTGAGCCACTCTGAGACCGCCAAAAGTTAAAAATCTCTCCGCTCGCAGCATATGTGGAAAACTCTGTCATTAACTGGTACGGGGTTTTGTTGATGAATTGATGATTGTCTATAAGAGGGGGTTTTATGACCACCATTTATACAAGTCGCGAACAGAGCGTTTCCATTCCTAAAAACAGCGGCTTATCAACACTTCCACAGCCTATAAAGACTAAGAAGTAGATATATATAAGTGTAATCAAGGAAACCCTAATGGCATTTATAAACTGAATTTTTTTAAAAAAATGACTCTTCAAATAAGTCGGGGATCTTTAGAATGACGTTCTATGACAACCATTCTCGCACCCAATCAATTTTTTTCTTTAGAGGAATATTCTCATGCTTCTTTGTTTGAGGACTGCCAATATCCTTGGCAAGCTTTAGAGCGGCTTAAAACTTATCTGCAATCTCTCAAGTTAGGAAAAATTCAAACCGACGTGCCCTCCACCGCCTACCTTGTTCATCCGGAATCGATCACAATCGGAAGGGGAACCTCTATCGAACCCGGGGCTTACATTGAAGGCCCGTGTGTGATTGGCCAAAACTGCAAAATCCGGCATGGCGCCTACATTCGCGGTGACGTCGTTACAGGCGATGGTTGTGTTATCGGTCATGATAGTGAACTCAAGCATTCGATTCTTCTAAACGGCGCCTCTGCAGCGCATTTTAATTACGTAGGGGACTCGATTTTGGGCAATAAGGTCAATTTAGGGGCCGGGGTGAAATGCGCGAATTTAAGGCTGGACCATCAGCCCATCCACGTAGTCATTCAGGGGGAAAGAATTAATACGCAGCTGCACAAGCTTGGAGCCATCGTTGGGGATGGAGCTCAGGTGGGATGCAATTGCGTGATTAATCCCGGGACGATTTTAGGGAGGAATTCCTTCTGTTTTCCTTGTTTAAATATTTATGGATTCATTCCAGAAAATGGCAAGGTCAAACCCGCATCGAAAAACATCGTAGAGTAGGCTATGGTTTTGCAAACACCAACGAAAAAGACAGCGAGTGAGCACCATAAAATTGAAAACTCTCATTTCTTTTTTCATCGCGACCGCATTGAGCAAGAGATCGCTAAAAGCATTTTGTCGTTCGGCGAAAAAACCAAATTGCGCGATGCTTGCGAATATGCGTTAACGACAGGGGGCAAACGTTTTCGTCCATTGATTGTCATTCTCATCGCCGAGGCGCTCGGCAATGGGCTTAATGTGTATGAATCCGCGTTGTCCGTAGAATTTTTTCATACCGCTTCGTTGATTGCCGATGATCTGCCTTGCATGGACAACGATGATGAGCGCAGAGACAAGCCGTCGCTTCACAAAGTCTACGGCGAGGCTATCGCGCTTCTTTCAAGTTACGCTCTCATCACCGCAGCTTTTGAAAAGATCCACAGTAACGCCGTTGCGATGCAAAAAGCGGGGGCTCCCTTTTGCCATTTCAGCGACCACGCGTGTGCGCTCGCTTTAGAATCCGCCACCCGCTGTTCGGGAATTCTGGGTGCGACGGGGGGGCAATTTCTCGATCTATTCCCGCCTAATCAAAATTTAGATACTGTGAAACAGGTCATTTATAAAAAGACGGTGACATTGTTCCAGGTCTCTTTTGTCTTCGGTTGGTTGTTCGGGGGCGGAGATGTCAGCAAACTTGAAAAAGTCAAAAAGAGCGCCTACCATTTTGGCATGGCTTTCCAGACGGCCGATGATTTGGCCGATCTGCTTCAGGATGAAAAAAAACAGCGTGAAATGAGCATTGCCAGGCTGATTGGCAAAGACCGGGCCCTTCTTCTTTTCGATGAAGAAATGCGGCATTTGCGAAAAGATCTTTTAGATTTGGGGATTCTAACCCCTTCATTTCAAAAGATGTGCGACATTCTTGTCAGATATGCATTAGAAAACTCTAAAGCAATAACTTAAAAGTACTATTCAGTTGATTTTATCTCTTTGTTTGCAATATAATATATAAAATTTTTTATAGATTAATTGTTTATGGTTACAAGCACATCTTCTAGCTATTCTAATTTTGCAAATTTGCGCCTCCAGGAAATCCAGGCGAAAATTCAAAATTTAGAAAGCAAAATGGGGATTGAAAAATCTGCACAATTAGAAATCGTTGAATTCAAAAAAAGTCCTTGCGCGCATCATACGGGACAACGGGATACGATTGATTTGCCGTCCTGGTTTTTACTCAAATATGAGGATATTCCTCAGCGCTTTCGCATTACCTGCAATGATGATCCCAGACTTGTAGATGTCAATTTTCTCAATGATTTGGCGGGGTGGATCAACAGGCAGTTTCAAGAAGCTGGAATCACTTATCTGGTACGCCGAGTGGATTATGGAGTTCTTCAATCGACGATTAAACTGATGCGGGATAGAGATCTTTTCGAAAAAAGCAAAGAATTTACCCTCGCTCACGAACTGGCCCATCTTAATCACTTTCAGGGTCGTGAAAAGAGTTTCAATTTACATAACACGCAGCTTGTCGTTTCTGGAGCAGGATTCATGGGCGGGCTTCTTTTATTCGTTTTAGCAGTATCCATTTTTCCTTATGTCAGCATTGCTGTGACATTAGTATTCGGAGGAATTGCGGCGACGGTTTCGATTGCAGCCATTGTCAACATGCTGAATCAATCAACGCCCCCACACAATCCGGCTGCTGTGGAAGAAGAAAAGCTCGCCGATATGGATGCTGCTGAGGCACTGCAGGATGCTGAAGGTGGTATTTATTTTTTTGAAAATTATCGTTCTCATAATTTAGAGTGTCGAGCATCCAATCGGTCTACAAGCCAGATTGATGACCTGGGGAATAACCTGCGAGACACCGATCATCCCCCTCTGACAGATAGAATTGCTTACCTAAGACAGTGGCAGGCAACAAGGCAAAGAGTATGAGAGGGTGTTTAAGAATTGCTTTCCCTCTAGAAAAGATCCTTATACCCTCTCTTTAAACTTCAGCAAGCTCTGGAGCTGGGGCCTCTTTAACAGGAAGGCCTTTGCCGTCAGCGACTTTGGCGAAGATGGCCTTTTCAATGTCATCGACATGTTTGGGATTTTTCTTTAGCTCTTCGCGGGCAGCTTCGCGGCCCTGGCCGAGACGATTTCCGTTATAGCTAAACCACGTCCCTTTCTTTTCGACGATGGCGAGATCGACTCCGAGGTCGAGAATTGTCCCGATGCGGGAAATGCCTTCGTTAAACAGAATATCGAATTCTGCGACTTGAAAAGGCGGTGCCATTTTATTTTTAACCACCTTTACTTTCACGCGGTTGCCGATATCGGTGTTGTCGGGGCCTTTGATGCTTCCTATTCGGCGGATGTCCAATCGAAGCGACGCGTAAAATTTAAGCGCGCGCCCGCCAGTCGTCGTTTCAGGGTTGCCGAACATGACGCCGATTTTTTCGCGGATTTGGTTGATGAAGATCGCACATGTGTTACTTTTGGAAAGGGAGGCTGTCAATTTACGCAGAGCTTGCGACATCATACGGGCTTGCAGTCCCATGAATGAATCGCCGATCTCGCCTTCCAATTCATTTTTCGGCACGAGAGCCGCAACCGAGTCGATGACGATCACGTCTATTGCATTTGAGCGGGCGAGCATTTCGGCAATGTTGAGCGCATCTTCTCCGCAGTCTGGCTGAGAGATCATGAGCTCGTCCAAATTGACGCCGATTTTAGCAGCATAAGAAGGATCCAGGGCGTGCTCTGCATCGATGTAGGCAGCAATCCCTCCGTTTTTTTGCGCGTTGGCGACGATATGGGTAGCCAACGTCGATTTGCCGGAAGACTCAGGGCCGAAGATTTCAACAATGCGTCCGCGCGGCACGCCGCCGATGCCCAGAGCGAGGTCCAGAGTGATCGCCCCTGTCTTAATCACGCTCATTTCACGGGCAGCGAAATGCTTGCCAAGCGTCATGATGGAACCATCGCCAAATTGTTTTTCAATTTGAGAAATTGCTGCTTCTAGCGCTTTTTTCTTTGCTGTATCATTTGGTTGAGACATAAGAGCTACCCTGCCATTGTTCTTTTGTTCCTCATTGTAGCTAGACACAGTGTTAAAATGGACAAAAAACTTCAATAGAGGTACTTCTATGATCTGGAGGAAAGAGGATGATCCTTGCTGGAGATTTGGGAGGGACGAAGGTCAGGCTTGCCCTTTTTGAGAAAAAAGGAGGGAAGGATTTTGTCGATGAACAAAAGTTTGCCAGCAAAGAGTTTCCCGATTTTGCCTCTCTTCTGAAAAAATATTTAGAGGGCAAAGGGAACCAAATTACCAGCGCTTCATTTGGGGTTGCAGGTCCTGTATACGACGGGGTATGCAAAGCGACGAATTTGCCGTGGGTGATTTCAGCTAAAGTCCTGGAAAAAGAGCTTCGAATTCCCGATGTGCATTTGATCAACGATCTGGAAGCAAATGCGTGGGGTTTACGTCGTCTTTCCGAGAAAGAATTTTTTACGATAAATGCCGGAGAAGAAAAACAGGGAAATCAGGCGCTTGTTTCCGCGGGGACTGGGCTAGGGGAAGCGGGCTTGTATTGGGATGGCAAAGTCCATCATCCTTTCGCCTGCGAAGGTGGCCACTGCGATTTTGCGCCGAAAGATGAAGAAGAGATTGAACTTCTGCGATATCTTAAATTGCAGTTCAAGCACATCTCCTATGAGCGGATCTTATCGGGGTCGGGCCTGTATTTGCTCTATCGTTTTTTAGTCGATACCAAACGGGAGGGCGAAATTTTTTGCGTGAGTTCTCTTTTTGGGCAACAAGAGCCGCAGCGTGTGATTACGGAAAATGCCGCAAATGGGCAATGCTCTGCATGCATCCGCGCATGCAGGCTTTTCACTTCGATCTACGGTTCAGAGGCAGGAAATTTGGCTTTGAAATTTTTAGCTGTCGGAGGTGTTTATATCGGGGGAGGGATTGCGCCTCATCTTATTGAATTTTTCAAGGAAGGAAAATTCATTCAATCCTTCAGCGACAAAGGAAGATTTTCTTCAATGCTGATGAAAATTCCCATCAAAATCGTCCTCGATGAGAAAACCGCCTTAATTGGAGCTGCCTGTTATGCACAAGAGAAGTGAGAGTTCGACGGAAGAAGCCCAAAGGCTGAAAGAAGCGCGCAAAGGGCCTGTTCCGCAGTGGCAAAAATGGGGCCCCTATGTATCGGAAAGGTCATGGGCGACAGTGCGGGAAGATTACAGCTACAACGGGGACGCCTGGAATTATTTCCCTTTTGATATCGCCCATCAAAAGGCTTATCGCTGGGGAGAAGATGCGATTGCGGGGTGGTGCGACCGTTATCAGATTATGGTCTTTGCCCCTGTTTTTTGGAACCGGCGCGATCCCATTTTGAAAGAGCGCCTCTTTGGGTTGAATGCCTGGGAAGGCAATCACGGTGAAGACGTCAAGGAGTGTTATTACCATCTGGATGCCACGCCGACTCATTCCTACATGAAGTACCTCTACAAATATCCCCACGATGAATTTCCTTATCAAAAACTCAGGGAGGAAAACCGTAAGAGGTCGCCTTACGATCCCGAATACGAGCTCATCGACACGGGAATTTTCGATCAAAACCGCTATTTCGATATCATGATCGAATATGCTAAAGCCTCCCCTGAGGACCTTTGCATAAAAATTGAAGCTTGTAATCGCGCGGACCATCCTGCTCCCTTGCATGTTTTAGCGCAGCTTTGGTTTCGCAATACTTGGGCCTGGACAGAAACGCGCGCGGTCCCCCCTAGAATTACTTCTGGCGGCACGAAGGACTCGGAGATCTTCTTAATTGCCGACGAAGAGAATATGCCCCCTCCATCCAATCTCGGATTTCAATATCGATTAGGCAAAAGATATCTTTATGGGAAAAAAGAAGGCGAACTTTTATTTACGGACAATGAGACCCATGAATTGGGAAAAGAAATACCCAGCCACTACTATAAAGATGGATTCAATCGTTGTTTAATCAACAAAGAAAAAACGGTTAACTCTTCTAAAATTGGAACAAAAGCCTGCATCCATTATTCCTTTGATGAAGTCCCGGCCAAAGGGTCTGTTGTCCTGCATTTTCGTTTGACAGATAAAGAAATGAAAGAGCCCTTGAAAGATGTGGAAAAAATCATCGCATTGCGAAAAAAAGAAGCGGACCATTTTTATGAGACTGTCCATCCCAAACGCGCAACACCCGATGAAAAGATGATCCAACGCCAGGCGCTCGCAGGTGTTCTTTGGAGCAAACAAATCTATTTGTTCGATGTCAATTTGTGGCTCAAGGGCGACAACCCTCTATATCCTCCGCCATCATCGAGAGAAAATATCCGCAACCTTCACTGGCGGCATTTAAATTCGATGCGCATCCTCTCTATGCCTGACAAATGGGAATATCCCTGGTTTGCCTCATGGGACCAAGCCTTTCATTGCATCGTCATGGGTTTAGTCGATATCGAATTTGCCAAAGAGCAGCTTTGGCTTCTCCTATTCGATCAATTTCAACATCCTAACGGGCAAATCCCTTCGTATGAATGGGAATTTTCCGAACTTAACCCACCCGTGCAATCCTGGGCCGCATTGCACCTTTACCAGATGCAAAAAGAAAAGGAGGGAAAAGGCGACCTCAACTTTTTAGAGCGCTGTTTCCACAAACTTCTCATGAACTTTTCCTGGTGGGTCAACAAAGTCGACAGTCAAGGAAACAATGTTTTCGAAGGTGGCTTTTTAGGGATGGATAATATTAGTATCCTCGACCGCTCGCAGCGGCTTTCGGGAGGGATAAAGTTGCAGCAATCAGATGGGACGGGATGGATGGCGCTGTTTTGCTTGAGCCTCATGCGCATTGCTTTAGAGCTTGCTAAACAGAATCGCGTCTATGAGTCTTTGGCTACAAAGTTTTTTGAGCACTATGTCTACATTGCACACGCCATGAAAAAAAGAGGGAACCGAGATTACGAGATGTGGAGCGAGCGCGATGGGTTTTTCTACGATGTGCTCACCTATCCGAATGGGCAATTTGCTAAATTCCGCGTCCGTTCGCTTGTGGGGATCATTCCTCTTTATGCTACCGAGATCATCGAAGAGGAAGAACTCGCTCAATTCCCTGAGTTCAAGATGAATTACGATTGGTTCCTCGAGAATCGCAAAGACTTGGTCGAACAATGCATCATTCCTCTGGAAAAGAAAGGAAAAAAGGTTTTTTTGCTGACCCTGATGGATGAGAGTCACCTCAAGAGCGTGCTGAGTTATATTTGGAATCCGAGCGAGTTCCGTTCCCAATTCGGTTTGCGGAGCCTATCCAAATTTCATCAAGACAACCCCTTTGTCTTTGAAGATAAAAAAATCAGCTACGAGCCTGCTGAATCTGTGGAAAGGATCAAAGGGGGAAATTCCAATTGGCGGGGCCCTATCTGGATCCAAACGAATTTTATTTTGATCGACGCATTCAAAAAAATGGCGAAGGTGGCATTAGACGAGATCGAAGTGAAAGCGGGTGAAGAGAAAAGCGCGAACCTTAACCAGATCGCCCAATTCTTTGCCGACGGGATCATTTCTATCTTCGCGAAAGATAAAGAGCATCATCGCCCTTTTTGGGGTAACGCCTTCCGCTTTAAAGACGATCCTCACTGGAAGGACTACATCCAATTTTACGAGTATTACAATCCTGAAACAGGACAAGGGCTAGGCGCCTCCCATCAGACGGGGTGGAGCGCCTTAGTTGCCAACCTCATCTCTGAATTCAGAAAATGATTAAACATTGTCCGGATGCCAGCGGCGGACGACAAATCTCGGGTCAGCGCTGCCGTTCCAATCATTGACAGGCTTGCGCTGTTGCATAATTTCAGAAAGACGATCGGATAGATCGTTAATCACAACTCCTTGTTTCTTAGGGTTGCTCTCAATAGCTTCATTTTTACCCACAATACAGATGACGTGCCCCCGCCAGACGATTAAATCGAGATCTTCGACTTTTTCCACGATTTCGTCAGCGGATAGTCCTTGAACTTCGATGGGTTTCCCAACATTGATCAAATCGGAAGTGTTTCGCGGTGTACATCCATTGGAAGTGTAATAGAGCAATCCTGAACAATCTACTCCTTTAAGCTGCCATGTATTTTGAGTCAAAACGTCTAATTTTTCAAACGAGGTTTTGCTCGGGTAGAGTTGGGGAAGAAGAGGAATCCCTTGGGGCCAATTTCCTCCCCACATATAAGGCGTTCCTTCGAGTTTAACTAAATCCGAAATCATGGTTGGGATAGAGGGACGTGCACTCACCCTTGCCGTAGGACTGCCGGAAACATTTTCGATGAATCGACTGTCCACATAATAATCTCCGGGGTAAGGATATTCCTCAGATCGTATTTTCAAGATCGACGTCCGGGCAACTTGTTCTAAAACCTCCAGGCGGGAGTGTGGAAATAAAATGGTTTCCACTGTTCTCATAAGGCCTTCAGAATCTAAGGAGAGCGTGTCCCCATCTTTGCCTCCAAAGCAAATATTGAGATCAGGAGTGTTAAATACGGGTGTGGGATAGCGCGCTAAAACATAGTATTGGTTCGCAATGGCAGCCATTTTTTCCTCCAATTTTATAGACAATCGAACAGGATTTTAGTAGTCTTGCTGAAAAACTGGAAACAAAATGTCACGATCTTTGATGTGTCTGTTAAATGTAATTTTTCTTGCAGTTGGTTTTAGCTGCAATTCTCCCTCACCAAAAACTCCGGGAGAAAATGTCTCCCAAATTCTGCGGATCAATATTCAAGAAGAGCCAGGAAATTTGGATCCTCGCAAAGCGAGAAGCTTGAGCGGACAAACGCTTGTAAGAATGCTTTTCGATGGAATGACTCGCGTAAATAAAGATGAAAAGACCGAACTTGCCCTCGCAAAAGAAGTCACTATTTCGGCGGATCTTAAGACTTACACTTTCTGTTTGAAAGACTGCGTCTGGTCAAATGGGAATCCCATCCTAGCTTCCGATTTCGCCTATGCATGGAAAAAGATGCTCTCTCCCGATTTCCCTTCTGATACTGCTTTTCATCTTTATGTGATCAAAAATGCAAAAGCCGCCAAAGAAGGAAAAGTCGCTATAGACCAATTGGGAATAAAAGTTCTCAATGAAAAGACGCTAGAAGTTGAATTGGAAAATCCCACACCTTATTTTCTTGACCTCGTTTCTTTTCCCGCGTTTTTCCCTGTCAATCAAAAGGTCGACGAAAATAACCCGTCCTGGTCACTAAATGCCGCCACCTACGTAAGCAATGGACCATTTCGCGTTGCCGATTGGAAACATCAAGACCATTTGACGCTTGTTAAAAACGACCGATACTGGGATGCCAAAGCGGTCAAGCTCTCCGCTCTTGAGCTTCAGATGCTTCAAGAGGAGACAGAACTCAAATGTTTTGAAAAACAGCAACTCGATTGGGCCGGCTCCCCTCTTTCTACGCTCCCTGTCGATGCGCTCAAATTCTTAAAGGAAGAAAACAAACTCCATGTAAAAGAGCTTTTGGGAACTTATTTTTTTCGTGTGAACACGCAAAATGGACCACTGTCGCATCCTTCGCTGCGAAAAGCGTTCGCTCTTGCTTTGAACCGGCAAGCCATCGTCGATCATGTCACCCGAGGAAATCAAATTCCTGCAACGGGACTGGTTCCCCTTTCCTTGAATGTGCAAAAACAACCTTATTTCCAGGATGGAAATTTTGCGGAAGCAAAACCGCTGTTTGAAGAAGCTGTAGCCGAGTTGAAGCTGCCGGTGGATCAGCTTTCGGGCATTTCCTTGTTGTACAGAATGTCCGAGCGCAACCATCTCATCGCGCAAGCTGTCCAGCAGCAATGGTTTGAAGCCTTTGGTATTCGCGTCAAATTGGAAGCCGTGGAAGGCAAAGTGTATTTTGACCGGATCTCCAAACAGGATTATCAGTTGTCTGCAGGTTCATGGATTGCCGATTTCGCTGATCCGATTAATTTCTTGGAAGTCTTCAAATACAAAACCGGTTCGAATAATACCCATTGGGAAAATCCTGACTACATCGAGCTCCTCGATCAATCCATGCAGGCGGCTGATGCGCAGCAGCGCATGGAACTGTTCGCTCAGGCAGAACAAATTTTAATGGAAGGCATGCCAATTATTCCCGTTTTTTATTATACAATGTTATACCTGAATCAACCATATTTGAAAGACGTGGCCCTCACCTCGATGGGGCAGATCGACTTCAAATGGGCATATATTGAACGGGAGAATCAGTGAACCCAGGCCTTAAGGCCTGGGATTAAGTTGGGCCGAGCTTCGAGCTCGGCCCAACATTGTTTTTGAAAACACCCGGCCCTTAAGGGCCGGGTTTCCGCCGGAGGAAGGATGAAGAAGTTATTTCTGGCTTTGTTTATTTTGACCGCAGGATTCGGTTTTGCCAATTCCGTGAGCCTGATGAATGATTCGCCTTACACGTTAAAGGCAACCATTTACGATGCCAATGGAGAGCTCCTTGGCGAGTTCACTTTAAATCCTCGCGATGCATCGCTTTGGAGTGATGATTACCAAAACTTTGGTACGGAAAGCGCCGATGCCTCGCAAATCCCTTATTCCGTCAATTGGACTTGTATGAATGGCAATGCCTATGGTACTTGTCAAAATGTGGCCGCAGGATCTGTGGTCACGGCGCAAAGCTGCGGGGGCGCGCAAGAATGCCCTCAGCAACAGCAGCAGGAAAGTCCCTACTAACAATTGGAAAGAATGCTCCTCAGGTTATATACATTCCTAGGTATCCTATTTATCCCCTTATTCCTGAATGCGGGCACCATACGCTTAACTAATAATAGCCCCTACGATCTTAGGGTTGTGATCCGCGGAGCAGATGGTTCATTTTTGGGGGAGCTCGTCGTTAAATCTCAAAATGAAACCGTTTGGACGGATACGTATGGACAATATGGAATGTACGGTGGCGGCAACGCCACTGCGAATCAAAGCTACCTTTCGAAAACCCCCTATACAGTTCTCTGGTATTGCCTAGACGGCGCTGATTATGCTGTATGCGATACTGTCGCCACAGGTGCGATGGTTACCGCCCAAAGCTGCTTGGGAGCGCGGATGTGCAAGCCCAATAAAAAAGAGGTCTATCCCCAAGAGTCCGAAGGAAATTATCTCTATAAAGAACCCAAAACCCCGCCTCTTAATCAGTAAAGTCGAATTTCATCCAAAGGGATGTCATACTCCTCACACGGAATTCCATCTTCCCAATGCTGTTCTTTGAATCCAATCCCAATCGTCCTCGTATAGCGTAAAGAAGCAAGCAGCCGGTCGTAATGCCCTTTGCCATATCCAATTCTATGTCGATCAGCATCAAAACCCAATCCAGGGACCAAAATACAGTCGAGGTCGTCGATATGAATCCATTCACAACGTGCGGGATCCGGCTCGTACAATCCCCACTTGGAGGGGGTCAAAGTGTCGAGATCACGGACGCGGTAAAGAACCAATTGGTCATGATGGATTTTAGGTAAATGAAGTTTGCCTTCTTTGGCAAGAGCCTGATTCACAAGGCTAAGATCGATCTCCTCAGGGAGGCTATGAAAAGAGAGAATCGACTTGTAGGTCTTTAGAAGAGATAAAAGTTGCGAAGTTAGAATCCGACAGGCCTCTTTTCTTCTTTGGAAATGCAAAGCGCTTCTTTTTTGCTTTAATACAGCGCGAAGTTCAAGCTTACTTTGTTGAATCGCGATCGAGTTGGGGCTTTCCTTTTTCATAGTTCACCTTTTTCATAAAAATGCCGTCGCTGGAATAGAGCGAGGCATTCCCATTACCGGCTTCGATTTTTGAAACAATTTTTTTGTCTCCCTTTTTATAATAAGAACCTTTGATCAAAAGATCGTTTTCATATTCCTCGATGAGCATGAGGTCTCCGCTTTTATACCAGGCAAAAGCAGTTCCCTGTTTTTTATTACCGTTGAATTCGCGCTGGCTTTCCATTTGGCCATTGGGATACCAGGTTTTCACGGGTCCCTGAATCTGATCTTCATTCCAATGCACGCAAAGTTTGGGTACCGGCTGCTCTTTTATTTCACAAGGATAATATTCCCATTCTTCCCCTTGTTTTTTCCCCTCTTTGAGGCCATAGGTGCACTTGAGAGTGGAATTAGGAAAAAATAGCTGGACCTCGCCTTCAGGGATTCCTTTGAAGTACTCGGTCAAAGAATAAAGCACGCCATCCTCGAACTGAGCCTGCTTGCCCTTGCCGTCATTTATTTCTGCAGTGCGTTGGCCTTGAGGATCGTAATAGACGGCATGGATGAGCCGCCCTTTTTCGAAAGTTTCTTCCGATAAAAGTTCTCCCGGCCTCCAGTAAGTCAACGCTTCCCCGTGTTTCTCCCCGTTCGCATAAGGAGTGTTTTCCAAGAGGTTGCCCCCTTCGTCAAAAGCCTGGACGATGCCATGGGCTTCTCCTTGATGATAAGGAACGATCCTTTTCAGCTTGCCTTCGGGATAATAGTATTTGGCAAGACCTTGGAGAAGACCTTTTTCATAATTGAACTCGGCTTCGAGGTCTCCTTGTTCATTCCATACTTTACAGGAGCCTTCAAAGATCCAGGTAGCTTGAGCTAAATCGTGTAAATCGGCGACGCCTTCGATGAGTTGGGCTTCAATCTTCATACGGCCATTAGGGAACCATTCTTGATAAACGCCATGCGCCCTGCCATCGGTCACTTCCAAATACTGCCAAAGATGGCTATTCTCATGATAGCTCGTAATCTTGGACGAACTTTGCCCCATTGGATTGCGTCCAAAAACACGAAGAACCTTCTGATAGGGCTGAGGCGTTGAAAAGTCGACGGACCGGTAATCGGAGAGCCGGTCTTTGTTGCTGATCGTTTCTGTAAACCCGTTGCGATCGATGATTTGCATGCTGACAAGTGTGTCGCCATGATCAGAGCCCTTCCGCGAGCAACTGCAAAGTGTAATTAAAGTTATTAGGATAAGGGCTATTTTCATTTGAGGGGCTCCACATTTTCTCTTTTAATAAGCTGCATTGTCACAGCGAAGACTTTTTCGTGCGAAGGCAGTTCTTTTTTAATCAGTTTAAAATCTTTGACTATAAGCTGGGGCCGGCCTTCCTTAGGGCCATAAGGCCAAATTGTCGTTCCTTCAATCAGGCAAAGCAGTTTTTTGAGGTCTTCTTCGTTGAGGTCAACAGGAGTTTGCTGCTTCTCTTCGGTCTCTCGAAAAAGTTCATTGGCGCGGATCTGTTCTTCAGAAAAGCGCAGCTTATTCCCTCCTTCTTTAAGCCATTGCAGGCGCTTAACTATTTGGTCATCCTCTGAATTTTCGCTTTGAATGGCTTCCAATTTTTTGATCTCGGGAAGCAAAAAAGTCAATGTCTCAACATGCTTATCGAGATAATGGGGATCGGGATTTTTCAAAGAAGCCAAGAGAAAACTTTCTTTTCTTTGTGTTTCTTGCAAAATGACCATTCTGCTGTGAATGCGATTCGTTTCGTTCTCGAGCTGCTCCAACTTTTGCATCCCAAAGATAAAGTGAAAGAAAAAGATGAAAAAGGGTATCGGAGCTACGATCAGTAGGAGCGCAATAAAGAAAGGGGAAAGTTTGATAGGAAATCTCATGAGCCCGCCGCCTTATTGAGTTCAAAAGAAGTGTAATAAGTTTGATTTTGCGTTTGCCACTTGATTTCTTTCTTCGCATTGACAATTTGATCGCCTTTTAGAAGGGACTCATGAAAATCTCTAGCATTTCTAGGAATGGTAGATGTGAATTCCAGTTCGACTTGCGCCACATACGGCGACGCAGCCTCGCCGATTTTAGGATATTTCAACAAACTGTAGTGGACCGATTTGATTTCCGTACCTTCTTTTTGCCCTCCGTCATCCGTAGCAAAGCCGGGATGGGTGCTAAGCCAAGCTAAGAAATCGCTCACTTTGGGAACCGTTGGCAAAAAGGCAAACGAGCTTTTTTGCCCGCGCATCGAATTTTCCCATTCATTGAGCTTTTTTTCGATTTGATCGATGGAGCCAAGAGAATCTTTGTCAAGCGAAGCGGGGAAATAACTTGCCAATCTCTTCACAAGGGACCCTTGTTTCATATGCAAACCGATTGCGCCTCCAATGGACATGAATAAAGTCGCCAGGGCGCAAAATCCTAGAAAATGAACGATTTTTTTCTTCCGTAGCTCGTAGGTGTGTTTAGGTGTAAATGTTTTTTGTAAGAACTGAACGCTCAACGGATCTACGGCCGCTCTGTCTAGGGCAAGCCCGATAGGAACAGCATACTGGCTCAAGGAGGGCGTAGGAAGTTCCAAAGGCTGCCCGGGGAATATTGTCTTAAGAATTTCCTTAATCCTGTTCTCTTTACCCGTGAGAAGCCATGGAGTCTGATCTTCAATCGCTCCTTTTTGCTTCAGGTATATAGAAAATTTTTCGAGCTCTGCGGCAACTTCCTGTTTCTCGCCAACGTGGATTGTTTGCGAAAGCACCAGCTCCCCATCTTCAACGAGCACACTCGAAATTTTCTCATCCTGGACATCGAAACAAAGAATTCTGCGTTCCTGTGGAAATTGCCAGTTGGCAAATCGCATTAAAGCCATGGCGTTGCAAGAAACGGCGTCCGGTTTAATGTCCATCTCCTTCAAGGCTGCAATATGCGATGAAAGATGGGATTCTGCGGTAGCGATCACCGTGACGGCCGTCATCTGATTGTTAATTTTTTTCAACAACGGACAGACAATGGGATTTTCGCTGGCAAAAGGAATGAGGGATTCGAGCTGGAACGGCAATGCCGCGAGGATTTTTCTCTTTTCTTTTAACGGAAGGTGGAGTTTCCGGATGAAGATATCCGAACCGCTAAGTCCAGAAACCACCTGAACTTCTTTTCCCGCTTGAAAGGGCGGCAGCGTGTAAAACAGTTTTACATTATCCTGCCCATAAGCAAAAGATTCTAATAAATCGACCGCGATTGTTTTTTTTTCTTTTTTAAGAACCGCGATCCGAAAAACTTCTTTTTCAAGAGAAAGGCCAATTGTATACATATACTAGGTGTTACCCAGGAGAAAAAGCTCAAATCTTACCGCGTAAAGCAATTCTGGGAAAGCTACATTTTATCAAATAAAATATTCTCTTAACATCACTAGCACTTTCCATTTGCATCTGCAGCGCTCAAAGGGTAAAATCTTATAAAAAATTAGGGACATATGCTGTTTTTAGCCAAAGGCATTCATTGGGCTTTCATGTTCTATACAATATTTTTGATGGCGCGGATCATCGGTTCGTGGTTTCCTGCTTTTGCACATCATAAGCTCATGGGGTTCGTGGCTTTCTATACAGATCCTTACCTCAATTTATTTCGCCGCTTGATACCTCCGATTGGAGGCATGCTAGACCTTAGCCCCATGCTTGGGTTTTTTGCCTTGCAGATGTTGGAATATTTAATTTTACATTTTCTATTTTAATGCTTAAACGCCCATTCCACCTCGGTTCTTTACAATTGCCCTCGAATATTTTCTGCGCCCCGCTCGCGGGATGCTCAGATGTTCCCTTTCGTCGAATGACCGTGAAATACCGGCCCGGTCTTGTCTATTGCGAAATGGTCAAAATGGAACCGTTAGTTCGGAACGATCCCAACACCTATCGCCTTCTCGACTATGATCATTCCATGCATCCGATCGGCGGGCAAATTTGCGGAAGCAAGCCCCAACTCGCCGGCCCTTGCGCAAAAATCATTGAGGACCTCGGTTTTGATGTGGTGGATTTGAATTGTGGATGTCCAGTTGATAAAGTCACAAAAGATGGAAGCGGTTCCGGAATGCTCAGAAATCTCAACATCATCGGCGAAGTTTTAGCGAATATGGTCGCTGCGGTAAAAATCCCTGTGACAATTAAGATCAGAGCCGGCTGGGATTCCAGCCAAATCGTCGCCCCGCAAATCGTACGCATTGCCGAAGAAGCGGGCGCTGCTGCCATCTGCATCCATGGGCGCACACGTGCTCAAGGTTACAAAGGCCCGGCGAACTGGGACTTTATCCGCGATTGTAAAATGGCCTCAAGGACTATCCCCGTAATTGGGAACGGCGATGTCTTTGATGCCGAAAGCGCGCAGAAGATCTTTGAGTACACAAATTGCGACGCGATCCTGCTCGCTCGAGGCACAATGGGCAAGCCCTGGCTCATCGAAGATATCTACCGTCATCTTTCAGGGGATGCGCCGCTCCCGCGCACAGGCCTTGAATACCGCGACATCTTTTTGGAACATGTGGATCATATTCTCTCTTATAAAAATGAAAAAGGCGCCCTTCTCGATTTACGCCGAGTTGGCTGCTGGTTTTTACGCGGTGCCCAAAACATGCGACATCTTCGAGAAGCACTCAATCGTTCGAAATGTCTCATAGAAATCAGAGAAATGATCTGCAATTACCCTTGGCATGAAGCCGATTTTTCTCAAGAGCAAAAGCCTGAAGAAGAAGCCTGCGAAAGCACATGCTAGAATTGTCTGCCATTATCAAAGGAAACGTCCAAGGCGTAGGATTCCGCGCCACCGCCAAGTTATTCGCCGACCACTTAAAATTGACCGGCTTCGCGCGCAATCTTTCCGACGGCAGCGTCGAACTCTGCGCTCAAGGCGATAGACCCCAACTTGAAAAACTTCTCGCCGAATTAAAGCGGGAATTTTCTTCCCATATTAAGGAAATCGCATCCGATTTTCATCAAGTTGCCAAGCCCTATTCCGACTTCAAAATAGCTCGTTAACACAGGTTTTTTGAAAAAAATGAGCTCGACTTCCAGCTTGCCTAAAAACCTATGCTTATTACGAGAAATGAATCGTCAAAGGCGGATGGATTAAGTCGGTTTCTGAAAGAATTTTCATAGAGTCGGCGTATTTCTGAGAACGAATATTTTCTAGGAAAGTGTTGAAAAAATTCGGTGCGGCTTCTTTAAAAAAGGCAAGCGGATTGCCTTGATCTAAAATAACTTTATTTTGCACCAACAGATAAAGTCTTTTTTGTATCATCTCATCCAAAGGTTTGTCTTGAGCGAGCAGGAAGTCGGTTGCTATTGAAGCCAAATAGAGTTGTCTCATGAGATAAAAACGAGTGAATTCAACTTTGTTTGGTTCGCCGAAATAATGACGAAGGAGAAAAGCATTTTGTTCAGAATTGAAACAAAACTCAATCGAAACTCGGGCTAAATCGTAGAAAGGGTCGCTCATCCCTGCGTCATCCCAATCGATCATCTGAACTCTGCCTTCTGAAGAATACAGAAGATTGCCGGGATGTATGTCATTATGACAAGGGACTTTGGGGAAATTGCGTTGTGCAATAGCAAAGGTAATAGAATTGAAATGATCAATGATTTTAAAGGGATCCCCAATATTTTTTAAATTTGTCTTCGTAGTTTCCAATTTATCATAAGGCCGAAGTTGAAAAGTGCTTTGATGCAGTTGTTTCAAACCACTCACAAGTTGTCTCACCACTTCTATATTTTCTAGGTCTTTGGGGATAAGGTGTTTTCCTACAACGAAATCAGTGATCAAAGCCCGGCACTCGACATTATGGAAAATTAAGGAAGGCCCAAACTCATGGTCTGCAGCTAGTTTGGTCAGACTAGCAAAGCTCGTTAAATCGCAATCACCCGCATGGACGACATATTTTTTCGCATCAAAAGAAATTTGATAAAGGTTTCTCCCTGATTTGCCTTTCCTCAGAGAAGTAATCTCTATTTTTGAATCATTTTGATTTTTGAGGATTTCAATGGCTTTTTGAACAATATTTCGATCATTTACCTCAACTTGAAAGAAGTTAATTATTTTATAACTAAGATGTGGATCGTATTTTACTGACATAAAAACAGGGGTTTTTATGTTGAATTATAACATAATCCTGTCGTTTATAGACAGAGGGATTCAAGATTTCTTCAATTGAAGACGGGCCCAGATGGCGATGAGAAGAACGATAGCCGCAAAGACGATGTTAAAATTGATTGCGCTGTGAAACGCGGGTAAGAAAGACGTGCGAATCTCGACGGAATGGAAAACAGCTGTGCTGGCTGCAAGCAAAATCGATCCAACAATATTCCAAATCGTGGCGATGGTGCCGATGGCTGCCCCAATTTTGCGCGGGGTAATCACTTGATTGATTGCGGTGATCATTGCCGAATTGCTTAATCCCCAATTGATACCGAGAAGGAAAAAGGGGAGAATTAAAAAATATAAAGAGGTGTCGATTTGAATGACGCGGTGTAAGACAACAGCCAAGAAGGCAGCAATAGTTGAAAAAAAGAGAAGATTGGCTACGCCGAATCGTTTGACGGAACGGTTAAATACAAATGAAATCAACGTTTGTGCTGCGGGAATTACTGCGATAAGAAGGCCGATGTGAAATGCAGATAATTGGCGAAGAATGCGCAAATAAAGGGGATCAAAAAACATGAACACGGTAGAGACAACGCCTGCAAGAGCGCAGCTTAAAGCGGCCAAGATGATGAGTTTTTCCTTGAAGATGTGCAGGTCGAGAAGAGGATTTTTTCTCAATTCATCGAGGATGATCAATGCTGCGAGGGCAGCGATGCCGAGGCAGAGAAACACCCACCCGGAAGTGGAAGTCCAGTTGAATTGGGCCCCGGCGATGATTCCATACATTAATGCTCCAAGGCCAAAAATCAGAAAAAATAAGCCTAGCCAATCCATTTGTATCAAGTGTTTTCTGTGAGAATGGCCTTTCAGGCTAAAGGAACAAGCGATAAGCCCGACGGCAATCAGAGGGAGATTAATCCAAAAGACCCATCTCCATCCCAAAAGGCTGATAAGAATGCCTCCGAGAAAGGGACCGGCCATGAGTCCGAAGCCTGTAATACCGCCGTAAATGCTGATCGCTTTAACGCGTTGGTATTCAGGGAAGACATCGGACAACAAAGCAGCGGAAGCGATAAAAATAATGGAAGCGCCGAGCGCCTGCAATCCACGAAAAAACACCAAGATTTCAATCGTTGGACTCAACCCTGCGCCAAGAGCGGCAATTGCAAAAATCAGGACGCCAAAATAAAAGACTCTTTTTCTTCCCCACAGATCGGCAAGTTTGCCGATAGCGATCATCGTCATGCTGAGAATAATCGTGAAGATGTTGGCTACCCACTGAAGTTGTAAAATATCGACATTTAAGGCCTTTTGAATAAAGGGAAGTGCTGTATTGACGATGGTCGCATCTAAAAAGGCCGTGAACGCCAAAATCGAGACGCCTAATAATGCCCACCATCGAAAAGGAAATTTATTATCTGCCATAAACATTTTTATTATGCGAAAACCGGTTTCTAGTCAACTTCTTCTATCATCCGCTTTTCGAAGATGACGAGGAGGCGCGCGATTTCCGGATCGGTTTCGCGAAAAGATTTGGGGGTTCTTGTGAGGCGTTTGTTCTTGGCTTTCTTTTTGGAGAGAAAATGAAGGAATTCGTCGATGGTTAACGTTTTAGCGCGGTGTTGACGGCAGCGTCCGGTCAGTTCGCGGTCGTTGGATACGATGGTTAATTGGGCGGGAGATTTTGCTATAGCGACTTCGTCGAAAATGTATTCATCCGCCGTTTGCCCTTTGTTCGTGTAAATGATTTCCAACGTTTCGAAATGGCCGCGGGAGGGCAATCGCAGGTGTTCTTCGGCTCCGTCGAAGATGAGGGTGACTTGAAGATTGAGTTTTGAGATGATTTCGTTCAGGTCTTCGATGAAGGATTGGCGGTATTGTTCTAAAGGGGCCTTTTTTTTACGTGTGCGAAAGAGAAGATTGTAAGCGTCAACGAGGTAGCGCATTGTGCTCTTGTAGAACAGCTTCGAGCACGGGAAGAATTTTATCGAGGGCTTTGCGGCGATGGGAGATTCGATTTTTCGTTTCTTCTTCGAGCTCAGCGAAGGTTTTTCCATATTCATGTTTGATGAAAATGGCGTCGTAGCCAAATCCAAGGCTACCCCGTTCTTTATCTGTGATCATCCCTTCCGAGACGCCTTTTGCGGTTTTTTTGAGGCCTTCGGGAGAGGCAAGAGCGATCCAGCATTCGAAATAGCCTTGGCGGGAGGACTCTTGAATATCGCGCATCGCGGCAAGGAGTTTTTTTCGGTTATCTTTATCGGTGGCGTTTTCTCCGGCATAACGGCGTGAATGGACTCCGGGCTCCCCGTTCAATGCGGGAACGACCAAACCTGAATCGTCAGCGATGACCCACCGCTTTAAATGCTGCGCGGCATGAATGGCCTTTGCGACGGCGTTTTCTTCAAAACTGGCGCCCGTTTCCGGCAGAGGAACATATTGAGGAAAGTCGATGAGGCTAAAGAGATCGAAAAATGCGCTCATTTTTTTTAAAATAGAGCGAAATTCCCTGATCTTGTGAACGTTGCGACTGGCGATGACGAGTTCCATAGAAATAAAGCTTTGTTGTTTCAAGATTGAAAATACCTGAAACAACAAATATTGTAGAGGGAATTACCTAAAGGTAGCTGCGAATCGCAGCGATGGTCAGCTCTTCGTTTTGCACGACAAATTTATCACCCACGCTTTTTCCGTTCATCGTTTGAGCGAGCTTGGACTGGAACGTGAGGATGTTTTTATCCGTATCGGCATCCCAGGGGCCGAGTAGCGTGTAAGAAACTTTTTGTCCTTTTGTGTTCGTGCATTCCACGATGACGCCTATGCCGACTTCATCCGTCGAGATGTCGTCCTTGGTGATGACACGAGTTTTATTGAGCTGATCAGAGAGGAGTTTGAGTTCGGATTGGAGGCGGTCCCGTTTTTCGAGAGCAGCTTTGAACTCGGCGTTTTCTCTTAAGTCGCCATGCGCGCGCGCAATTTCAATTTCTTTTGCATTCTCTACAGTTTCGACCGTCGCGATTTGCTGGATGCGCTGCTGCAGCTTTTGGTAGCCTTCCGCGGTTGTCCAGATGATCTGGGTTTCTTGGGCTGCGGAGGTCTCCTGTTTTTTGCGCGTCTTGACAAGAGAGGGATGGACGACTTCAGCAAGGGAGTGGAAAATTTTCTGATCATGGTCGCTGAGCGAATGGGATTTTGAAGCCAACAGCAAAAATTCTTTAACGTCTTCTAGCGTCGATTCTTGCATCATTTGGCGGACGATGGCGAAACGGCCGTTAGACAATAAAGCGTGGATTTTTTTTACGAGTTCGCGCTGCTCCGGATCATTTTCGACATTGCTCAAAAGAATGAGAAGACCTTCGAAGAAGCGGGTTTTGCCTTGCTTATCACTAAATGGAATGCTGCTTTGCGATTGAACTTTTTGAAAATACCACATGAAAGCTTCTGGATGACGTCCAGGATGGGTATAGAGGTCCTGGAATTTTTGTTTAAGCTCTGCTTCTGCTTTAGCAGCGGTCAGTTCGGAGAGAATGTAATCTCTCAAGGGCGCTTGATCGACTTTGAATAGAAGGGTGAGGAAATTCACTTTCCAATCAGGTCGATGTTTTCTGGACTCTATGAGTACGCGTTTTTTGAAACTGAGCACTTCGATGTGATTGAGGATATGTTCGATGGTTTCGAAACGTTTGATGATCTCGCCAATGATAGGATAATCTTTAATGTTGTTCAGGTCTTGCAGGAAAAAATGGATCTGAAGTTCTTGGGGCGTGCTGATTTCCTTGAAGGAAAGCATTTCATTCAACTTGGCGACCAGCGTGGCTTTAAACTCGATATTTTTCAGTGTTTCTGGGAAATCTCTCAAGAAGGTGTAGACCATTTGAATCAGAGTATTCGCATCGGGCTTGTTTTCCAAGACCTGGTGGAGGCGCTCTTCGTGGGTGATCTCTTTCTTAAGAATGCGGAAAGGATCGCGGATTTCCTCAGGCGTTTGGATCATGGTATCTTTTTTGACTTTGGCACGGGCTGTTTGCCACCAGCGCGTCCATTCACTGGCAGGGATGACGAGATCGCAGAGCTCATCTTTGATATCTGCAGCTGTTTTTGGACCCATGTCGCGGAGCAGCATGCGGATGACTTCGACCGGTTGTTCCTTAGCTTTTTTTTCCAAAAGATCGGGACTGCCAAAACGCAGGGCAAGAAAATGATCATCGGGAATCGGGATAAGCGTTTTAAACGCTGTCGCGAAAGAAAGCTCTTTCTTCCCAGGCACATAGTCGAATTCCAAGGTCAGCTGTTCGCGAACACGGGATACGTCCACGATCTCGCCTACTCCCCATCCGCCTGTATGGAAAACGTATTTTCCTTTTTCCATGTGCGTGAGCAGCTCGTAGTTGCTAATCGTCCCTTTGAATTTCTCTTTGCCTCGTAGGCCGATCAGTCGGATTTTGTCATTGAAGAATTCCTGATCTCCATAACGGTTTTTCAAATAGCTATAAGCGAGTTCAGCGAGAGATTCGCTGTTGCTCGTCTCGATGTCGAAGATGAGCTTAATCGCTTCGTGGGACAAGGCGTCTTCCGGAAGTTTTTGCCACAGAGGAAGAATCCTGTCCACATGGCGCCCAACAGGTTCAACAATGTCGGAAGACTTGACGGCACGGAGGATCTCGCAAAGCTCTTCTGCCTCGACTTCGTCTCCTGAACAGTATTCTTCCCAAAGTTTTAGGAAGGAGGGATAGTCGTGATTAGCGATATGAGTTTGAAAGTCCTTAAGATAACTCATGGATGTTCCTTGCTGTGGTTGAAATGCGGCCATTCAAAAGCCCGTCCGGCAATTCCAAATTATGAAAAAACTTAATGAAAGCCTTTATGCTTCTGCCGAGTATAAGGTAAGCCTTCAATTATCTTCAATAAAAGTTCAGTGACAAAAACAAACTTTCCCTTTAATTTTGCTCAGTTTCTTCCCTTCTTCTCCCTAAAGGGTTCGACAGTCCGTGGTAAAATATTTCTTTGTTCTCATTTGTTCCTGGTTTGCAGTGTCTTCCGGCGACGAATTCTCTCCCACTGTTCCCGGAGAAGAGGAAACTTCTCTATTTCGCGACTTGGAAACCGTGAGAAAAATCGATGCTGGCCTCAAAGACGAGCTTCCTCTCTTTTACGATTATTCGATGACGGTCGGCTATTTCAATATGCCGTCTGCCCGTATGGCGAAAATGGGAGTTTTCGGCCTCGGGGCGGCGGCTGTAAGGCCCTACAATATCTATGGGGCAAATTTTCAAGCTTTCGACCGGTTGGAATTTTCTTTAAATTATCGGGTGTACCGAGGAGTCGTCGAGAAAAATTTTGGAAAAGAAGGGTTTGGCGACGACGCTGAGCGGATCGGGAATGTCAAGTTAGGCTTATTGACTCCGCAGGATGGCTATCCGGATTTACCGCAAATTTCTATCGGCGTCGAGGATTTTATCGGGACAAAACGGTTTAATTCGAAATACGTCGTGGTGACAAAGCAATTTCGCGATTGGGACCTCGAATGCACGCTGGGCTGGGGGAAAGGAAGGATAAAAGGGTTTTTTGGAGGAGCTGCCTGGACTCCCTTTCGGAAATGGCATGCGCCGGTTTTAAAAGACATCTCCTTTCTCGCCGAATACGATGCTATCGATTATAAAAAACACCCGTATGAGCATCCCTCTGGAAGAAAGGTTAAATCGCGGGTGAATGGGGGGATCTCTTTTCTCGGCTGGGACACTCTGCAATTGTCCGTGAGCAGTGTGCGTGGCTCGGCGATCGCTGCCTCAGGATCTTTGCGCTTTCCCCTTGGAACGACGAAGGGGCTTTTTCCAAAAGTGGGCGATCCAGTCCCTTACCAATCCCCTGTGGACACGGAGCCCCTCGGCGTTGTCCGCAACGAGCAGGATTTTTCTCAGGAGCTCGCCTACGCTTTGAGCGACCAGGGGCTCGATTTGTATTCGGCGTTTCTTGTCTATGATGAAAAGGGAGAAAAATTCCTTTGGTTAAAAATTGTCAATAACCGGTATCGCGAGGAACGGATTGTCCGAGACCGCGTGCAGCATGTGCTTGCCGCCCTTACGCCATCCGATGTGAAAAGCATTGTCGTCGTCATTGAAGCGGATGCGCTTGCTTGCCAAGCGTACCGTTACCGCAATGAAGATCTTAAGCGGTGGAGGCTCGGCCAAATCAGCGATTTTGAATTGGAAACTTTGGCCCCCATGCAGGAAGCTCCAGGCTCGCCCAGCGATTATGATGCGTCGAAGATCTTTCAGCGGTATAAACCGATTTGGACGTTCACGATCCGCCCAAGGCTTCTCACATTTTTTGGCAGCACTTCGGGAAAATTCAAATATGTCGTCAGCGCCATTGCTTCTCCTGAAGGGTACATCCTCGATCAAATCTATTATAAATTTCAACTGAGCTACGATGTCAAATCCAGCATGCAGGGGACTGGAGGCGCCGATCGAGCCAATCCTTCCCGATTGCTTATCGTCCGCACCGACTCGCTTAAATATTTTCAAACTAATTCGTTTCATGTCGAACAGGCCTTCCTGCAGAAAAGTTGGAATCTCGGAAAGGGGTGGTCGTATCGATTTGCCCTTGGCTATTTTGAGCCGGCGTATGGTGGAGCGGCTACGGAACTTCTCTATTATCCGGTGAATTCCCGCTGGGCAGTCGGCGCAGAGTTCGCCGCGGTCCCTAAGCGTCACTATCATGGCATGAACTTCAGAGGATCTACGTTTCAATTACGAGGAGATCAATACGTGAAGGTTCCTTTCATCGGCATCCAATACTTTCTGGATTTTTATTACGACTACAAACCCTTGAATATGGACCTGTTGTTGAGCGTCGGACAATTTCTCGCGAAAGATAAGGGAGCCCGCATTGCTGTCGGTCGGTATTTCAAAAGCGGCATGCGCTTTTCTCTTTGGTGTACATTCACTAACGGCCACGATCGTGTCAACGGCCACACATACTTCGATAAAGGCTTTTGTTTCATGATCCCACTCGATATTTTCTTAAAAAAGAGCAGCCGCAATTTTGTCGGCTATGCCATGGCGGCGTGGCTGAGGGATGTCGGCGCGCGCGCGGAAACCGGAAAAAAACTGTATTGGACTTTGGAAGAGGAGCGGTATAATTATTAAAAAAAGGAGTCAATAATGAGCGCAGCTTCAAAACCTCTAGTCGTGATCACAGGAGCTTCTGCAGGGATTGGCGCGGCCGCCGCCCGCCGTTTTGCCGAAGCGGGATTTAGGTTGGCATTGACAGCCAGGCGACTGGACCGTTTAGAAGAGCTTCAGAAAACTTTGAATGGGGAAGTTTCTGTCTTTGAACTCGATGTGTGTTCCTCAGATCAGGTCGATCAGGTTTTTCAGCAGCTGGGCCCCATCGAAGTTCTCATCAACAATGCAGGCTGCGGTTTCGGGCTGGAGCCTGCTTACCAGGGCAAAATCGAAGAGTGGGATAAATGCGTTGATACCAACATCAAAGGGCTTCTTTACTGCACAAGGGCGGCTCTCGCAACGATGGTCAAACGCGATCGAGGCCACATCATCAATTTGGGATCTGTTGCTGGCACTTATCCCTATCCTGGCGGCAATGTTTATGGAGGAACGAAAGCCTTTGTTCACCAGTTTTCATTGAATTTGCGAGCCGATTTGCTCGGCACTAAGGTTCGGGTGAGCTGCGTCGAACCGGGACTCGTCGGAGGGACTGAGTTTTCCAACGTCCGTTTTCGTAGCGACAGCACACGTGCAGCCAAGGTTTATGAGAATACTGCGGCCTTGACGCCTGAAGATATCGCCGAAGTGATTTATTTCTGTCATTCCCTCCCTGCCCATGTGAATATCAACACCGTGGAAGTGATGCCGGTCTGCCAATCCTCTGCGCCCATGGCTATTCATAAAACACCTTAGTTACTGTTTTAACTAATTTAGTCGCTTATTAGGCCGAGCATCTATTATAATCTTCACTTCAAAAATTAATTTAAGGTGATTATTATGAGTATAAGTGCCGTCACGAAAGTGGAAAGTCATTCTACACAATCCACTCCTCCAGAAAACCTCCCTCTTCCTGATGAAGTGTTGCCGATTGTTTTTTCTCATTTAAGTCGATTAAAAGACGCCCATTCCATTTTGTTGACAAATTGGCAATTTAATCGCTGTGTTTCCAATGACAACCTTTTATGGAAAGGTTTTGTAAGATCTCGTTTTCCCTATTCCTTCCAGGAATATGAAAATGCTCCGAATTTTAAAGACGTATTGCACTCCTTGAAAAACAGAGATTGGAATATCAACGATTACAAATTCCGAACATGCACTTTGAACGGGCATACAAAAAAAGTCACTCGCGTAGATGTTCAAGGGGATAAGTTCGCTTCCGCTTCTCTAGACGGCACCGTTATCATGTGGGAGCGAAATACCCGCAAAATATTGTTTAAATTGGATTTGAGGGATCATGGATCTTGCACCACACTACTCATGCAAGGCGATACGCTGTTTTGTGGTTCGGAAGACAGCACGATTACAACCTGGAATGCAAACACCGGAAAGAAAGAGCATAGTTGGAAAGGCCATGAGGGAGCGGTCCTTTTTCTCGCTGTTCAAGGAGATAAGCTCATTTCCGTCGGGGACGAAGACATTCTTAAAGTCTGGGATCTCAAAGAAAATATGAGCTTCATCGATTCTGTCGAAGTGATGGGCTTCTTCCATTCTCTAGCCGTTCATGGAAATAAATTTTTTATCGGCTTAGAAAAAACGATACAAACCGGGGATCTAGATAATATGAAAAACCCGGGTTTTTTGGGTGTTGTCAACGGCCATGAAGGCGGTGTCTATGGTCTTGCCTCTCAAGGGGATCGTCTTTTTTCTTCCACAGGCTACGGGGCTGTCAAAGAGTGGATAATCAGCAAGATGAGATTCGTCCGGCATATCCAGGTGAAGCCTAACGGTGTTCTGGTGCCTCGGGCAGAGCCCTGTGCCCTCATTGTCAAGGATAATAAGATCTTTTTCGCCCTGGATGAGATCGCAGTTCTCGATCTCAAGAGCGGAATAACCCTGTATATGTTGAAAAGGGAACAACCCACCACTTCTGCATGCATGCAAGATGGAATCCTCATTTCCGGTTCTCAGGATGGCACGATCACTATAAGAGACTTTAATTTTCCTTCTTTAACGAGTTATGACGCACATACACTCGAAAAAAATTTAGCTCTTCTTGATAAGATCACAGCAGAAGACGATTCCCTATCCAACGAGCTTCATCCTAATTTTCTCAAGCGTCTCCAACAGCTTAAGGGTAAATCCCTGTCTTTGAGCGAAGTAATCCTGCGTTTAAAAATAGAGGTCAGCCTGCATTTACTTCTAGACCGAATTCATAGAGGCGATCCAAAAAAAATCTCTGAGCTTTTGGACCAGCCGTATTGGAATGAACTACTTTTGATCGAGGGCCAAACGGCGCCGCTATATAAAAATGTTAAGGAACTTTGCTCCGCGCAAGAAACGAAAAATTTGGGCAAAGATGGCCAAAAAGAACGGGCATTGGATTCTCTTAAGAAAAAAGAACAAGCCGTATTGAAATTTCTCCAACATCAAAAAAAATATTAGAGTTATACCTGACTCGGCGATAAACTTGGATTTTCTGCGAACACGCAGTCAGACGGAAAAAGGCGGGAGCAGAAAATCCAAGTTTATCGCCGAGTCAGGTATAAGCCTTTCCTCTTTTTTTCTTGATTGAACCTGAAGAATATGTCAACCTTGTGGAAATGGTCTTTTTTCGAGGTTGCGCACAATGGTTGAAGGGTATGAGGAATTTACCGAAAGTCAAATAAAAATTTTACAGCGCTACGTCACCCACACGTCCAGTAATATCTTCGTTCTTCGCAATCTTCCCGAAGTGATTAAGGGCGCGCTTTTTTCCCGTTATTCTCGGTCGAGCCTAGGGCTGAGATCGCTGCTTCTAAAAGATTTTATCCTCAATGAAGAGACGGCCTTCAATGCGATCGCAGGCGCTGTTCATGCGGGGGAGCAGTCGGAGCATGAGCTCGAAGACCAGATCGTGGCGATTAAAAAAGCGCAAAATTTCTATGACCGCATCCTGGACGGTTACGGCGATGATTCGATCGGGGAGCTTGGCGGAGCGCATTTGGCCCTGGAAAATGTGTCGATGATCGCTGCCAATATGGTAGAGGACTGCCGCATCGGCGGATCTCCTTTGGAAAAATCGACCCGCTACATTTATTTTGATCAAAAAGTGAATGGGGAATATCTGTTCTTCCGCGAGCCCATTTTAATGGCTTCAGCGTTTCGAGAGCCCTATCTCAAAACATGCAACTTTCTTTTTGAAACCTATTCCGCGCTCATTCCTCCCCTCACAGAACTCATGGAGAAAAAATTCCCCAAAGAACACGATGTCTCCAAAGTCGCCTATACGGCTGCTTTGCGCGCAAAAGTCCTCGACTGCTTAAGAGGGTTGCTGCCCGCCAGCGCTTTGACAAATATGGGAATGTATGGAAATGGGCGGTTCTTCGAGAGTTTGATCCAGAAACTCAATTGCCATAATCTCGCCGAAATGCAAGACATCGGAAGAAAGTCGTTTCAGGAACTGTCCAAAGTCGTCCCTTCTTTTATCCGCCGCGGCGATCCAGCGCATAAACATCAGCGCACTTTTGCGCAATTCCGCGAACAGATGAGCAATGACCTCAAAGTGCTCGCGGACCGGCATACTTCTTCGATTGCCAAGATGCAAAATCCCGGCGTGCGATTAATCCAATATGATCCCGAAAGCACGGCGAAGGTCGCAGCCGCGCTTCTTTTTGAGCAATGCAATGCGGGTTTGCATGAATTGCAAGAATACTGCCGCACCCTTCCCGAAGAAGAACTTAACCGAATTCTCGATTCAGCTTCCAATTTTAGAGAGAACCGTAGGCATAAATCCCCGCGAGCACTCGAACATGCTGTCTTCACGTTCGAAATCGTGGCCGATTTCGGGAATTTCCGCGATCTCCACCGCCACCGCATGCTCACGCAAGACAGACAGTTGCTCTCTTGCGATTTCGGCTACTTTACGCCCCATGAAATCGTAGGCACGGATATGGAAAAACAGTATCGCGATGCGATGGATGAGGCGAAAAAAACCTACGAATCGATCGCCGAGGAGCTTCCTGAAGAAGCCCAATATATCGTGCCAATGGCATACAACATGCACTGGTATTTTCATGTGAATTTGCGCTCATTGCAGTGGCTCTGCGAGTTGCGCTCTTCTCCTGCAGGACATCCGAACTACCGCTTCATCGCGCAAGAATTGGCCAAACAAGTTTCCAAGGCCTGCCCCAATTTCGAGCGCTTTTTCAAATTCGTCGATTACGAAGGGTATGAACTCGGAAGGCTTGGGCAGGAAATCCGCACCATCGAAAAACGGATGTCAAAGGCTTCCTCATGAATGAAAAACAGGGAAGCATGATCGGCGGAATGCTGCTGATTGCAGGAAGCTGCATCGGCGCCGGAATGCTCGGCCTTCCTATTGTCACCGGCCTATCGGGTTTTCTTCCTTCTTTGACGATGTTTTTCTGCGCATGGCTTTTCATGACATCCACGGCACTGCTGCTGGTCGAGGCCAATGGATGGCATTCACGCCAGGTCAACCTTTTGACGATGACAGGACAAACTCTTGGAAAATGGGGAAAAGGGGTTTGCTGGATTACCTACCTGTTTTTGTTTTATGCTTTGCTTGTCGCTTATATTTCAGGTATCGGCGGTCTCTGTAACACATTTTTTCATGTCAGCCTTAACGCTTCCTTTCCTGTTTGGCTCGGCAGTTTGATCTTCGTCATTCTCTTCGGATGGGTCGTCTACCTCGGAACGAGAAAAGTCGATCTGTTTAATCGAGGATTGATGATGGGGAAGATCATTTTTTTTATTCTCCTCGTTTTCATAGGCGCTGCTTATATCAATCCCCAACTCCTTTCACGCTCCGATCCCATTTATGCTCCTTCGGCGCTGCCTCTTTTAGTGATTGCGTTTGGTTTCCACAACATGATTCCCAGTCTGACCGCCTATCTCAAAGGAGATTTGAAAAAAGTGAGACTTACCATCATCGGCGGGAGCTTGATGGCGTTTGTCATTTATCTCGTTTGGGAGATCCTCGTCCTAGGGATTGTTCCCTTTAGTGGACCTACTGGCCTAGTTGCCAGTTTGAAAAATGACCGGGAAGCCTCCCAGTCGCTCTCTTTGATATTGAGGTCGCCTTCTGTACGCATTTTTTCTCAAGGCTTGGCCTTTTTTGCGATTTTGACTTCATTCCTGGCCCAGGCTCTGAGCCTTGTCCACTTTTTGGCTGATGGACTGAAAATTAAATATAAAGAGCCAGTTGCAAAACTCCACGTCAGCGGAAAATCGAAGATTTTGGCGACTTCTGGCCAGAACCTGCATGCAGGTTCGGCCGGCGGCGGCGAAGACATACTTGAGAAAGGAGCAGAGCCGCCGCTGGGGCAAAGGGCGCCAAAAGGGCGATTTTCTGCGGCGAAGAGTTTTGCCACTGGCTCTAATAAACAGGAAAACCTGTGGCTGTGCGCCCTTGCCCTTCTGCCCCCGCTTGTTCTCTCACTGATTTATCCACAGCTCTTCTTCAAAGCGCTGAATTTTGCGGGCGGCGTGTGCGCGGTCATTCTCTTTGGTGTTCTACCCGTTGCGATGGTTTGGATCGGCCGCTACCGGAAAGCTCCCCCCACCACTTATCGCATGTCCGGCGGCAAGCCTGCCCTCGTGCTTATTTTGTGTTTTGCCCTTTTTATCTTGTTCTTGCAACTCTCGACCATGATGGGAGCAAGTTTTATCCCTAAATTTCCTTGATAACATGTTTCATCTGAAAACGGAATTTACTCCCCGTGGAGACCAGCCTCAAGCCATCGAACGGCTTGTTACCGGCCTGCAATCGGGAAAGAAATCGCAAGTGCTTCTCGGCGTGACAGGCTCTGGCAAGACCTTCACCATGGCTAACATCATTCATCAGTTGCAACGTCCCTCTCTGATCATCGCTCACAATAAAACATTGGCCGCACAGCTGTATCAGGAATTCAAGTCGTTCTTCCCCGACAACGCCGTGGAATACTTTGTTTCCTATTACGATTATTATCAGCCCGAAGCTTACATTGCCCGGACCGATACATATATTGAAAAAGATCTTGCGATCAATGATCAAATCGACAGAATGCGCCTTAGCGCGACCCGCTCTTTGATCGAAAGAAGCGATGTGATTATCGTCTCTTCTGTTTCATGCATTTATGGCTTAGGTCTTCCCGAATATTATGCGCAAATGCTGCTCACTTTCAAAGTGAAAGAGAAACGGCGCCGCGACGATGCGCTGATGCATCTCGTTGAAATGCACTACAAACGGAACGATTTCGATCTGATGCGCTCGACATTTCGTGCTCGCGGCGATGTTCTCGAGATCATGCCCGCCTACGAAGAAGACCTCGCCTACCGCATCGAATTCTTTGGTGACGAGATCGACCGCATCAGCGAAATCGACCCATTAACCGGAAAAGTGCGCCAGCGATTGGAGCAGGTAACGATCTATCCCGGTTCCCACCATGTCACGCCCGAGTCCGTGAGGCTGACCGCCATCCAGACGATCAAAGAAGAGATGAAAGAGCGCGTCGCCTTCTATGAAAAAGAAAAACGTTATGTCGAAATGCAGCGACTCCATCAACGCACGGTCTACGATGTCGAAATGATGAAGGAAATCGGTTTTTGCAAAGGGATTGAAAACTATTCGCGCCATTTTAGCCGCCGCAATGCGGGCGATCCGCCCCCCTGCCTTCTCGATTATTTTCCTCAAGATTTTCTGCTTTTCATCGATGAGTCGCACCAAACTTTGCCGCAACTTCACGCGATGTACAATGGCGACCGCGCGCGGAAAGAATCTCTTGTCGAGTTTGGGTTCCGGTTGCCTTCCGCTTTTGATAACCGCCCCTTGAAATTTGAAGAGATTTACCGCCGCATCCACCAGGCCATTTACGTGTCCGCAACGCCAAGCGCCTGGGAAATCCAGGAAGCCCACGGCGATGTCGTCCAGCAGATCATTCGCCCAACAGGGCTCCTCGACCCGCAGATCGAAGTCAAACCCGCCACAGCTCAAGTGGACGACTGCCTCGAGCAAATCCGGCTCGAAACGGGAAAAGGCGGTCGCGTACTCGTGACAACTCTCACTAAAAAACTCTCGGAAGATCTGAGCAAATACCTCACAGAAATCGGCGTCAAATCAAAGTACTTGCATTCCGATATCGACACCTTGGAACGCGTGCAAATCATCAATGACTTGCGCCGCGGCCTTTTCGACGTCCTCGTCGGTATTAATCTGCTCCGCGAAGGACTCGATATCCCCGAAGTCTCGCTCGTTTGTATCCTCGACGCAGACAAGGAAGGGTTTTTACGCAGCGAGACAGCATTGATCCAAACCTGCGGGCGCGCATCGCGCAATCTCCACGGCCGTGTCATCATGTACGCTGATACCATCACCAAATCGATCCAAAAAACTCTCGACATCACACGCGAGCGGCGCATTCTCCAGCAGCAATACAATCAGGAGCACAATATCACCCCCTACACCGTACGCCGCGGCCTGATTCAAGACCTCGCCGAAACCTTTGGGGAGGTTGCCCAAACCCTTCAAGAGGAAGAAGAGTCTCCCTCACGTCTTTCTGGAGATGAAGTGGAAGAAAAGATCAAAGAATACGAGATTGAAATGCGCCGCGCTGCCAAAGAATTGCGTTTTGAAGATGCCGCCCATTTCCGCGATCAGTTGAAACATTATGAGAAGCTGCGTATCCTCGAAGATAATCTATGACCCCAGCTATCCAAGTAAAAGTATCAGAAAATCGCTTTCTTACCCTTCTTATTTCACTTGTCTTCATCCTTCTTCCTTTTCAAAGACGGTTTCATGGCTGTTTCGATTCCTGGTCGAGAAGAATTCCCCTGCCCGATTTTCCCCTTCCCGATTTTTTTTCTAAAAAAATTCATCTTTTTATCACAGATCCGCTGATTCTCCTCTTAACCTTCGTGCTTTTCTTTCGCTATAAAGTTTCAGCTCGCTCCTTTTTTTGGGAAGGGCCCTCTAAATACCTCACTCTTCTATTTTTTACCGCCTTGATCTCGCTCTATTTTTCCATCACGAACCATTACGCCCTCCAGTATTTACGGCTGCTCCAATTCTCTTTTGTCTTTTTGTTTTTTAACGCTCTGTGCCAAGCGGGAAAAAAAATGAACTTTGTTCAACTTGTTCCCGTCTTGGCTTGGCTCCTTGTGGCTCTTTCCTGTCTACAAGCTGCAGTAGGGATCTACCAATATTTCACGCAGCATTCCGCAGGCCTTCATTTTTTAGGGGAAATCGATGTCCGCCATTTCCCTTTTCACAATCCGGGCAGGCACCGTTGGCTCTTTGACACCATGCTGCCGCAAGAGGAACTATTTCGCGCTACCGGCACCTTCTCCAATCCCAACATCCTGGGCGGATTTCTCTTCTGCTCGGTTTTCGCCTCTTTTTATCTGTTCATGAAGCAAGAAAAAACGCTCCCCAAGATCGCCTTGACCTCTATCGTGTTTTTGCAAATCTTTGCCCTTTATACGGCTTTTTCCCGCTCTGCCCTTTTAGCCTTGATTTTCGCCATTCTCCTTTGGGGCTTTTTACAAATAAAAGCTAATTCATTTCGAAAATTGATGTTCCTTGCCTCTTCCCTTCTCCTCTTTGGGATTATTTGCATAGCTCTATTCTATTCCCAGCTCACCGCCCGCGGCGGGATTATCAATTACAACGCCGTGACCACCTATGCCGACTCCGAACGTGTCCAATACCTTAAAATGGCTATAGACATGATCAAAGAACATCCCCTTCTTGGGATAGGATTCAATAATTTTCAACTTTATGAAAATCCCATTCAGCCTGGCTACCCGGGACACATTTTCTTCTCGAAGGTCCATAACATCTACCTCCTCATCGCTTCGGAAATAGGCCTCATTGGCGGCGCGCTCTTTTTGCTTTTCATCCTCGCCATCTTGAAAAAATCCTGGGGCAGTCTTTCTCAAGGCGGACATCTTCAGGAAAAAATCTTCTTATTCTCCGTGTTTTGCGGACTTCTGTTCATCGGCGCCTGCGACTTTTATTTGTTACATACCCCGCATGGAAGGATCCTATTCTTTGGCTTTGCAGCTCTGCTTTATTCCATCATGGAAAGAGAAAATCTGCTTTGCAAAAATAACGATTGAAAATATCTTTGATTTTTTTGCACCTTTGCCAAAGGTCTCCACTATGTTAAATCGAATTCTTAGAATCCTTGGTGTTATTTCGCTCTTTTTTTCCTTCTATTCCCCTGCGCTTAGCCAAGCGAAAGAAGCTTCGACTTACCCCCAGCACATCAAACAAAAAAAACCTGCACAGAGAGAAATTCCTCCGCAATCAGCAGCACAGGGTTTTCCTGAAACCGTTAGGCCTACCTCTTTTTCCGATCCCCTGGTTGACTATTATTTGAAAAACAAGATCATTCTTTGCGTGGGACCAGCATTACGTCGGTACGAGATGTTAAAACAAACAACCGAATTTGATTTAAAGCTCATTCCTTTCAAAAAATATTCATCACAACTAATGAACCAATAATTGTTGGAATTAAATTTAATCAAGGGAAAGTGATCCCGAGTAGATGTTATTTAATTCCAGATAGAGGGAAACAGGTAGACTGTACTAATTGCATTATTTCAACTCTAAGGCATGCTGTTAATGATCCTGAAGTATTAGACGATGATATTATTCTTTTCAAGCATGAAAGCTTGTACATTAATGATATGGATTTGCTTTGTAGAGTGATAGATAAAATAGTCAATGAAGGTTACGATATGGTGAACAGAAGGCCAGTGCCCGCATGCGGTGGCGTAGTGACGTGTACAGATGCTTTCTTCGTTAAAGTCTCCGCAATCCGAAAGATCATGGAAAATTATGCCGATATCACAGAATTCCCGCCCGGTCTATGGACTTGTGAGCTCTATTTTCATCATAGCATTGTTAAAGATATCCCAGAAGTTTACAGCCTTTTTTACTGTCATAACAATGGAGGACCGACTGAATTAGGGTTTTACCATTATCCCACTGGCCCAGACCCCTTCTGGGACAGAGGAAATTATAATGAGCTTTTTAGCGCGACAAATTAACCTGAGCCAATTTTGAAACCCCATAGCGGATTATCAACAGTTCCTGTACAATGATTTATTTTTATTAAGGAGAGAAAGTCGTGAAAAAAGCTCTTATTACGGGGATCACCGGTCAAGACGGCTCTTACTTGGCAGAATTGCTCTTAGAAAAAGGGTATCGCGTTCACGGCCTTGTGCGGCGTTCCTCGAGCATGAACTTGCACCGCATCCAGCATCTTATCGACTCCTCGGACGCAATTTCTTTGCATGAAGGAGACCTCGCCGATTCCTCTTCTTTAGAACGGCTTGTCGATGAAATACAACCTGAAGAGATTTATAACTTGGCTGCTATGAGCCATGTGAGGGTCTCTTTCGAGATCCCAGAATACACAGCGAACGTCGACGGGATCGGCGTGTTAAGACTTTTGGACGCCATGCGAAAAAATTGCCCCCAAGCACGCTTTTATCAAGCATCGACCTCAGAGCTCTACGGCAAGGTCCAACAAATCCCTCAATGTGAAACAACGCCTTTTTATCCGCGGTCCCCTTATGGAGTCGCGAAGCTCTTTGCGTATTGGACGGTCGTCAACTACCGCGAAGCCTACGGTCTTTATGCCTGCAACGGCATTCTGTTCAACCACGAAAGTCCGCGACGAGGAGAAACTTTTGTCTCAAAGAAAATCACCTTAGCTGCTGCTAGAATTGCAGCCGGATTACAAGATAAACTCGTTCTCGGTAACCTCGATGCTAAACGGGATTGGGGATATGCAAAAGATTTCGTCGAAGGCATGTGGCTGATGCTGCAGCAAGAAAAGCCGGAAGATTTCGTCCTTGCCACCGGAGAAACAACCTCAGTGCGCGAGTTTGTTCGGCTGGCATTTGAAGAAGTGGGGATAGAAATCGAGTGGTCGGGTCAAGACGTCCAAGAAAAAGGACACGAAAAAGGATCCGGCCGTCTCATCGTCGAAGTCTCTCCAGAGTTTTTTAGACCTTCCGAAGTCGATCTCCTGATCGGCGATCCAAGCAGAGCCAAGAAAATGCTTGGTTGGTCCTCGAAAACATCCCTTAAGGAACTCGTCCAAGTCATGATGCAACATGATTTGGCCCAAATGCGCGGGCCGGCGCGAGAGTTTTCTCATGGAACCCTCTGTCAATAAAACCGCTCTCGTTTACGATTGGCTCGTGACGATCGGGGGAGGCGAAAAAACTCTTGAAGCGATCTATGAGCGCTTCCCCGTCCCCATCTTTACTCTTGTGCATCATCGCAAGGCGATGGCGCAAACGGCTTTGGCACAAGCGGAGGTGCGCTCTTCCTTTTTGCAAAAAATCCCCTTCTCTACGTCTTGTTACCGCTATCTCCTCCCTTTTTTCCCTTCTGCGATTGAGCAATTCGACTTAAAGGATTACGATCTGATCCTCTCGACCTCGCATGCTGTGGCCAAAGGCGTTCTTACTCATTCAGGACAGCTCCATCTTTGCTATTGTCTCACCCCAATGCGTTATGCATGGGACTTAAGCCACCAATACTTACAAGCTCTAGGCCCCTTGCAAAAAACCCTTGCCCGCATCGCCCTGCACCGGATGCGGAATTGGGACATTGCCTCTTTGAATCGCGTCGATCATTTCGCAGCGATCTCGCATTACATCGCAAGGCGCATTAAGAAAATTTATGGCAGAGATTCCGAAGTCATTTACCCTCCCGTCGACACAGATAAAATCCCCTTCCAGGAAGCCAAAGAGGATTTCTATTTGACCGTCTCTCGGCTTGTGCCTTACAAAAAAATCGATCTCATTGTGGAGGCCTTCTCCCAGATACCCCATAAAAGACTCGTCGTGATCGGCGAAGGGCCTGAGATGAACAAAATCAAACAGAAAGCGGGAAAAAATATTGAGATCTTAGGACATCAAAGCGATCAGGTGGTCCGCGATTATATGAAAAAAGCTAGAGGGTTTCTATTTGCAGCGGAAGAAGATTTTGGGATCGTCGTGGTTGAAGCGCAAGCGGCGGGCACTCCCGTTATTGCCTATGGTCAGGGCGCAGCCCTGGAAACCGTCATCGAAAAGAAAACAGGCCTTTTTTTTGATGCGCAAACGGTCGAAAGTTTGTTAAAAACATTGAGTCAATTCGAGCAACACAACTTCGATCCATCCGCCATCCGACAACACGCTCAAAGCTTCAATAAATTGCGTTTCCAAAGAGAATTTCAGGATTTTGTCACACGTAAATTAAGGGATTTTCATGAAAATCATCATTCTTGCAGGCGGTAGCGGAACTCGGCTTTGGCCTTATTCCAGAAACTGCTTTCCCAAACAATTTTTGCATTTTGGCGATCAACGCTCCCTTTTACAGAAGACGATTGAACGGTTCAACGGCTATTGTCCTCTCTCCGATCTATTGATTGTCACCAATCACGCTTACTTTCATCTCGTTAAGTCACAAGTCCGGGAAATTGCTCCGGAATTAGAAAAACAGATCTTAGTCGAACCCGAGCGAAGAAATACTGCGCCTGCGATCGCTTTAGCGATCGCCTATCTCCAAAAGGAAAAAGGGCTGTCGCCAGAGGAATCCGTTCTCGTTTGTTCCTCCGATCATCTCATTTCTCCTCCTGAAAAATTCTTGGAAGCTGTCACCAATGGGGAAAATTTCGCGAAAAAAGGTGTCCATGTGATTTTTGGGGTCCGTCCGCATAAGCCTGAGACCGGTTATGGTTATATTAAAACAGGTAACTCCCTTTCCGATGAAATATCTGAGGTAGAACAATTCGTCGAAAAGCCAAATCTCGAATTGGCTCAAAAGTATCTCCTCGACGGCCATTATCTTTGGAATTCCGGGATTTTCCTTTTTCAGCTGAAAACGCTTCTTGAGGAGATGCAGCAATACTCTCCCCTTATCTTTGAAAAAATGCAAAATTATGACCTATGCCTGGCTGATTTCGCAGAATTGCCCGATATCTCCATCGATTATGCTCTCATGGAAAAATCGAAAAAGACAGTCGTTATTCCTTTGGAAACGACCTGGTCCGATGTCGGATCGTGGGACAGTGTTTACGAGCTTCTTGAAAAAGATGAAAATCAAAACGTGAAAATCGGCAACATTCTCGATATAGACACCCAGAATTGTCTGATCATGGGGGGCAAGCGCTTGATCTCGACAATCGGCCTCAATGATCTGCTCGTTATAGAGACCGAAGACGCGCTTTTCATTGGAAAAAAAGGGGAATCCCAGCGGGTAAAAAATCTTGTCGAAGAGCTCAAGAAAAGAAATGCGAAGGAACCGTTCGAAAATTTAACTTCTCACCGTCCGTGGGGTAAATTTACCGTGTTGGAAGAAGGGAACCGATATAAAATCAAACGGATCGTCGTCGACCCCGGAGAGAGGTTAAGCCTGCAGATGCATTATCATCGCAGCGAACACTGGGTCGTGGTCAAAGGTACTGCAAAAGTCACGATTGGCGAAAAGGAACTCCTGGTCCATGAGAATGAGAGCGTCTTCGTTCCCAAGTCTGAAGTCCACAGATTGGAGAATCCAGGAAAAATCGCTTTAGAGCTTATCGAAGTCCAAGTGGGTGAATACGTTGGGGAAGAGGATATCGTCCGTTTTGAGGACATTTATGGGCGTCACCAGGCAATAGTGAATAAATAGTGTGACAAAGATAGAACTTTTCCAGGGCGCGCTATGCTTTACTCCTGTTTGGGGTATTGTCGATCTGCTTCTCATCTTTCATTTCTTTTTTTGTTGGTACCGGTCTGCTAAAAGAACGCAATGGAAGATAGATTTATGGTATTTAACTCTTTTTGTGGCTTTTTTTCCTTCGCTTCTTCTTCTTTATCCATTTAATGGATCTATTTATAATGTTTTATCGATTTTTGAATTCAAAGACAAAGTTATTCCTTATATTGACATGGCATTTTTCATTAGTTTGATGGGATATTTATCAGTATGGATTGGCCGGTACTTGTATGATTATACGCGAGGTAAATTTCCTTTTATCGTCATATTTCATCTCACCCGACCGGCATGTCAGGCTTTAGAAAACAACATTAAGAGCAACAGAGCTTATCTTTTTGTTGTTCTAATGTCGATGCTGTTTGGTTCTGTTATTGTTGCTTTCCAATTCAAAGAGGGGTATTTTTTTAATGCCAGGGGATATTTCTTAAAAGAGCCTTTTTTAAGGCCTCTTTTTAATTTAACAATTTCTATTTTCTCGGTTGCGTTTCCTTTTCTAGCCCTCCGTTATATCCAGTTCAAGGAAAAGAAATGTCTGAAATTTATCGTAGTTTTGCTAGTTTTTACCATTTTTTTCGGCGTTCGCGCTCTAGGGCTTAGTGGCCTCCTTTTTCTCATTACATATTCCATCTATTATCGTTCTGGACAGTTTAGTTTTTTTAAACTTATTGCCATATTTCTTTCTTTGTCGTTTGTTGCTGTCGCTCTAGGGGTTTTGAGAGAAAATGAGTTTAATTTATCGCAACTTTTGACTTTATATCTTGCTAAAATTTTTTATGGGAACAATTTTTCAGATACTCGTGATTTTGCGTGGATATTAGCCTATTGGGATGGAGAGTATTTATGGGGCAAAACGTATTTGGCTGCTTTGATTTCTTTCATTCCCCGCGTTTTTAGCTCTATTCGAGGAGAATGGGGCATTTCCATGTATACAAATGAGCTGATGGGTTTTGATTCCGATATCATGCCTGGCTTAAGACCAGGAATGTTTGGCGAGGCCTTCTTGAATTTTGGGTATGCTGGAGTCATTTTTTTCGGTCTACTCTTTGGTTTTGCTTTGAGATTCAGTGATTTAAAAATCAAAGAACATGTCAAAAAATCCAAAGACATTATCAAAGGTTATTCGCACCTGTTTGTATTTACAATTTTATGCCATTTGAGTGTTTCCGCAGGAATGTGGTCTTTCTATGCGTTTCTATTTATAAATTTTGCAATGGTTTTAGTCCGCGGAAAAGTAAAGAAAACAAAAGCTCTAAAACGGGAAGAAAAATTTGCAAATTAGTCGATTGCATTTTAGAAGAAATCGCAACCGTTTACCTCAACCAAGGATATGTCTGATTTATTCGCGTTCCGAAGTTGGCTGTTCCTCGCTGGGGCGGATCTTGTCACTTTTTTGAGTCGCGGGTAAATACTACAAACACATGCTTCGCGATTTGCTCGTTTCCCTAAGGAAAATGAGCACACCTGGAATGCCTCACTCAACTTTTGACTTGCGGAAAATACGTGACGGTGTAAAATTCCTTATCAACCATGAATTTAGTGTTTTACGCCACTTTCAAATCATAAAAAATTTCAGGGATGTTTTATTAGTTCCATACCCTAATTAGCACATTCTTTACTTTTGGAAAGCAATCCGTGTCAATCCTTTGTCTTTACAATCCTAACAAGCTCATAGGCCCTGCATGAATTCCATCTGCAATCTCAAAATTTTTTTTCTAAGTGTTTTAGTCATACTTTCGAGTACATTTTCCCTCCACGGGAAAATTCTTTTTTTAACATTTCACTATAACCAGCCAGAACTAATTCTTTTGCAAAATCAAGCGTTTAAAGCATTTATTCAAGATGACTATGAAATGATCGTCTTCAATGACGCAGCAACGGATGAAATGGGACAACAAATCCAATTGGCCTGCGAAAAGGCAGGGGTTCGTTGTGTGCGATATGAACAACAGTGGCATGAGACGGATCCACTTAACACACGAGTCCGTAATTGGCTGTCCAATCCTTCCATTTCTTTTCGCGATCTGCCGGATATTCCTGGTAACATGCTGGCAAATGGCAGCATTAGGCATTGCCACATTATTCAGTATGCTCTCGACAATTTTGGATACCGGCACGATGACATTGTTGTCATCTTAGATGGAGACCTTCTCCCGATTCGGCCTATTTCTGTAAGGGCCTTATTAAATAATGCAGTTATCGCAAGTTCCTATAGAGGTAACTTTCTTTATTTCTGGGTCACATTTATAGCGATGGACATGCCAAAATTGCCCGATAAGGGAGACCTGCATTTCTCCGTAGATGTGATCAATAATGTGCTACACGATTCAGGTGCGCACAGTTATCATTACTTACAGCGCCACCCCGCATTACCAAAAAAAATTTTTCAAGCCTTGGAAAGCCATATCGTAGGAAATAGGAGTGCTGCAAAGTTGAAAGCAAAGTACCGGCTTGCTGATTCAGAGTGCCAGCTCATCAAAAAAATCGTTGATTCAAATCATCAAATCGATTTCCAAGTAGACAAACACTTCCTCCATCTTCGCGCTAGTAGAAGTGATGAGGTTATGCGTACTAAATTACCCATAGTCAAAGAATTTGTTTTAAAGCGGATTGCGAATTATCAAAAAAACGGCGTCATCGAATAGCATTTACTCCTTACAGTTAAAAAGAGTATTCCGTGAAATTCCTCAAAGGTCTGAAAAGTGGATACTGAGCCATTCCCGTTATCTAAAATTATTCTTCCAGGTGGGGCCGGCCTCGTGGGACATAATCTTGTTGCCCATTTGAAACGCAACGGGTGTAAAAATTTGGTCGTACTGGATAAACACCGTTCTAATCTGGAAACTTTAAAACAGCTGCACTCGGATATTAGCGTGGAATATGCAGACTTGGCAATAGATGGCTCCTGGAAGCGGCATTTTGAGAATGCGGGAACTGTTGTCATGCTCCAGGCACAGATCGGTGGGCCGACGCTAGAACCCTTCATTAGAAACAATATCGATTCTACCCGACGGATTTTGGATGCCATCGAGCATTATAAAGTGCCTTATACAGTGCACATTAGCTCATCTGTCGTTGCATCTGTTGCAGACGATCATTATACCCGTACCAAACGAGAACAAGAAAAAGTTGTGTTGGAAAGTGGCATCCCTTGCGTTGTACTAAGGCCCACGCTGATGTTTGGCTGGTTCGACCGCAAGCATTTGGGTTGGCTATCACGTTTTATGCATAGGACCCCCATTTTTCCAATTCCAGGGCACGGGCGCTATATGCGCCAGCCGTTATATACCGGGGATTTTTGTAAAATCATCATGCGCTGCATGCAAGATAGAATTCAAGGGAAGGTATTTAACATTTCCGGGCTCGATAGAATTGATTATATAGATTTGATTCGATTGATTAAAAAGTGTATTGATTCCAATTGCTTGATTGTCAAAATTCCTTATCACTTTTTCTATGGTTTGCTAAAAACATGGGCTCTATTCGATTCCAATCCTCCCTTTACAGCAGATCAATTGAAGGCGTTAACTGCAGGCGATGAGTTTGAAAGAACCGACTGGCCAACTCTTTTTAATATCAAAGCGACGCCTCTACCAGAAGCCATCCATGAAACTTTTAATGATCCCATTTACAGCAAAGTAGCTTTAGAATTTTAGAATGAAAAAGAATCCCCACCCAGTGTGTGTTCTAGGAGCCGGACCCATGGGGCTGGCTGTCGCCTATCAATTAATCAAAGAAGGATGCAAGCCCATCCTCTTCGAAGCTGACGATCGGGTAGGAGGGATGACAGCGGCTTTTGATTTTGGAGGTCTGAGCATAGAACGGTATTACCACTTCCATTGCGTTTCCGATAAAGCCTTTTTGGAAATCTTGGACGAGCTTGGTCTCGCGGATAAAATGCGTTGGACTGAAACTAAAATGGGCTATTTCTACGAGCGCCAAGTCCACCCCTGGGGAAACCCCCTCGCACTTCTTAAGTTTCGCGGGCTCAATCTACTGTCAAAATTCAGGTATGGTCTGCACGTGTTCTGTTCCACTAAGCGTAATAATTGGAAGGGATTGGACGCAAAAGAGGCCTCAAGTTGGATCAAAAGCTGGATTGGCGATGAAGCCTATGAAATTCTGTGGCGTCGGCTCTTTGATTATAAATTCTATGAGTATGCCAATCAGCTTTCTGCCGCCTGGATCTGGAGCCGAATCCGTAGGACGGGCCGTTCCCGCTATGATCTCTTCCGCGAAAAATTAGGCCACCTTGAGGGAGGATCGGAGGTTCTTTTACAAGCCTTGAAAAGCTTTATCGAATCACAGGGTGGTGAAATTCGGCTGAAGCAGCCCATTTCCCGAGTTGTTATTGAAAATAACGCAGTCAAAGGCGTTGAATCAGGAGGAAAATTTGAAAAGTTTTCAAAAGTGGTGAGTACCGTGCCTTTGCCCTACCTGCCTCAATTGATGCCAGATTTGTCGGCCAGCATCCTGAATGCTTATCGTTCTGTAAAAAATATCGCCGTTGTCTGCGTGATCGCAAAACTGAAACGAAAGGTGACGGAAAATTTTTGGCTGAATGTCAATGATCCCGAAATGGATATCCCCGGGCTTGTTGAATACACCAACTTGAGGCCATTATCGGAGCATATTGTTTATGTTCCCTTTTACATGCCAGGCGAGCATCCCAAGTTTCTGGAACCCAATCAGAACTTTTTAGATAAAGTGCAGCGGTATTTGCGCATCATTAATCCAGAGCTGCAAAGCGAAGATTTCATTGAAATGCGAGCCAGTCGCTATCGTTATGCGCAGCCGATTTGCATGCCAGGGCATTTAAAAAGCTTGCCTCCCGCTAAATTGCCCACAGAGGGTTTATGGGCTGCCGACACTTCCTACTACTACCCTGAAGACCGCGGCATTTCTGAAAGCATTGAGTTTGGAAGGAAATTGGCAAAAGAGGTTGCCAATAGTCATGTTTAGAAATTTTCTTTCCAAACAATTTATCCTGTTTCTTTTCACAGGCGGAATCGCCGCCACAGTCAACTTTGGCAGCAGGATCCTTTACAGCTCATGGGTGAACTACTCTGCGGCCATTGTATTCGCCTACCTGACAGGCATGACCACGGCATTTATCCTCGCAAGAGTGTTTGTATTTAGAGAAGGCCAACAAAACATGACGCGTTCCGCTTGGATTTTTTCGTTGGTCAATCTGGTTGCAGTCGCGCAAACGTGTGGTATCAGTCTCTTATTGGCCCATTATTTGCTGCCATGGCTAGGGATGAAACAGTTTGTCCACGAAATCGCGCACGCAGTAGGCATTGTCATACCCGTGTTTACAAGTTATGTGGGCCATAAGCGGTGGTCTTTTCGATGATCAACCGATATGCCATTTTTGATCCCCACATAGCCTGAACAGTACTGAGCCTCATTCTTGATAATACCAAAAAGACGCCCTACTACGAACGTTGAGGTGATTATCGACAGCAAATTGATCGACTGCGCGTTTTATTGATAATGTAGGTCCATCTAGATAGTCATCTCCACAAAGAATGCCGTGTCCTTTCACTAAAGGAAACCAGGCTGCGATATCCGAATACACTGAGTCATAATCATGGCTTGCATCGAGATAGATTAAATCAGGTGAGAAATTTACTAGAAATTTGCTCCCATCTAAACTGCTCATCCTCAAAGGGACAATCTTATGTGTTAAACGGGCATGGATCACGTTGGATAAAAATTGTTCGTAGAGATAGGGCAATTTAGGATGCCATCCTGGTTGACCTGGTTGCTGTTCCGCAGATCCAAGCCAGTGATCGATGGCGTACAATATCCCTCCTTTTTGTAAAAGCGAGGCGATATGTCTTGTCGACAACCCAAACCAACAACCCACTTCAACCACTACCTTAGGGTTATACTTCTTGAAAAATTCTTCCAGGATTTCAGCATGTCGATACCATCCGTGAGGATCAAAAGGAAGAAGATCAATGTTATTGTACGGCTCAGGTAAAAGAGTGCCGGTATCAATAAGCCCAAGTTCTCTGAAATAGGGAATATGATCACGAACAAATTGAGGATATGTTTCATCAATCTCAACAAGTTTCAACGCTTCAATATCTTCGAGGATTCTTTGAGGCTGTTTGAAAGGCTCATTATCGAGCTCAGAATGAGAAAAACTCTCTAATTTTTTCCTTACTTGATGGAGCCCGCCCATATAGGTAAAATGCCATCCAGCATCATGGATAGCGCTTTCGTCGCACTTTCTTTCTATGCGGACTGCATTTGGCGATCTTGTTTTCACGTAAGCATATTTTGCAGCAACAGAACCATGCCAATTGGTCACACTACCACGACGGTGCCCATATCGATTGAGAAAATAGGTGTATATGGTTTGATTGCAAGCGATGGATTGTGATCGATTCTCGAGAAGAGGAGCAATAAGTTCTGGGAGCTTTGAAGCGCGTACGATTTCATCGAGATCCTCGATGATGACAATGTCGTTATCATCACATCCCGTTAATCCCTTTAGAATTTGATTTCGTTGGTAAGCTTCCCGTTGCCAAGGATCGTTCGTTTCCAAATGTTCTGCTACAACAATATGGATGATTTTATCTAGAAATTGACTGAATTTTTGTTTGTTTTCTTCAAACAGTAGTGGTTTAGGATTTCCTCTAAAAGTTTCTGTGGATTCAACAAGGACAAAATGATCTACATGGTTATAGAGTTCATTCAACTTAATTTCTAAAATCTCCAGTTCATTAAAAAAAAGAAAACAGTCGTAAATTTTTGGGACCTTATCACTTGCAGATATCTGAAAAACACAACAAAAAGCAATGGTGAGTAATAGAGAGAATTTGTGGAAGAAAAATACCCATTTCAGTCGCGGTTTTATTTTGTACATGGTCAATTCCTTTAATTATATTGCCTTGTGAACCTATCCCAGTAAAAAGTTTCAATCGATTTTTGGACGTCTCCTTGCCAAAACCCCACCCTTTTAGTTCATTGCGGTAAAACATGCCAAATCTTTTCATCAGAAGACCCTAGACGTTGCATATGATCCTTTCGTAATATTCCTGATCTTTAGAATAATCTGTTTTTATTTACGTCTTAATGTGATGTGAGGGTTCAACAACAAATTGGCAATCGGGATCTATTCCACGAAAAATGAGCTGTTTGTCTCCGTATTCTGACAATAGATAACCCGCAAAACCGGCATACTGCGCTTCATCAGAGATGGTTTTTTTAAGATCAGATCTTTTTTTGCCTGTTAAAGCATATCCCACAATTTTATTTTCCTGATCAACAATGCGGATAAGGGGGGGTACCTTTTGTGCTTCAAGTTCGTAAATCCAGCCTTTGACTCTTACAAAGGAAGAATTGCCTTCGATCGATTCTATTTCGTCCAATAAGCCTAGAGCTCTTTTTTCCGAAAAAGAAGGGGATATTTGACCAATCGATTGCCCTACTTCTTTAAATGGGGAAGAGCCAAAAATGCCAAGGCTATTTTGAATGGCAAATTTGGAAAGGCTTAAAGCCCTATCTACTCCTCCATAGACACAAGGAATCTGCTTTTGATCTTTGATTTGCATTTGGAGGGCGAGGGCAGAAAGTTTTTGTTCAAAAACACTTCCGGCGGCTGAAATTAACGCGCGTTCTTGCCATGGCAAGAGCATCCATAGTGTTAAAACCAGGATCGGCGCTACTTTATATTCGGACCGTAGATTTAATGTGTAAAGAATGAATAAAGCCGACCATGCCATTAATGCAGGGGTCATGTATCGGGAAGTAACAGAAGAAGAAATTCCGAGCCTGCCTCCTGCAGTAGCAATAACGGTTAGAAGAATATAGAAAATAAACGCCAGCAAAATCCATTGCAATGAAGAAGAGTTTTTGTTTTTAAAGTTCTTGTACATCCAATAAATGGAGCTTCCTAAGATGAATACTCCAGCAAATTCTCCAACTGGCTGGCTTCCACCTGTTAAATAATAGAAAGGTCCGCCTAAATAGAGAAAGAAATATTCCAGAAATTCTAGAGGATGATGAAAAATACTATCCAACGGTGAAGCGTGGTAGCCAATCGACCTATAGTCGTAAAAATATAAAAAGAGAACCACGCAGGATAGGACAGATAAGCAAATGGTTTTCTTTTTATTTAATTTTAAAACTACGCTCAAGACGATCATAAGCGGCAAAGTTAATACCCCGTTGACCATTGTCCCTGCAGAACATGTACCGACAATGCAGGAAATTAGAAAAAATTTAATGTCCTTTTCATTTAGAGAGGATTGGTATAGATTATAAAAGGCGATCAGGGGGAGGAGAAACACAAGAAAAAATTGGCTTTGAAACCCCCAAATGAGATTCTCCATTTGGATCCACGAAAATGAAAAAGCTAAAATGAAAAATGAATAGCAAATGAGCAATTGATTTTTTTTTCCTTTAAACCCTGCTTTTAATATCAGAAAGAAAATACCTGCAATGCATGTAGCTAGAATGTAGTTGATAAATATTAAAATAACACCTGATCCTTTAAATGCCGTAAGGTCCAGCCAAAACAGCAATCTACTTAAAAGAATGCGATGTTCATTATGTTGTGCCCACCAAACGGATAAGCCCCCATCTTGCACTTGTCTGTAAAATTCTATGTATCCGTCCCACATATCCCCTAGAGGGACAGAAACATAGTTTTCCATTCCTCCTCTTATAGCCATGTAAATGAAAGTAATCGCAAGAATAAAGAGAAGAATGCTCGAAAAAGTCAGATCGAGTTGAAGTTTTTTCAGGATGGACCTGTTTTTTCGATTTTGTAAAGCTTTAAGAGATATGTGGAATGCCAAAACTTAGAATCTCCTTTTAGTTTAATGAAATACACAATTTTTTTGTTTTTTTCTTGTGCAAAGAGAAAAAAGTCATCCGTATTCTCGATCAAAGGAGAGAGGAGAAACTTTGTCTTCCCCATAGTAGAAATAAATCGAAAATATTTTTTCGTTCCATCGGGTAATATTACGCTGATCGAAAGTTCTGAAGGTCTAAAAAAAAATGAAGCAATCTTTCCCAAGAAGGTTTGTTCGATATGTATTTCTGCGTATAGATCACCTTCTGTCTCAGGTAATTCGACCTCCTTGTTTAAAGTGTTCTTTTTATGATAAATTTTATGTTCAACATGATTTTGATTGTTGGTTTTTTTCTTTCTAAAATTAATGTATTCATTCTCGAATGAACGAATATCATAATTTTGGAGTATGGTTGGCCAACTTAGCCCTTCTTCTAGCGCTTGTAATCGAGTGTCGAGGGCTTCAATTCGGAACAATATATTATCGGGAGCGTTTTTACTTCGTAAGAACATTTCGTTTATTTTGATGAGTTCAGGGGAATAAGCGGTGAAGCTTTGAAAAACAGGGCGGAACGAAAATGTATTTTCTGAAGAGAGAAGATAGGATTGTTGGAAAGAATAAATGTCAGTAGATCCATTTAATTTTGGAATGGGGAAGCATTTGTGAATGTTGCTTAATCTATTTTCGAATTTCTTCTTCAATTTGTTTCGGGAGGAGGTGCGAATTTTCACTCCTTCGTAAAGGTTTGAATAAGTATTAAATATATTGTTGATTATCGTTGTTGTTTGAGTTTTAAAATGGACATTGTCTATCCGGCCCCAAGTTACGATCGAGAAAAAAATTGCGATGGTTAACATCGATTTATTAAGGTCTAAAGTCATCAACAGGATTGTAGCCATGATGAGGAAAGGGATTGCTCCAGAGGTATGGCCACCATCATGGCGGACAAATCCTGTTTTGAATGCAACGAATAGAAAACAAAAAATAAAAAAAGTGAGAGAAAGTTTATTAAGGATTCGGTTGTTTTTTGCTGAGATTGCGCAGCACAAAATCAAAAGTGAAGCAATGAGGTACAATAAAATTTCATAAGGATCTCCCTTCATGGCCATCGCTTCTGCATAATTCAAGGCGATGCGTGACATATTCAAAAAATAAGAAAATAGCGCAAAAAACGGCTGTCCTGAAAGGATCCAAAAAAAACAGCAGGATAGAAGGGTGGCAAAAGGCGCAGCATAGGCCAGGGCTTTTTGTTTGACTTGCCACAACAGAATGAAAGCGAATAGGACGGTGACAGCGCAAAGAGGAAGAAAGGAGCTTTTAATGAGCAATAACAGACCAAGGGGAGCGAAAAATAAGGGCAGGATTTTGTGCAGCGTGCCTTTAAGATTTATTTTATCCGGATGGTCCTTAGGCAAGGTGAAGCGATAAACGCACAATCCCAGGATGAAGGGATACGAACTGAAAAGCGGATCGGGAAGAAAAAGAAATCCTGCAATAAAAAAAGCATAGATCAAGGGCAATTTCATTTTTGTTTTTTTGAAAAACAAAAAAAGCAGCGAAGCATAGCAAATACTTAAGAATAAACTACCGCCTATCATTAGCTTGTCCACACCCGGATGGTAGGTTTTACTGTAGATCGATGCATAGGGGCCGAAGCTAAAGATAATATCCTTTCCAAATACCCAGTTTCGCGATACGGCTTCGTTTAATGTGAATGCCCAGGAGGGATCAAGTCCTGTCATAGGCATTTTGGGCTTGAGCGGAACAAAAACGGCGATAGAAGTTAAGAAAAGGAATGCTCCAATCAGAAATCTTTGGACATTTTGAAAAGAAATGGCGTTCATGAACCTATCCCAGAATTCGAAAATTTTTTCACAGATTTTAATGCCGCTTTGCAGCATTTAGCTGCAATCTTCCAGTGGATGATTGCAGGTCGCGTCAGAGCCATAAAGCTCCTGAGGGGACTGTATTCCGAAGAAGCAGCATTAAAAGGGGAGGAAAAAGACTCAAAAAGCATGCTTTTCCAATTCTGGGGTTCATACCTTGAGCTTTTTAAAGACGGAGTTCGGAATACTTTTTACAATAAAAATCAAACCGGCCCAGAAGCAGGGGGTGTAAAGCGTATTTTTTTTACGCTTAATGGCTTGCACGATGTCCTTGGCGACTTTTTCCGGTGTGGCGACCAGCATTTTCGGTAAGGGAAGGCCTTGGGTCATTGGGGTATCGACAAAACCGGGTTTGATTGTCAGGACATGTACGTTGGAATGGAATAATCTTGCTCGAAGACCTTCGCAGAAGGTGGAAACGGCGGCTTTTGCTGTTCCGTAAAGGTAGTTGGAATAGCGGCCGCGCTCTCCTGCGACAGAGGAAATGACTGCGATTGTGCCTGAGCGCTGCTTTTCCATTCTGTTGGCCAGTAGGGTGAGCAAGGAAATCACACTCAGCCCATTGCTTGAAAATTCCGTTAAGGCCAAATCGACATTTTCTTCACATTTTTTCTGATTCGGTAATGAACCGTGAGCGATGAGGGCGATATCGATCTGCTTTAAGAAGCCGTAACAGGCATCGAACATCCTGGAATGTTCGGAAAGTTGATTCAGATCGAGAGGGTGAATTTTTGTTTGGGCTGAACTTCTTGAGGATAGGTCATTGGCGATCTGTTTGAGTTTTTCTGGATTGCGGCCGACGAGAAAAAACTGGGCATTTTGATTTGCCCAATGGCGTGCGCAGGCCATGGCGATGGCGGAAGTGGCGCCGATAATGAGGATCTTGGGGCTATTTTTCATGAGTGACTCGTTTCCAAAAGTGAGAGCATAGAACGGGATCTCGTAAAGTTTCAACTTGTTTCCACATGGGGAAAAATTCTTGAAAATCTTCAGCTGACATATGGGCATCTTTAGCTGGGTACAACCTTCCTTTGGCCTCGCGGACAATTGCGTCCAGACGAGGGAACAAATTGCGATTTAACTTTTCAGACTGAGGAAAATCTAGTGCGAGGGTAATTCCAGGAAAGGGGAAGGAAAGCAGTCCTGGGGAAGGAACGTCTCCAAAGCGTTTCAAAACGGCGAGAAACGATCCGCTTTTTGCGGATGCGATGACATCGAGCATCTCGCCTATGGCAGATTCAGCGAAGGAATGAGGGATCACGCATTGGTATTGCTGAAAACCGCGGGGTCCGTAAATACGGTTCCAATACAGAATGCGGTCCAGAGGAAAGAAAAAAGGTTCGTAGCTGATCGTCGTTTGTTGATGGGAGGATTTGTGCGCGTAATAGTAGATGGTATTGAACAGTCGCAGTGTCATGCTGTTGATTGTGGAGAGAGGGGGTGTGAACGGCACGCGGATTTTTTTAGCGTCGTCTGTGTTCAAAGATCCATTTTTTGCATGGTTCCCTGCAATATAAACCCCGCGGCCGGAGGATTTTCCTCTTGCGAGGCAATCGATCCATGACACTGTATATTCATATTGATGATCGAGTTGCGAAGAGAGGGAAAAAAATTCATTTAGGGAGTTAAAACGGACGTGCAGGGAGTCGATGAGGGAGGATTGGATGGGGATGAGCTGTAATTCCAGCCAATCAATGATGCCTGTTAGTCCAAGGCCGCCGATGGTGGCGGCAAAGAGATCGTTGTTTTCTTGGCGAGAGCAGATCAGATGAGGTCGATCAGAGCGCATGAGCCCGAATTTGGGGACGTGGAGTCCAAATGTCCCTCGCCGATGATGATTTTTTCCGTGGATGTCATTGGCGAGCGCTCCGCCTAGTGTGACGAATTTTGTTCCGGGGACAACGGGAAGAAACCAGCCCCGGGGAATGGATATCGCGAGCAGTTCTTCCAAAGTCATTCCTGCTTCAGCGGTGATGACCCCTTTTTTCCAGTCCGCAGCAATAAAACGGTTCAGGGAACGTGTAGGAAGGACTTGGTCGCTCGTGGCTAAACAGCTGTCGCCATAGCTGCGCCCATTGCCAAAAGGGAGAGTTGTCCTCTGGTTTTTCTTAAAATCGGACAATAAATTTTGCATTTCGGAACGCCAAAAACAGGAGTGAGGCGTTTGGGGAAAAGAAGGATAAAGACCCCACGACAGGATTTTCATGCTGCTAACCAAAATATGGCGCCAAATAGGAATGCAACGAGGAGGCTAATGCGGTCTTTCATGGCAAAAACGATGGGGTCGTCATGCATTTGACCGCGATGGGTGAGAAGCCAAGTGCGGCTGATCCAGTAAAGAACTAAAGGGCAGGCAAGCCATATCCATTTGGGGTGCTCATAAAGGCTTGCAATCGATTGATCTTGGATATAGAGAGCCAAAACCATCACAGAAAGGTATCCAGAGGCGGATCCTAAAGAAGCGACGATCTCAAGGTCGCCAGGGCAATAGCCACGGCCGCGGGTTTTTTCCAATTTGTCGTTATGTTGGGCATCGCGGAGCAGTTCTGCATACCGTTTGACGAAAGCCAGGCTTAAAAAAATGAACATGGAAAAGGCGAGCATCCAAAAAGTCAAAGTCAATCCGCATGCATATATCCCTGCGATGATGCGGAGCGTATAGAGCATGGCCAGTGCGATGACATCTGCAGCCATTCTTCGTTTGAAAACGAAAGAATAGAGGAGGGTCAAGGCAAAATAAAAGCCTAGCGCCGCTGAAAATTTCCAAGGCAATTGGGATGACGCTCCGAAAAAAGCCAAAGAGACAAGAAGAAAAAAAGCGAACAGCCCTGATTGAAGGGAGAGCTGTCCAGAAGCGAAAGGACGAAGGCGTTTGGTAGGATGATGACGGTCATCGGACAGATCGAGCAAATCGTTCAAAAGATAGACGCTAGATGCGCAAATGCCGAATAAAAAAAATGCTAAAAGGGAGTTCAATAGCATGTTGGGGTTTGCAAACTGATGGCTGGCTAGAAGAGGAGCAAAGATGAGGGCATTTTTTAGCCATTGGTGAAGGCGGAGAGCTTTTGTCCAGGTTCTCCACCGATTTGAATTTGTCAGGAAAGTCCGTTCGATATTCCCATGAGCTTGAGCTTTTTTTTGCACCCCCCGTTCAGGATCAACAAGATACCCTTTCTTAGCTGCGGACAATACGGGGATATCATCTTGAGAGTTTCCAGCATAATCAAAACCGTGCGGGCCAAATTCGTTGACAAGCCTGTCTCGTTTAGCAGTGGCGGAGAGATTGATTTTACCCTCGGTTGCCAATACACGATCGAACAAGTTTAAGTGGGAAGCGATCTTTTCGGCATAAATTTTGTGGCTTGCTGTCGCAAGGATGATCTCGCGCCCTTTTGATTTTTCTTCCTCGATGAATGCAAGAAGTTGTTCGTTATAGGGAAGATTGGCGACGTCGATGTCGATGGAGTTGGCGAGCTGTTCTTTAAGGTAAGCTTTGCCGGAAGCTAGCCATTTTAATGGCAGGAAAAAACGGCTAGGGTGAGATCGCAGAAAAGCAATGCCGGACTCTAATAACAAATCTGTTTTTAGAAGAGTACCGTCCAAATCGATCACCAGGGGAGGAAGATTCAAGTGATCACCATACCGACTTAACTTGTTACTCGTTTCAGGATTGTAAACCCATGGTTGTTGAAAGATCGGTCGTATAAAGCCCATTCAGGATGGCGGAGTAAAAAATCTTCAACTGCTGGCCAAAGACCTCGTTTTACCCGATTGTATTCTGAAGGGTATTCGCTGAAATTTCCCCGATAAGAGTCCTCATCTCTGGTCCCCCAAGGGGCGCTTGTGTCATGCATCGCGATATATTTGCTAATTTTCGGGGAAAATTTTTCTAACTCATAAGTCAGATGACAATAGGTATGTAAGGTATCGATAAAAAGCAATTCCGCCGGTTCGATATCGATGTTCATGTCATTGGCTTGACAGAATGTAAATGAGATCCCGTGGTTTTCTGCCAATTTTTTTGCTGAGGTCAATATGTCTAGGGGAGGCACATTGATATCTATGCCAACATACGAACAAGAGGGTGACGGATTTTCGGACAATCCTTTGAGAATTCCCCAACTGGACACCATGGTCCTCATTCCCATTTCGACAACAGATGAACATTCTTTAGCAAGAAAGCGCAAAATAATTACATGCTCATTGATATCGGAAGGCGTTGTGCGGGCATTTTGATAATGCTGGTTTAATTCAATCTGTGATGGAGAAGAATGCGTGTTTCCAATCGCTGAACTGAAGGTAAAAAGGCAAAAGGCGAGAAAGTAAAGTTTTCTGAATATTCCCTTCTCCAATTTCATATCAACTCCTTAAGTGTTTTTCAATCGTTCCCTAAGAGGATGTCTACAAAGTGAGGTTCTGTCGATTTTTCGGTTCTTTTGAGCCGCTTTTCGATTCTTTTTGCGGGGGTTGTATCAACTTGCGTATACTACTCCCGCAAAAAGAATCGAAAAGCGGCCAAAATAATCCAAAAACTCGACGAACCCTCACTTTGTAGACATCCTCTAACTCATATGTTTGCCGAGCAATCCAGCTAGTTTCATCATATCGACAGGTTTTTTACCCAAGACTTTGGCGAGGTTGGCATCTGGGACGATCAGTCGTTTATTTTTTGGGTCCTGAAGATCGTGCTTTTTAATGTATTCCCAGATTTTCTTGGTCACTTCGGTTCGCGCGAGCTCTTTTGCTCCGACGATTTCTTCGAGTTCCTTAGAAAGTTTCAAAGAAGTCTGCTTTCTGGGAGCAGCGGCTTTCTTTTTCTGTTTGCCTGCGGTTTTTTTCTCTGCGGGGGCGGTTTCTTTTTTAGACCCAAATTTCCCTTTTCTTGCCTTTTTGATATAGGGCGTTTTAGGATGGTCTGGATATTTTTCCGTGAGATCGTCGAGATTATTGACAATCACATTGCAGTCGGGGAAATTCGAGCAAGAGAAAAAGGGCTTTCCGAATCGGGAACGCCGTTGGACCATCTTGCCGTCACAGCCCAGGGCTGGACAGGTAGGCATATCTTTTGCGGGCATTTCGTCTTTTTTTGGGATATTGACGATTCCGCGGCACTCGGGGTAGCGCGTGCATCCGAGAAAAGGGCCGAATCTTCCGAATCGCATTTTCATGGGGCTGTCACATTTGGGACAGTGCTGGTCCCAATTAAATGTCGGATCGTAGTCTTCCTTATTGAAGGTAAGGGCTTCTAAAGGAGCGGTGAATTTGCAATTGGGATAATCAGAGCATCCATAGAAATATTTTTTTCGCGACCAGATTTTTTGGAGATTATGGCCGGATTCAGGGCATTTGATTTCCGTTTCGATGCGAGGGACAAAAGCTTCCTTCTCGGCAGTGAGTACGAAAGGAATAAATTTATCCCAAAAGTCGCGGACCAATGTTTTCCATTCGATTTGGTTTTCAGCAATATGTTCAAGTTCGTCTTCCATGGCAGCGGTGAAGCCGACGTTCATGATCATGCCAAAACTGTCTTCAAGCATCTTGGCAATGACAGTGCCAAGTTCTGTGGGCTTAAGCGTTCCTTTTTCTTTGGTCGTATAATCGCGGCTTTGGATCTTATTCATGATCGTCGCGTAGGTAGAAGGACGACCGATGCCTGATTTTTCGAGTTCTTTAACGAGAGAGGCTTCGGTAAACCGCGGAGGGGGGCGAGTGAATGCCTGTTGGGATTGAACTTCAAAAAGAAGAAGAGGTTGTCCTTCGAGCAAAGCGGGAAGAATTTTTTCTTGATCTTCTTTTTCTTTTTCCTCGCCATTCCCCTTGTCTTGTTTCTCTTCGTAGGCTGCAAGGAATCCAGAAAATTTGATCGTAGATCCTGTTGCGCGCATCATAATGTCTTTATCGGTGACAATGTCGCAAGAGACAGTATCGTAAATGGCCGGGTTCATTTGGCAAGCGAGAAAGCGGCGCCAGATAAGAACGTATAATTTATGTTGATCAACGCTCAGATAAGACTTGAGTTTATCGGGGCTGTGCTGGAGGCTGGTCGGCCGGATCGCTTCGTGGGCGTCCTGGGCGGCCTTTTTGGTCGAATACTGACGAGGTTCGTTGGGGAGATATTCTTTACCGTAAGTTTTTTCGATGTATTGGCGGGCTGCATCGATTGCTTCGGGGGCCACACGGACCGAGTCGGTACGCATATATGTGATCAAGCCCTCTGTCCCATCATTACCTAAATCGATGCCCTCATAGAGACCCTGGGCAATGTTCATTGTTCGCGAGGCGGAAAATCCATAATGGCGGTGAGCTTCTTGCTGAAGCGTTGATGTGATGAAGGGAGCAACAGGATTCCGTTTTTTCTCCCTTTTTTCTACGGATTCGACTTTGTATGTGGCGTTCTGCAATTTTTCCACGATGCCTTTTGCGGTGTTTTCATCGGGAATGGTGAATGTATCCTTACCAGGAACGGGCTCTTTTTCTATCCGTTTTCCTTCTACAGAATAGAGAAATGCAGTGAAAGGATTTTGATTTTTTTTCGTTTGCAGAGTGGATTGAATGTTCCAATATTCAATGGGCACAAAAGCTTCGATTTCTTTTTCTCGGTCGACCACCAACTTGAGGGCGACGGATTGCACGCGGCCTGCGGAGAGCCCCCCGTCCCGTGCTCCTTGGACCCTGCGAGTGAGGATGGGAGAAATTTTGTAGCCGACGATCCGGTCGAGTAGCCGACGCGCTTGCTGGGCATCGACTAAGGCTTGATCGATATTCCGTGGATGCTTTAACGCTTCCAACACCGCTTCTTTGGTGATCGAGTTGAAGGTGACGCGCTGGAACTTCGTGCCTTTTGGAAGAATAGAGGCGATATGCCAGGCAATGGCTTCGCCCTCGCGATCGGGGTCAGGAGCAAGATAGACGACATCTGCATGCTTGGCAGATTTTTTCAACCGGTCGATCACTTCTTTTTTGTCTGGGAGAATGGCATAGGCGGGCTCAAAATTGTGCTCGACATCGATCCCGAACCCTTTTTGGGGGAGATCCCGGACGTGACCGAGAGAAGATTCAAAGATGTAGTTGGGACCCAAAAACTTTTTTAAGGTTTTGATTTTCGCTGGGGATTCGACGATAATGAGGGCTTTACCCATTGACAATTCCTTTTATCCTTTAGGGAGTACCTGAAGGAAATGATAAAATACAAGCCACAAAAGTGGCAAACAGGCGAGATTAGTGCGAATACGATCGAAAATCAAGAGATTTTTTATTTTTACCAAAAAAACGGAAAATTCAATTTCCATGAAAAATGCTTATAACCTATTCTTAGTAAGGAAAAATAAAATGACTTCAACGCGTAAAGCTTTTCAAGATTTGAAGAATGCAGCCCGCCAACATAGAGTTTGGATGCATCTGGGCTGGGTTGAAGTGAAGCAGCGCTATAGGCGCTCTGTGATCGGCCCCTGGTGGATAAGCCTGAGCATGCTGATCTTCATCTTGATGATGGGGATTGTTTTCAGTCGGCTTTTTCGTCAGCCTTTAGAAGAATATATCCCTTTTTTTACTGCCGGATTTCTGTTTTGGAGTTTTATTTCCAGCAGTGTTGTGGAATCGGCGGATACTTTCAAGGGGAATGAAGGGTTTATAAAGCAGATCAAACTTCCGTACAGTCTATATGTTTTTAAACACCTCGTGAGGCAGATCATCTGTTTCCTGCATAACTTGGTGGTTTATGTTCTCGTGTGCTTATTTTTTAAGTTAAATCCAGGTTTCACCGCTTTGTTGGCCATCCCGGGTTTTTTGCTGTTTGCGCTCAATGTTTTCTGGATATGCTTTCTTGTCTCGATGGTTTGCGCCCGTTACCGAGACATGGTGCCAATTATTACGAGCTGCGTTCAAATTGCTTTTTTTGTGACGCCCATTTCTTGGATGCCCCGATTGTTGGATCAAAATCCTTCCATTTTGAAATATAATCCATTGGTCTATCTATTAGACATCGTTCGTTCTCCTCTTCTAGGGACATTTCCCTCTGCGATTAGTTGGACTGTCGATCTCGGGATGGCACTGTGCGGCTGTATGATCAGCTTTATTGTATTTTCAGCCGTGCGCTCGCGGATCGTTTTTTGGGTGGATTAACTTACTTATGGCATGTATCGAAGTTGAAAATGTTTCCTTAACTTACCCTGTCTATGGCCAGAATGCGCGTTCATTTAAATCGACGCTCATCAACAAAGCTACCGGCGGGCGCCTGGGGACAAGCAGCGGCAACGTGATTGTCGAGGCGCTTAAAGATGTGAGCTTTAAGCTTGAAAAAGGGGATCGTTTAGCGATTATCGGCCACAATGGCGCCGGTAAATCTACTCTTCTCAAAGTCCTTGCAAAAATTTATGAGCCGACGAAAGGGACGGTTCATATCCATGGGATGACGAACTGTCTGTTCGACATCATGATGGGGATGGACCTGGAGCTGAATGGGTATGAAAATATTTTCTTGCGCGGCATTATCCTCGGACTATCCAAGGCGGAAATCCGAAAAATTATTCCCAAAGTAGAAGATTTCTCCGAGTTGGGAGATTTTATGAAGATGCCCATTAAATCGTATTCTTCTGGGATGAAAGTGCGCCTTGCTTTTGGCATTATTACGAATGTATATTCCGAAATTTTATTGATCGACGAAGTTGTAAACGTAGGCGATGCAAAGTTTATAGAAAAAGCAAAAGTCCAAATGAGAAGCTTAGTGCATCAGTCGGAATTTCTAGTCCTCTCCTCACACGATGTCCATGTTATTAGAGAGTTTTGCAATAAGGCCTTGTGGTTGGAAAAAGGGGTTGTGAAGCACCTGGGCACAGTAGACGAAGTGTTGAAGCTCTATATGTAAATTACTCGATTTCTTCTTTGGAGATTTTTTTCCGGCAGTCTCGGACAACTCGTAAGGCCACTTTCTTGACAACGCCTTTGATGCCGTATTGTTCCATGACGACCCCTGCTTTCACAAAATTGCGGCCGACGGAGTGCATCAGAGAGGCCATTCGTTTTTGGTATTGATTTGAACGTTGGGCTTTGGTTGAAGGCACACAAGAAGGGTTCGTTTGCAATTTTTCCAAATCTTTGCGCAAGGCGATCATGCTATGGCGCCAAGTATAACGGGAAAGGACGCTTTGCCTGGCCAACTTGCCCATTGCACTCATTTCCTTGGCATTTAAAGCGATTGCTTGCTGCATTTTTACAGACAAATCTGCGAGGTTCGGCTCCCACCATTCTCCAACATCTGTAAAGCCTTTATCACTGTAGTCGGCTTTAATGGGTGTTCCTTCAAAGTGCAGGCAATTGCCATCTTTAATGAATTCTTTTGCGGCTCCGTAATTGGGGACGACGCACACCTTCCCGCAAGCCATTGCCTCCAAAATCGGATAACCAAACCCTTCGCTGCGGGAATTCAAAAGAAAGAGATCGCAAGAACGGTATAATGTGGCCATATCGGCATGGCTAACAAACTCTACGAACGCAGGCTGCAGCAACGCGATTTGCTTATCCCAGTTGATGGAGACGATAAAATTGCCGAGTCTGAAAGCGAATTGACAGTCCATTCTGAGCTGCGCAAGTTCAATCCCCTTTCCATACATCACTAAAAAGACACCGGGATGGGAGGAACGGATCAGATTCCACATGGCAAATGTGACGTCGAGTCCTTTGCGAAATTGGTTTTGAAACACGCAAAGAATCGATTTAGCCCAAGGAAAAGCCAATTTTTCCCCCCAAGGATGAAATAAATCGGTCTCAACTCCAAACGGCAATACGGATACATTTTTAAAACCCGAATTTTCGAAAACTTCTTTGTTCCATTGCGAGGGAACGAAGGTGTGTTTAAATTTTTTCGCTTCTGCCATCCATGAGGAAGGGAGCTTAGTTGTTTCCCAAACGGACAATAAATAGTCCGTGTTGACAAGATGCGGGTGGGCGATGCTGGAAAGAGTGGATGCAGCGGGAGAAGAGGTGATCAACCCGTATTTTGTTAAGTACTTCCATAAAAATTCATTTGTCGTGCTCCAGGAACTGGCGATGCCCCGCGGGATAAAAGGGAAGCGTACGTGAAAACGGAGGAAGTCTGCAGCGAAATAATTTTTGTTGCGCTTGATGAGCTTCGTTTTATTATATAACTTTTGTTTGTCGAAAGTGGAGCCTACAAAGTGTCGGATCAAGGCGGTTTGATCATAAGCGCAGCGGTAGCCCGCAAGTTGGCACCGGTAACAAAAGTCAGCGTCTTCATGATAAAATTCATATTTCTCACTCAGGAATCCGACTTCCCGAAAAACACTGCTTTTAATGAGAACGCAGGTAAACTCGCAAAAATCTGCTTCTAGCAATTCGGGACGCGCTTGCTCTATATCGTATTCTTGAGCTTCTTGTAAATGGAGGGATGGTTTGAATTGGTATTTAACTAATAAAGAGTTTTGTTGATTTGTCTCGTAGTCATGGGAAAAATCAAGCTTTGTTAAATCCCATTTCGTTCTCTGGACGTCGTGGAGAACTTCATTGTCGCCAAGGGTAATCTGCCGAGGGGCCAGCACCCCAAGGTTGGTTTCCTCTTCTGCTCGCGCTAAGAGCTGAGTGGCAACCGAAGTTTTAAATTCAATATCGTTGTTAAGGATGAGAATGTATTCGGCATTCCGATCCAGAGCCTCTTTGATCCCTCGGTTAACCGCTTCCACAAAAGTGGCTCGTGTATGCATCTGAATGCAGCCGTATCCCAATTCTCGGCATTTTTGTTCCGTCCCATCCCGGCTGCCTTGATCGATGATGAAGATCTGTTCCTTGGGGAGGTCGATGGTGGGAAGAAGGCGGTCTAATAGATGCCAGCCTTCAATGCTGGGAATGATGGCGAGACATTTTTCGGAAGAAGAAAAAGCCATATTAATTCACAAAAAACATTAAGAATAGCTTCCTACGGCCATCCTGTCAATAAAACTTGTCTTATTGGTGGCCATTTGCCAACATGGACTGATTTATCTCGACTTTGCAACTTTTCGGGGCCAAAGGCCTCGAAATATTTGCTCTCGGCCGTTCGACCATCGGTCGAACGGCCGAGAGCAAATAGGCGAGGAAGGCGGGCCCAAAAAGTTGCAAAGTCGAGATTTATGACAATTACGACAATTATTCCGACTTATAGACGGCCTGAGCGGTTAAGAAAAGCGATTAAAAGCGTTTTAAATCAAACTTATTCTGATTTTCAAGTTTGTATCTACGACGATGCTTCCGGAGATGCGACAAAGGATGTCGTTTCAGAATTTGCGTCGGATAGCCGGGTCAAATATGATTGCCATCCGCAAAATATAGGCTCCTTTGAAAATTTTCAGTTCGCATTATCGAGGGTGGAAACCCCTTTTTTTTCCTTTCTTTCCGATGATGATTTTTTACTTCCCGAATTTTATGAAACAGCTTTACGAGGTTTTGAAAAATTTCCTGCTGCGGCTTTTTCTATGGGTGCGGTGATCGATGTGGATGATAAGGGAAGGTACATCGATATCGTTTTGTCTAAATGGCCCGATCAAGAATATTTTTCTCCCCCTGAAGGGCTTTTAGAAATGATCGGCAAGTATTCCAATTGGACCGGGATCCTTTTTCGGAGGGAAGTGATTGAGAAGATAGGCGTTTTGGACCTTAGAGTTAAGGCGATCGACGTCGACTATCTTTTTCGCGCCGCTGCGCATCTGCCCTTTACGCTCACAAAAAAGCCTGTTGCGGTATTCGTTCAGCATCCCCAGTCCTGTTCCGGATCAATGGGGTTGAGCCTTATTTGGCCGGGATGGCAAATCATGGGCGACAAACTCCGGGAAGACGAGGGTCTTTCTTTGAGCGTGAAAAAAGAAATCGAGGCGAGACTCCAAAAAGACCTTGAGGGGTTGCTCATCATGAACCTGGTGCGATCTTTGGCGGCTAACAAAACTCAGGAGGCGGAAGCGATCCTGGCAGTTATGGATAGGCAAATGGGAAAGGCGTGGAAGAAGAAATTCTACGCGATGGTGTTCCTGGGGTATAAAATTTTTCCTCTATCGTCTGTTTTAATTCTAGGCCTTATGAAGCTAAGGCGATTATGTCGTCGTTAGCCAAGAGCTTCGCAGCCAGTTTCATAGGCAAAATCTGGACAGCATCGATGTCCCTGGTTTTTTTGCCTTATTATATTCAATGGATCGGGTTCGAAGCCTATGGGCTTGTCGGAGTTTATGCGGCTCTTCTAGCTCTCTTTAGCGTGTTGGACCTTGGGTTGGGGTCCTCTATGATTAGAGAAATGGCGAGAATTGGCCCGACCGATCCCCCTGAAGAGGTCCGTAATCTGACACGGAGCCTGGAGTTTATTTACTGGGCGGTGGCCATTTTCATTGGAACGACTCTCTTTTTTGCCGCTCCCTACATCTCAAGGCATTGGATTCAGCCCAAGACGTTCTCCCATGAAACTGTTAAACAATCCATTTATTTGATCGGACTCGCTTTAGCCTTTTTGTGGCCTTCTTCTTTATATGCAGGAGGGCTCATCGGTCTTCAGAGGCAAGTGTTGTTGAATAAGATTATCGTCATAGTAGCGACGATAAGAGGGGTGGGGATGCTGGTCATCCTCGCCTTTATCTCACCGACTATTCAGGCTTTTTTGCTTTGGCAAATTTTCATTAATTTTCTTCAAACAGCTCTCACAGCATTTTTTTTATGGAAAAACATTCCGCATAGCTTAATTGCTCCCAAATTTGACAAGTCGATTATTGCCCGAGTGAAAAAATATGCAGCCGGGATTGCAGGAGTCACTGTGATTGGAGTGCTCTTTTCACACGTAGATAAAATTGTTTTGAGCAGGGTGTTGCCCTTGGAAGCATTTGGTTATTATGCTCTTGCGGTAACAGTTGCAAGCTCTCTGTTTCATATTACTGGTCCCATTTATTCCGTTTGCTTTCCTCGATTCAGTCAGTTAATCGCGATAAATGATTTTAAAAGCTTAAGTCATGTTTATCATTTTGGATGTCAATTGATGTCTGCCTTTGTTATTCCCTCTTCCCTTTTTATTATTCTGTTTTCCCAGGAACTTCTCTTTTTGTGGACTCAAAGTCTAGAGACAGTGAATAATACAAATGTTTTGGTGAAATTGTTGGTGGCAGGAACAATGCTTAATGCCTTATTGTATCTGCCGACAGCTTTGCAATATGCTTTTGGGTGGACAAACCTGACACTCTGTTTGAATCTCGTCAGTTTTTTAATCATGGTGCCATTGGTATGCTTGAGTGCTAATTATTTTGGAGCCAAAGGCGCAGCCTGGTCTTGGGGATTGATCAATGCGTTGTTGTTATTTGTGACGATGCAACTCATGCATCGACGGATGATTAAGAATGATAAGTGGGTTTGGTATGTTAAAGACGTCGGGTTGCCTTTTATTGCTTCCTTATCCGTCCTGACCGTTGGAAGATTCATGATTGTTGGTCATGGGAATGCTGTTTTGACGATTGTGCAACTTCTCGCAATATTTTTAACCTCTTTGGCGGCTGCTTTTTTTGCGTCATCGCATGTGCGGCATTGGATAAGAGGATTTTTGCAAACCTCCTCCCATGGGGCCTTCGACAAGTGAACCCAGGCCTTAAGGCCTGGGATTGAGGTGGGCCGAGCTTCTTACTCGGCGGAACATTGTTTTTGAAAATACCCGGCCCTTAAGGGCCGGGTTTCCGCCGGAGGACGGATGAAAATTGCAGTCATCGATCACATCGGAAATCCTGGCGGGGGATCCCGTGTGGCGCGGTCCCTGCTCCCTGCCTTGAAGAGAGTCAGGCCCGAAATCGATATCACTTTTTTTGGAAATCCCCATAGCATCAAACGGGAGCAGCTCGATCGGATGGCTGCTCAAGCCGGCTTTAACATCTATCCTCTTGCTTCGGCAAAACTCGCCGGCAGAGATGTGTTCAACATTCGTGGAAGCCGTCATGTGATCAACTTGTTTCAAAGAAAATTAGCGCGCTTTTTATCTCCTTTGTCCTTCTATTTGTCAGGAGCGGTGCATAAAGAGCTCGAAAAGGTTGTCAAAAATTACGATCTGGCGTTTTTCATTTGGCCCTTTCATTTGAAATGTCCCGAGCTGAAATGTCCCATGGCCGGGATCTTTCACGATTTTAATTTTAAGTATTTTTTTTCCGGCCAGACGATGGCCCCATGGGTCTTGGAATTCCTAAATCGAGAAATGCCCCAATGGCTTTCTAAAGCAATGCCCATCGTTTCGACAGAATTCATGAGAGGGGAATTGGAAAAATTTTATCCCTCCTGCAGCGGCAAAACAAAAGTTGTTCCTGTCGCGCCAACAATCGGCGCGGATGATTCTGATAAGGAAACAGCGGCCCGTCTCATTACGGATCGTTTCCGCATTGAAAAAGAGTACATTCTGTGTCCAACGAATATTAGCGGTCATAAAAATATCGGGGTCCTCCTTTCTGCTTTTGCTATTCTGAAACGGAAACATGATTTGCTCCTAGTGTTTACCGGGCCGGGCACCGAGATTATCAATGGCCGAGCTTGTGAAATCGGATTGGAGATGGGCAGCGAACCTCAGGATGTGATCGGGTTAGGCTATGTCGCCAATGAAGAGATGGATGCGCTCATCCAATGCGCTGCTGCGGTGGTGAATTCGTCTCTCTATGAAGGCGGGAATATCCCCGGTTTCGATGCCTGGGAAAAAGGGATCCCCGTCGCGATGTCGAATATTCCTCCCTTCCTCGAGCATATGGAAGTGCATCGCGTCCATGCAGAAATATTTGATCCGAGATCTCCGGAAGATATTGCTGAAAAGATCGGCCGCTTGTTATCAAATATTCCCGAGACCAAACTCAAAGCGCTGGAATCGCAGCAAAATATACGTCATTTTACCTGGGAAAGATCTGCGGAAGGTTATTTGAAAATTTTCGATGAAATGATTCAAACTTGAGGAGTGATGGGAAGATTTTTAACTCTATTTTTATTCATTCCGATATTTCTTTTGGGGGGTGGCTTTGACGAACATATCGCTAAAGATGAAGAATCCCTGCAACATATCCGGACGCCTGAGGACAGGAGGTTAATGGGATTTTATTCTGCCTTGTTCGACATGGCGGAAAAGAGAAACAACCCAGCGGGAGAGATTCCGAAGACGCTGCATTTTATTTGGTTGGGGCCGAGGCCATTTCCAGAAAAATCCACGGCATCTGTGAAGGAATGGATCGATCTTCATCCCGGTTGGAAGATCAAATTTTGGACTGATCTTGGTGCGTATGTTCCCGATGATCGGATGGAGGTGCATTCCTTCGATCAATTTCCTTTGCAGGAGCTTAAGGAGTGCTATCACAAGAGCGACAATTTTGGAGAGCGGTCGCAGCTTTTGCGCTACGCCGTTTTGCTCGAGGAGGGAGGCATCTACATCGATCACGATATGTGCTGTTTAAAGCCGCTCGCCGTTTTGCAGCAAAGTTATGACTTTTTTTGCGGGATGGATCTGATCGGACAGACGGTGTTGAGCTCTTCATTGAATCCTTCTCCTCACCTCCTCGCATCAACGCCTCAGCATCCCATTCTAAAAGCGGGAAAAAAATGGCTCATGGGTCAATGGGACTCTTTGGAAAATCAATATCCCGGTTCAGATCCCTCTTCCGTTCATAACCGCGTGCAGCACCGCGGCTTTAAAGCGCTCGGCGTGGGGATCAAAGAGGCGCACAATCGCTTGGGCCGCAGGGATGCCGTTTTTCCTCCTGATTTTTTCAGCCTTTCCGAAAGGAAGAGCGCGGTGTATGCAGTGCACCGGCATCAGGGGACCTGGTACAAGGCTGACCCCTCTCGTGAAGAAAAGCGATTGTTCAAGAATGTTAAAAAGGAATCTTCCCATACTTTTGTTCTCGGACTTTCCTTAGCTGCTGTGAATGTGGGAATGGCGGCTTTTTTGCTTTACCCTCTTTTGCGCAAGAAAAAAGGTAATAAATCATGAGATGGTTTTTCATATTTCTTATTTTCGCCGGCCATGCGTTTGCGAAACAAAACCCAATAGATGAACACGAGTTTGAGATGTTGATGGGAGGAGAGGCTTCGGATTCGAATTATACCTCAACGGCCAAGGACTTCGAATTGTTGGAGCAATCGAAGGCTCTTTTTCAAAAACATAAAATGGCGCAGTATCTGCAAAAGGGAGGTTATAAAATTCCTCCGGTTGTGCATTTCATCTGGCTGGGGCCTCGCGCTTTTCCTCCGGAATCTGTGGAAAATGTTCGTTCGTGGATCGCGACACATCCTGCGTGGACAGTCAAATTTTGGACAGACAGAGACCGGGATCCTCCTTGTGAAGGAATGGAAAAAAATCTTGTCAAAAATTTTGCCTTTATCAAATTGGGAAGATGCTTCGAGCTTTCTCAAAATTGGGAAGTAAAATCCGATTTGCTCAGCTATGAAATTTTATTTCAGCAAGGCGGGCTGTACGTTGACCATGATGCGGAATGCCTGAGGTCGTTCAACAGCATGCACCACGGCTATGATTTTTTCTGCGCATTGGAATCTCCGCATGAGCCGGTTGCGGGCAGAGGTGTGACATGCGGCAATGGAGTATTGGGTTCCCGGCCTCGTCATCCAGTGATGGCTAAAGTGATCGATTTAATTGTGGAACGGTGGGATATTGCTTATTCTCCCCCGGAAGCGATGCTGCAGCCCTCTTACATCGCCATGACGGAGGCTGTCGAAAAAGCCATTGATAGCGAAGGCAACACCGATATCATCTTCCCAGCGGCTTATTTCTTCGCCAAATCCGGAATGCCTCCCCTTTATACACGACAATTCTTTGGAATAAACAAGGCGGATAGGAAAGAACATTCACTGGGCAAAATCAGAAAGAAAAATCGGAGTATTTTATTCGTGCTTGCAGGCCTTGTGATTTTGAATGGATCTATTTTAGGCGTTAGATTCTATAAGAGGAAAAAAACATGACCAAGTGCTGGCTGATCTTACTTATTGCCTGCTTGTGTTCGAGCGGTTGCCAAAAAAAGAAAGAAATTGCGCATCCCACTTCCGATGACTTTGAAAGTCTGTCGGGTAAAAATCTGCCGACCTGGGAATATGTGCAAACCAAAGAAGATTTCGAGCATTTGCATCTCTATCAACGACTCTATGAATTGAAAAAAGGGTTAGTCAGAGCGACGGAAGAGGGAATGGCACGCGTTCCCAAAGTTGTCCATTTTATTTGGATTGGGCCGCGTCAATTTCCTCGGGAGTCTGTACAAAATGTTCGGACTTGGATGGCAAAACATCCGGATTGGACGTTTTGTTTTTGGACGGATAGACAAAGGCCGCTCCCTTGCCCCGGGATGCAGCTGCGCATGATCCAGGATGTGGAATTTTTAAAACTTAAAAACTGCTTCGCAAAATCGGACAATTACGCCGAAAAATCGGATCTGCTGCGTTATGAGATTTTGTACCGCGAGGGAGGCATTTACGTCGATCACGATGTCAAATGTTTCAAAGCCTTTGATCAGTTGAGTGAGGCGTATGACTTTTTTTGCGGGATCGATATGCCTCACACAAGCTGCCTTCCCACCTGCATTCATCCGACAAATAATTTAATTGGGATCAAGCCCGGCCATCCGATTTTATTGCGCTGCATGGAAATGCTCGCAGACAAGTGGGACCAGGTGGAACAAGACTATCCGGGGACGGACCGCGACTCAATGCTCACCCGAGTTCTGCATCGAACCTTTTGGCTTTTCGGCGAGGCGATCAAGCAAATGGTAAACCAAGGTGGCAATCGCGATATTGTCTTCCCCGCCTATTATTTTGACGCCCCGAAAGATGAGCTGGCGATCTATGCGCGGCATCTCTACGCCGGGGTTTGGCATGATAAAGAATCCCCTTTCGAGAAAATGGTGAGACAGAGGCTGATGATTCTCAGTAAAAAAAGTAATAAAATGCTTCTTTTTTTCGGTGTGACTTCTATGCTTAATCTATTGGGGTTAATTATTCTTTTTGTTACTCTCAGAAGAGTAATTGCGAAGGCTAGATCTTGAATGAAGAGTTAATAAAATTAAGTGAACAGGGATTATTCCCTGGTCCTCATGAACCTGACGAGCTTTTTTTTCTAAGAAGCCGAGCGGAGAAAAAGGCTCATTTTTGTCCTGCGGCTTTCGAAATTACAAAAAAACTTTTTCATTCCGTGCCGGACTGGGTAGAAATTCGGTATGGCCATCAAGGCCTGCGGCCCTGGGAAGGGGCAGCGGCCTGGATAGAAGAAGGCGGTCAGGCAGCGTCGGTGTCGATACAGATTAAAAACAACCGCTTTACCCGTTTATATCCTCTTGAAGAAACTATTGCCCATGAAATGGTCCATGCGATGCGGGTAGCATTTGAAGAACCCCGTTTTGAAGAAATTTTGGCCTTTCTCACTTCCAAAAATCCCTTGCGCCGCTATTTCGGCCCTCTTTTTTCCCGTGCACGAGAATCTCTAGGATTTATTTTAGTGATGGCTGTTTCTTGGCTATGCTGCCTATCGGAGATGTTTTTCGATATTTCTCTGGGAGCAAACTATTTGTTATGGTCGCCAGTGGCCGTTTTGGGTCTAGGATTGGTCCGATTGGTACGTTCACAAAGGATATTTTCCTGCGTCTTGAAACAATTGGAAAAAATAGTAGCCGGCCATACTCTTGCTGTTGCTCTCCGTCTCACCGACAGAGAAATCGAATACTTTGCCAAGTGTTCTCCAAGCGAGATCCTTTCTTTCGCTGCAAAGGAGAAAGAAAAAAGCTTGCGTTGGCGACAACTATATTGTGCTTTCTTCCCACTTTCTGCGATTGGCAGCAGGGGCGATCTTTAAAGCGTTGCGGTATTTTGAGACTGTGCGTCTTGCACAGGGGATCCCTAAGGATTGGAATTGACGGGCGATCTCGTCATCGGAAAGAGGGTTGATCTTGTCTTCATTTTCAATGGTTCGGGCGAGCATTTTCCGTACATTGTGCTTAGAGATCTTTCTGCCGTTGGGGGTATGAATCGCCTGACTGAAGAAGGTTTTCATGGGAAAAAGCCCCTGAGGGCAGGCGGCATACTTGTTGGAAATCGCGCGGGTGATTGTCGATTCATGCAGACTGAGTTCGGTCGCCGCTTCTTGAATTGTCATCGACGCAAAGCCTACTTTTTCTCCTTCAAAGAAATCGATTTGCCGTTTAAGAACAAACTCTCCTATCCGACGCAGTGTTTCATTGCGCCGTTTGATAATCTTTCCTAGCCAACGTCCGCTAACCAGATGGCGCCTAATGTACGAAGCCTCCTCATTTTGCAATGAGGCATCTTTAAGCGCCTGCTGATAAATGGGAACGACTTGAAAGCGCGGGAGCAAAGTAGTGTTGATCTCGATGTGCCATTTTCCTTCCAGGCACACAAAATGCAAGTCGGGGATAAGAGGTGCGGCTGAAGAGTTGAAAAATTGATATCCTGGATATAAATCGAGCGGCGCGATTTCTCTTTTAATCACCCTGAGCAGGTGAGGCATGGGGATCTTAAGCTTTTGCGCAATACGCGGCAATCGATTGTGGACCAGATCATCGAATGCATGTGCGATGATGGCGGCTGCTTTACCGCCGCCTTTCCCCTTTATCTTGAGTTGCAGCAAAAGGCATTCCTGAAGATTTCTAGCGGCGATTCCTGGGGGATCGAAGGATTGGATTTGCAAGAGGACGTTTTGTTTGATTTCCAAAGGGATGGAGGGCTCGATCTCGGAGAGCGCCGTTTCTAAAAAGCCTTTTTCATTGAGATTGCCGATGATCAATTCTGCCAGCCGCGCCTTTTCTGGATCTGCGATGGCCAAGGAGATTTGTCTTGTCAGATACTCATAAAGGGAAATTGGGGCCGTTAGTAGGTTTTCTTGATGGGTCCTCCGCCTTTGGTCCATCAATTCTAGAGATCTATTGCGCAGGGGCTTTCGCTCGAAATCATCCAGGTTTACTTTCTGCTCCTCTTGAGCGAAGTCGATTTCCAAAATGGGATTGGCTTCGATTTCCATTTTCAGCCATTCGGACAATTCCAATACAGGAAGTTGGAGGACATGAAAAGCTTGCCTCATCGCTAAATTTATCAATAACTGTTGTTGTTGTTTTAATGAAGCTTGATTTTCTTGTATTAACGACAAGGGACACATAATGTATTTCTCTTTATTTTCATGAATACATTTAATAATCAATTTTGTCTATTCGCGTTTTAGTTAAAACAAAATGTAAAGCTGCTTTATACCCAAATTTTGAGTCAACTTGGGTATACAGCAATTAAAGCATTGAATATCCTTGTGAACACTTATGAAACGTTATGCAGTATTCAGCTGTTTGGGGCTTGGCGACGGATTGATCGCTTTGGTGCTTTCTAATAATCTTCATCTTAACGGCGGGGAGGTGACCACCTTTCATCCCTTCCTAGGCCAGCTTCAACCGTGGTTTCCCCATCTCTCTTTGCGGAAATTTCCTGTCCCGGAAGAAATGGATTCCTTGTTGTCTTGTTACGACCGCTTCTTCATCATTTTGGAAAAGTCGCCATGGATGCAAGCCATTTTAGCCCATTGCCAACAGCATTATCCTGAGAGAACAACCGTTCTTAATCCCATCGCGACCGCAAACCGCGACTACCCTTTTTGGGAACAGGGGCGTTTTGATGGCACTCGCTCTTTTGTGGAAAATCTCTATACCTTCTGCAAAGACGTTCTTAAGTTTACTGTCGTCACAAAGTCCAACGGGATCGTCATTCCGGACGGAATCAAGCCGCGAAAATTTGAAAAAAGGGTCATTATTCATCCCACAAGTTCAAGGGAGGGAAAGAATTGGCCTCGGGAAAAATATATCCAACTTGCCCTGGAACTTCAGCGAAGAGATTTTTCCCCTTCCTTGATATTGACGCCGGAAGAACGTAGGAATTGGGATGTCGAGAAACTCGATGCGCCTTTATTTTCGACTCAGATGGAAATGGCCGCGTTTGTTTCCGAATCGGGATACATGATCGGCAATGACTCGGGAATAGGGCATCTCGCCTCTTGCTTTGGATTGCTGACAATCACAATTTGCCGGAGCGAACAGAACGCAAGATTCTGGCGCCCGGGTTGGTCATTAGGCAAAGTGATCGCTCCTTCCCCATGGATTCCCAACCTGAAAGGATTGCGGCTAAGAGACCGGTATTGGAAAAAGTGGATCTCCGTGCGCAATGTGATGGATCAATTTAATCATCTTGTGGAGGCCAGGGCACATTCACGTTTTTCACGATTTGAGCAAGGTAGCTTCCATTCCGACTCATCGTCTTACCCGTGAAGGCCTGCGTGGTCGATGTTCCGGCGGAATTGGTCACCGTCAATGTGACGGGGTATGTTCCTGGGGTTCCAAACTCATGCGTCACAAAAGGACTCGTTGTTGTCACAGGAGAACTTTCAAAAAGCCAGGTATAGGTTGTGATCTCTCCCATGGGAGTAATCGACGAAGATGCATCGAAATTGTAAGTTAAAAATCCATCAGCGCTCGTCGCTTGAAAATTAGCAATAGGAGATTGGTCGGGTGTGATCACAATCCCCGAAAGGAAGGGATCGATGGGTTCTGTTGTTACAACCTCAAAGGTCATTAAATCGATGATTGTCATTGTTCCATCTGTCGCATTGGAGACATATCCCATCTTTCCATCCGGGGCAACAGCTATCGACACGGGTCCGTTTCCAACAGGAATGGTCGTATGTGGATCATGACACACTCTGAGTACGCTGACAGTATTGTCTTCAAAATTAGCGACATAGGCTTCGCTTCCATTGGGATTAACAGCGAGGGCGGAAGGTTGACGGCCTACGGGAAATTTATTCAAAATGATATTATAACTAGTTTCCAGGACGTAGCAGTGGTCATGTGTAGTCACGTAAAGGTAATTGCCCGAGGGGTCTACGCCCAGAGCATAAGGGTTATCCATAGGAATCGAAGTGGTGACATGGTTTAGCTTCAAATCGACAACGGAGATGCGATGGTTATTTTCATGTGTAATGTAAGCTTTGAGGCCGTCCGGGGTGATTGCCAATTGAGATGCGTTGTAAGGCAAAGTGAGCTCAAAGGCGATTGTATTGTTATTGAGATTGATTTCGGATAACTTGTTGCCGTAAATGACATATCCGCTTTTGCCGGAAGGACTAATGGCGATGTCCATGATCTGATTTGCATAAGGGATTTCAGCGATCATCAGGTTTTTAGGGATATCTACGACGATGAGACTATAGTCTGAGGTGCCATACGCGTTAGCAACGTAAAGCCTCGAATTAGTGGGATAAATTGCCAAATTGTAAGTGGAACCGTTTAAGGGAATGTTTGGAGGGGGCGAAATCCCTTGAGAAAGACTGTAAGGAATAATGGCACCGCCCATATTGGCAGCGATCCGGCTAAAATAAGCTAACGAGCCTCCCCCAGTGAAAACATATTTGTTTTGATAAGAAATGTAGGATGTTGTTTGTCCATTACTGACTTTCACGTGCACAAGTCCCGCTGGTCCTATAGGAATAGGCGCTTTTGCGACTAGTGAAGTATCCGAAATGATTTGGAAATGGGGCGATTTTACGCTTCCAAATAAAACCTCTGCGACCGTGGTAAAGCCAGTTCCGCTCAGTGTTACGGACCCTGCATCGTCAATCCCTCCCGTGGAGGGCGTGACTGAAGTCACAGTCAATGCCCCGAAAACAGAAGAAAGAATCAGGATAAAAGTCGCTGTTAGGATATTTTTTTTCACACCTACTCCTTTGTTAACCGTGCAAATTTAGCAACGAGGGACCGCATCGTGTTCGCTTTAGGGAAAAAGACATCATAGGTCAGCCCTAAGGAGGTGCGGTAGCTTTTTCGGACGACCCCTGTTCCAAAATCGCGATGGGAGACTGCATCTCCCGGCTCGAAAGTTTCCTCTTCCTGATCGTATTCGATATTATCCCGCTGTGAAACCTTGAGAGCCTGCGATTGAAAAAAATGTTCGGGGATTTCTTTGAGAAAGCGACTTGGCCGCATCATCCGCGGTATTCCCCATAAGTAACGGAATCGGGATGCCGAGAGAAATAAATATTCCTTGGCGCGCGTCATGCCGACATAGCAAAGACGGCGTTCTTCTTCCAACGACTCCTGACTTTCCATGGCATTGACATGAGGAAAGAGCTCTTCTTCCATCCCGACAAGAAAGACACCGGCAAATTCGAGTCCTTTGCTGTTGTGCAAAGTCATCATGCGCACATGCGCTCCGGACGGATCTTTCTCATCGGCGCTGGATTTCAACGTCAACTCTTCTAAAAATGCGGCCAGGGAAGGATGTTCCACTTCTTCCGCCCATTCTGCAGCCTTGGAAACGAGCTCTTCAATATTGCCGCGCCTTTCTTCGTAAGTTTCAGGATCATCGCGCAAGTACTCGAGATACCGTGAACGCTCCAACGCCTCCGCAATGAGCTCATGCAAGGGGCGTCCCTGTTTGGCCATTTCTCTTAAGCCGGAGACGATGCGAACATACTCTTTGAGCCCTTCATGTTGTTTTTGCGATAGTTTAAAATTAACCCGCCCTTCTGCAATTTCCTGGCATGCATCAAAAATATTCGTTTGTAGGCCTTGGGCAAAATCACGGAGCTTATCTAGGGTGGCTTCTCCTAATCCCCGCTTGGGGAGGTTGATCGTGCGTACAAAAGCAAGATAGTCCGTGCCGGATTGGACGATGCGGAGCCAGGCTAGAACGTCCTTGATCTCGCGCCTCTGATAGAAAGACAGCCCTCCGACGATGACATAAGGGATGCGTTCTTTAAGAAGATGGTCTTCAAAGATGCGCGACTGGAAGTTGGTGCGGTAAAAGATCGCACAATCGTTAAATGAGACGCCTTTGTCACGGTGGAGTTTGTAAAGCTGCCCGACCACAAAGTCCGCTTCCCCATGATCGTTCTCGGCGATATAAAGTCCGATCTTTTGTCCTTCGCCGCGGTCGCTCCACAGATTCTTTTCGTAGCGGCTTGCATTTTTCTTGATTAGCGCGTTTGCCGCTTCCAAAATGTTGCTGCGGCTGCGGTAGTTTTGCTCAAGGGCAATCACCTTGGCCCCGGGAAAATCCTGCTCGAAGTTCAAAATATTATGAATGTTAGCCCCTCTCCACGAATAAATCGATTGATCGGGGTCTCCGACGGCGAAGACATTTTTATGCTGTTCCGCCAGCAGCTTCGTGATCGTGTATTGGGCGGCATTCGTATCCTGATACTCATCGATCAGGATGAAAGACCACCGTTTTTGGTACTGTTCGAGAATTTCAGGGTTTTTCTGGAAAAGCTTCACAGTTAAGAAGAGTAGATCATCGAAATCGAGGGCGTTATATTCCTTCAATTTCTTTTGATAGAGCTCGTAGACCTCTTGGAAAGCTTTTTCCTCTTTGGAAAGCTGATACGGTTCGACGAGCGCATTTTTCGCCTGGGAGATCTGAGAGCGGAAACTTCTGAGGTCTCCTTTTTCCTCTTTCATTTGTAACGCTGCAAAACACTCTTTGAGCACTTTTTCACTATCTTCGTCGTCATAAATGACGAAGTCTCGGGAATAGGTCAATGCCGTTATCGATTCCCGCAATATCCGCGCGCACAGGCTGTGAAAAGTGCAGGTCAAGACAGATCGATGCGTCAGGTGCAAAATCCGGTGGCGCATCTCCGCAGAGGCCTTATTGGTAAAAGTGACTGCTAAAATTTCTGTGGAAGGTACTCCCAATTTCAATAAATGAGCGACCCGAAAAGTGACAATCCGCGTCTTGCCAGACCCTGCTCCCGCAAGGACGAGAAGCGGCCCTTCGACGTGATCGACTGCGACTTGCTGTTGAGGATTAAGTGTTTCCATAGGTCAGGTGTAAAAATTCCACCCATCATAAAGCTTTTGAATTTTTATACACAGAGGGATTCAAAATTTGGCCAAGGACAATGTCGGCGCTTCAGATTTGCTGAAGGCGCAGCCGATGAACATTAATCGAAAGATCAGAGGGATTTTTTAGTTTTCTTGTTTGACTTTCTTCGTTTGAGACAGAGCAGAATGATTTGGACGACGGATGTGGCGATCATATGTGGATGAGTTTCCTTGTTCATGGAGATAATCCGGACGTTACATAAAAAGTATGATTTTTAAAAATAATATTTTACGCAAATTATACGAGAGGCTTGCGGTGTTCGCCCTCTCGCGTGCCTAGATTGCCGTAGCGGTGGTAGTCGATGCTGAAAATGATTTCGCGTAAAAACCGGTGCAATTCAAACCGGCCGTTGGATAGCACTGGAGCGCAGTCTAGAAAGGCAGCGGATTCGCTCGATGCAAGAATGAGTTCTTTTGAAGGTTCGCTGATCAGCCGTACGCGGCGAAATTCCCCCTTTTTAATTCTGTCGACAAACTGTGTTTCGCTCTCTTCGGAAAAGTGAAATGAGGAAAAATGCTGCCGAAGGTGATCGTGGACTTTCATAACCGTATTGTCCTTGCTCCAGCTGACATGCAGCTGCGACCCACAGCTCAAGGCAGCGGCCAGGACCCTTAAAATGTCGAGAGGACTGTCTTTTTCCTGGATTCTGAAACAGACTTTTTTGTGGGGACGATAACGGAGGATATTATCTTGGCCGATAATTTTGGAAGGGTCGTGGTCCTGGGCAAAATGCTTGGCCCAGTGGGCATAGCTGGCCGCGCTGGCGTACCAGATGCCCAATTCCTCTGTAGACATCGGGTATTTTTGAAGGATCGACGCTAATTTGTTGACCCCTTCGCTTAAAGCTTCCTTTTCTTGCGGCGGAGCGATTTCTCGAGGATGAGCAAATTGCATGACATAATTGGGTCCCCCCGCTTTTGCTCCGTTGCCGAAGCTGCTCCCCTTTGTTCCCCCGAAAGGCTGGCGCCGGACAATTGCGCCGGTAACGCCGCGATTGATGTAGCAATTTCCGGCTTCGATTTTTTCCATCCAGATTTTCTTTTCTCTTTCGTCCAAGCTTTGAAGTCCCGAAGTGAGTCCATAAGGCGTGCCATTAGCGATTTCGATCGCATGGCTCAAGCTTTTTGCGCGCATCACGGCTAGAATGGGGCCGAACAATTCAGTCGTATGCATGAAGCTTCCTTCTTTCACACCGATTTTGACTCCCGGACTCCATTGATTAGGATTTTTTGGGTCGCGTTTGGGTTCGACCAGCCACGATTCGCCATTTTCCAGTTTTAAAAAGCCGCGGAGAAGTGCGTCATGTGGCTCACGGATAAGAGGGGTGACTTTAGACGAACATTCCCAGCAAGCACCGACTTTGATGCTTTCTACCGCATCTTTGAGCTGTTGAAGGAAATGGGGATCATCATACACCTCCTCTTCGAGGACGAGCAAACTGCAGGCGCTGCACTTCTGACCGCTGTGGCCGAAGGCAGAAGCAACGGTGTCTTTGATTGCCAAATCGCGATCGGCGAGCGCCGTGACAATGATTGCATTTTTTCCTCCCGTTTCTGCGTAGAGGTCGAGGCCGGGCCTGATGCGCATGAATAATTTTGCCGTCGAAGTAGCTCCCGTTAAAATGATGCAATCGACCCGCTGATCGGCGATGAGTTTTGAACCGACTGGCTCGTCCGGGCAATTGATGAATTGGAGGACTTCTTTCGGGATTCCCGCTTCCCAAAGTACTTTGACGAGCTCCCAGCCCGTCAAAACTGCTTCGGGCGCGGGTTTGAATAGCACGCAATTGCCCGCTGCCAAGGCAGCTAGGATTCCTCCTGCGGGTATGGAGACGGGAAAATTCCAGGGAGGCGTGACTAAGACAGTGCCTTTCGGCGTCCATTCGATATCCTTGCAGGCGTGCATCTTTTTTATGCTGCGCAAATAGTATTCGGCAAAATCGATCGCTTCCGAAACTTCCGTATCGCCTTCGAGAATCGCTTTGCCTCCGTCGGCCATCATCACTCCGATCAAATCATCGCGCCTTTCCCGCATTTTTTGCGCGGCCTTCGAAAGAAGTTTGCAACGTTCTTCAACGCTCGTTCTGCTCCATTTCGCTTCCTGTTCTTTAGCGCACACGAGCGCTGCGTCGACCTGATCCCAGTCCGCCAAAGAATAGCGGTACAATACATTGTGGGGGCTGGCGGGGTCCACGCCCGTTTCTTCCATGGGGGTTTGGATTTCTTTGCCGGCGATGACCAGCGGAATTTTATCTAATTTGACGGTTGACCATTTTTGGATGATTTTTTGGGCCCAATCCCGATTTTGCTGGAGGGAGAAATCGGTGTCGGCCTCGTTTTCAAAAGGAGCTGAAAGAGGAAGATGCACAGGCGGCTTGTTTCTGTCTTGAACCCGTCGAGATGTGGTATAGACTGTATTCATCTCTCGACATGCATTGGCGAACAGAAGGACTTGTTCTTCCCATTCAGTAGTGCCGGGCTTTAGGCCGAATGTGACACGTAAAAAATTGTCGGGGCCGGTATTTTCATCCAGCCTCCGGATCAAATAAGCAATGGCGCTCTGAAAATCTTCTTTGGTAGCGACAGGGCAATAAAGCAGGATCTCCCTTGTCAATTTTTGGACGACGCGGCGGATATGATCGGCCATTCCCTCTAACATCTCGAAAGTGATCTCATGCTCTACTTCATTTTCGATGCGGATGAGCATGGCATAAGCGATATCGAAAAGATTATGGCTGGCGACGCCGAGGTGTACAGCTCGGGCGTGAGCTTTCTCACAACCGTAAGTGACCATCTTTTTATAGTTGGCGTCGACATCGGATTTCATTCGGTACGGAGCTTGCGGCCAATCGCGGACGCTCGCCTCAAATTGCTCCATCGCCAGATTAGCCCCTTTGACAATACGGATTTTGATCGGGGCGCCGCCTTTTTTCACTCGCTCCATGGCCCATTCGGTCAGTTCTTTTTGGATGTCATGGGAATCGGGCAGATAAGCTTGCAAAACGATACCGGCAGAATATCCGAGAAACTCGGGCTCGTCTAAAACGTTCATGAAGAGCTCTTTGGTCAAGCCTAGATCGCGGTATTCTTCCATGTCTAGATTGACGAACTTGGGGACTTTTGTTCCGTCAGCGCGTGTGAATGTGTGCTTCATTGCCGTGCGGTAAAGCTCGCGAAGTTTTTCGCTCAATTGCTCAAGGGTTTTTTCCCAGCCCAAAAGATGGATTTGGCTGTAAATTGTCGAGATTTTGACCGAAACATACTCGATCTCTTCCCCGCTCAAATCTTTCAGATAGACGTCCAGGCGCTTTTTTGCTTCGGCCTCCCCAAGGATCGCTTCTCCCAGATGGTTGATGTTCAGCCTCACGCCTTCCCTTCGCCTTTTTGCCATATGTTTTTTCAACGCTTCCTTCTCGCCGGGAAGAATGACGCGGGCTGTTGCTTTTCGCAAAGTAAAGGTTGTCAGGGGGACTAGCACCCAGGAAAAGGGTCGTCCGAGAAGTTGGAATGCACCCAGGGAAAACCGTTTCGACCAACCCAGGTATTTCGGAATTCCCAATTGGTTGACAAGATAAACAAGCTGATCTGCGACCCGCGCAGAGCGATGGCTGCGAAAACATTGGTCGGTCATGCTCGTGGTAAAGACCTTGCCAATCGGGTCGCGCATCATCCGAGAAAGTTCGTTTTGAATTCTCTTTTCGGACCAAGTCATCGTACGATTGGCCTCGTTCAGCATAAGAGCCGCAAGCTCAATCGCCAGTTTTTCACGCTGTTCAAGAGTTAAGGATTTTCCACGATGCGAGGAGAGGATTTGCATCGCTTCTTTAAGATAGCGAGAACCGGGCTCAGTGGTTGTCATGTAGGACTCCTTTAAATTCTATCACTAACACAGACCCACAAATAAATTCTTTAATTTTTGATTATTTAAGAATAGGTGATAATAGTAGGTCTTTAGGGGGTAGAATGTTTCTTCGAGCTGCAATTTTTATCATCTGTATTCATTTCTATGCATATTCTGCCAGTGTGCAACTCGGCGTCGACGTTTTTTTTCAGGATGGGATGGTCGATGCACTTAAAGGAAAACGGGTTGGCCTCATCACAAATCATACCGGCGTCGACAGCGCGATGCGTTCGACCATCGATCTTTTTTTAGAGAAGGCTCCTGGAGTTAAACTGGCCGCTCTCTTCGCCCCGGAACATGGCCTGAATGGGCAAGCTTATGCCTTTGAAGAAGTCGAAGAGGGCAAAGGGCCGGCAGGAATCCCCGTCTACAGCTTGCATGGCCGGACGAGAAAGCCGACAGAGCACATGCTTGAGGGCCTCGATGTGCTTGTTTTCGACATCCAGGATATTGGATGCCGCTCTTATACCTACACGACGACGCTTTGCTACGTCATGGAGGAAGCTGCCAAACGGAATATCCCGGTGATGGTCCTTGACCGCCCCAATCCGATCAATGGGCTCATTGTCGACGGCCCGATGCTGCAAAAAAAATGGCGGTCTTACATCGGTTATTTGAATGTCCCGTATTGCCATGGAATGACGATCGGAGAGCTCGCGCGTTTTTTTAATGAAAAATACCAGATCGGTTGCAAGCTGAAAGTGATTGCGATGAAAGGGTGGAAACGGTCGATGACCTTTGCGGATACGGGACTCACCTGGATTCCGACAAGCCCCTACATCCCCGAATCGGACACCCCGCAATATTATGCTTCAACAGGGCTGCTCGGAGAATTGTCTCTTGTGAACATTGGGATCGGCTACACACTCCCGTTCAAGGTTGTCGGGGCGCCCTGGATCAAAGCCAAACAATTGTCCGACAAGCTCAACGAGCAAAAATTGCCGGGAGTGCATTTTCTCCCGTTTCACTACCGCCCCTTCTACGGCGCCTATAAAGCAAAAGATTGCCAGGGGATCATGATCATCGTGACCGATGCCAAATCGTACCGCCCTGTGAGCACCCAATACATGATCTTAGGCATTTTAAAAAATCTTTACCCCAAGCAAGTTCTAGCCAAATTGAATGAGCTCGCGGCGTCAAAAAAAGATTTGTTCTGCAAAGCAAATGGCAACGATGAGATGTTCACTTTGCTCCGCGAAGAGAAATACGTCGCTTGGAAGCTCATCCTCTACGAAAAAGAAGAAAGAGAACAATTCCTTCAAGAGCGAAGGAAATATCTTCTGTATTAGGTTTTTTTAATTCAGAGAATCTTCACAATAGCCATGTCACCCGGCATGTCTATTGTCGATCTCTTTGAGGCTTAAGAAAAAAATAATCTTTATTGCTATTCCTTTTTTTGAATTAGCACTTGATAAATTCTTTTGCTAAAACGCGTCTTTCCCTCCTTGACTTAAAAAACAATTCTGCATACGATTTCACTCATATAGAATCATTCCAAAGGAGTTTTTTGCCATGTCTGCAACACAACAAATTAAGCCGCTCGGCAACCGTGTCTTAGTCAAACGTTCAGAAACGAAGATGACTAGAGGGGGGATTTTACTCCCTGAAACGGCTCAAGAAAAACCCCGTCAGGGTGAAGTCGTCGCCATTGGACCCGGTAAAATCGACGACAAGGGAAATTTAAAAAAAGTCAACGTTAGCGTGGGAGATCTCGTTCTCTTTTCCTCCTATGCGGGAACAGAAGTGAAAACCGAAGATGAGCAGGCGGATTTCCTCATCATGTCGGAAGAAGATATTCTTGGCGTCCTCGTTTAAAAAAAATAAAATTGGAGATTAAAGACTATGGCAAAAATGCTGCAATTCAACGAAGAAGCCCTGAAGTCGATTCTCAGGGGAGTAAAAACGCTTGCAAAAGCGGTCATCGTTACTTTAGGTCCCAAAGGACGCAATGTCGTGATCAACAAAGGGTATGGCACTCCTCTTTCCACAAAAGACGGAGTGACAGTTGCCAAAGAGATCACTCTGAAAGATAAATTTGAGAATATGGGCGCACAGCTCGTCAAAGAAGCTTCCTCTAAAACTTCAGATGTCGCAGGCGACGGGACGACAACAGCTATTGTGCTTGGCGAAGCTATCTACAGCCTGGGGGTGAAGAATGTCATCGCCGGGGCCAATCCGATGAGCGTCAAACGCGGGATCGAGAAGGCCGTCGAAAAAATGACAGAGGCCTTGGACAAATTAGCCACAAAAATCAGCAAGCCTGAAGAAGTGAACCAAATTGCGACGATTTCCTCAAACAATGATCCTGAAATCGGCAAAATTATTGCTGAAGCAATGGAAAAAGTCGGCAAAGACGGGACCATCACGATCGCGGAAGCCAAAGGGATTGATACCACTCTCGATGTTGTCGAAGGAACCCAATTCGACAAGGGCTACCTTTCTCCTTATTTTGTCACCAATGCTGAAAAGATGACTGTCGAATACGACAATGCGCTCATTCTGATTACGGACAAGAAAATCTCCAACGTACGCGACCTTGTCCCTATCTTGGAAAAAGCGATGGAAAAAACACAGCGTCCGCTTCTCATCATTGCCGAAGACGTCGAGGGAGAGGCCCTGGCCACGCTCGTCGTCAACAAGCTGAAGGCTGGATTGCCTCTTTGCGCGGTAAAAGCTCCTGCATTCGGGGATCGCCGGAAGGCCATGCTCGAAGATATCGCGATCCTCACCGGCGGCAAAGTTGTCACCGAAGAGGTGGGCTTGCGCTTGGAAGACGTCGGCCTTGAAGTCCTTGGAAATGCAAAAAGAATTAAAATTTCCAAAGAAGAAACGACTATCGTCGACGGTGCAGGCGATCCAAAAATGATCCAAGAGCGCGTCGCGCAAATTCGGGCCGAAATCGCCAATTGCACATCAGATTACGACAGAGAAAAACTCGAAGAACGCCTCGCTAAACTTGTCGGCGGTGTTGCCGTTATCAATGTCGGCGCCGCAACAGAAGCTGAACTTAAAGAGAAAAAAGCGCGCGTTGATGATGCGCTTCATGCGACGCGAGCTGCCGTTGCCGAAGGGATTGTTCCTGGCGGGGGAGTGGCCTTATTGCGCGCAGTCAAGTGTCTCGATAATCTCAAACTTAATGGCGATGAGCAGATCGGTGTCGAAATCATCCGCGAGGCCGCTTATGCGCCCGCAACGGCGATTGCCAACAACTGCGGCAAACCCGGCAACTTGATCGCTGAAAAGATTTTCGAGAAAGACGGCGCTTGGGGGTACAACGGCTTGACCGATACTTTTGGCGACCTGATTAAAGAGGGCGTGATCGATCCAGTGCTCGTGACGAAAAGCGCGCTCGTCAATGCCGCCTCTATCGCCGGTCTTTTGATCACCATTGCAGCCTTGATCACCGAAAAACCGAAACCCAAGTCCAAAGCCACTATGCCGATGGAAGGCATGGGAGGCATGGGCGGAATGGGAGGTATGGGTATGGGTGGAATGGGCGGCATGGACATGATGTAAGACGTTACTCAAGAGGGCTGATCAAACACAAATGCCGACCAGCCCTTTTCTTCCTTTTCTTCCCTGAAAATCAGCCCAACTTTGAACAAGTTTAAAGAGGTGCAACAGGATGGGCAGGTCGGGGAAGCCCCGAACCCCGTTTTTTATCCTGGGTTGTTCGGCTTCCGAACAACCCTGTTCATCCTGTTATTTTTCTTTCTTGACTTTGCAGGTGCCTTGAGGTATCAGGGCCAAAAGTTAACTTTTATTTTCTTGGCTATAAATGAAGCGTTTTGTTTTCCAATTTGTGATTGTCATTGCTTCAATTTTCTGTAATGTAGCTTTGGAATCTTCCCATACAATCTGTCTGAATATGATCGTTAAGGACGAGGCACCCGTTATCGAGCGTTGCCTTGCTTCAGTGAAACATTTGATCGACTATTGGGTCATCGTCGATACTGGATCAACAGACTGTACCCAGGAGATCATCAAAAAATTTCTCAGCGATATCCCCGGTGAGTTGCATGAGAGACCTTGGGTCCATTTTGCCTACAATCGCAATGAGGCCATGCAACTGGCAAAAGACAAAGGGGATTATCTTTTATTCATCGATGCCGATGAAAGGCTGGTCTTCACCAGTGATTTAGAAAAAGAAAAGCTGGACATGGACTGTTATCTCTGTTTTGTACGAGTGTACGATAGTGAATATAAAGGAACATATCTGCAGGGGCAACGCGTTTTATTAGCCAACAATCATTTGAATTGGGCATGGAAAGGTGTCATGCATGAAAATTTAGACTCATCCGAGGCTAAAAAACAACAGCTGCTTAAAAATGTGATTAATTTTGCCGATTCTAAAGAAGGGCATCGATCTCAGGATCCTTTAAAAGCATTGAAAGATGCCGAGGTATTAGAAAAAGCTCTTCAAGAAGATCCAAATAACTGTCGCAATCTCTTTTTCCTTGCCCAAAGTTATGAATCCGCAAGATCCTATTCGCTGGCATTGCAAAACTACCAGAAGAGAGCTTCCATGGACGGGAGTGAACAAGAGGTGTTTTGGTCCCTGTTTCGCATCGGTCAAATCCAAGAGGAGATGCAGATCGACCCAGAAACCGTTATCGAAAGTTATTGCAGGGCCTTTAAAAATCGCCCTTCCAGGTTGGAACCGCTGTATTATATGGCCCTCCAATACATGAAAATGGGAAATGCCGTTGCATCCTATGTTCTTTTAAAGTCGGGACTTTCTTTCAAGCCTTGTGAAGATAAAGTTGTCCATGAAACTTGGATTTACGATTACGGCCTGTTTCTTGAATTCGCAAAATCTGCAGATGCTGTTGGTAGTTACGACGAATCGTGCGAGACTTGGAAAAAACTGCGTATGCGATCCGATATGCCTTTCGAGGTTCAACAGCAAGGCAAAACGCAATTTTCCGTTGCAGCAAAATCCAAAGCTCAATCTCAATTTGCACCTCTTGCTAACACTGCATCAGCAAAGCTAATAGAAAAGCATTGTGCAGATTTTAAAGCCTGTCCAACGCACGCTTCTCCCCTTTATCATCTTGCAGAGTATTATGCAAAAAATCAAAATCTGGTTTTGGCCTACGCACATGCAAAGGCGGGCGCTTTGATTTCCGTTCCTAAAACAGTCTTGCCAAAAGAGCAGTGGATCTACGAATATGGCCTATTAAACCAATGGGGAAATTTCGCTTTTGCGCTTCAAAAATTCTCCGAATCAATTGAAGCGTTTGAGCGTCTGCTGTTAAAACAAAATGTCCCCAGAGAAATCCGTATGAATGCCATAAGAAAAATCCAGCAAGGCAAAAAGTTAATAGCCGATCTGAACAGGTTTGAACTTCCCAGCTTTTAAATTTTAAGCGAACCAGCTCAAAAAGACATCCTCTAAGTTTACTGTTCCAAAACAAATGCCGACCAACCCTCTTCTTCTTTTTCCTTTTTCAAGCTCCAACCCCAATTCTTCACCATGTTAAGATAACGCTCTTTTTGGGACGTTAAAATGCCCGCGGAGATGACTTGGCATTTAAGATCGTGGAGCTGGGGGAGAGATTCCCAGGCTGTTTCCTGTTCAGACTCGATCATGTTCATCAAGATGATGCAGGGTTCTTTTTTTATCCAATGGGAGTCGAATTTTATAGAAAAGCGGGTTTTGTCCTGAACTTTGTTCAGAGCGGCATTTTCTTTAGAATGACGAAGGGCTTCTTCGTCGATGTCGATGCCGTAAGCTTTTTGGGCACCTAGCAATACAGCGGCAATTGAAAGGATCCCGCTACCGCAGCCAATGTCGATGACGACGTTATCTTTAATCCTATCAGCCATCAAGCTGATGACCAGTCGGGTAGTGGGGTGGGAGAAATCGCCGAACCCGCCGCCCGGTTTAAGGCATAGAACAGGGCCTCCCAGATCGATATGGGCCAACCCGTCATAGAATTCAGGAGAAAAATTTCTCCACTGCTCTTCCCAATCAATTTCAGTCATTATTTGCCTTTCCAGAATGCGGGAACGAGAAGGACGAGCAGAATGAAAAATTCAAGGCGTCCTAAAGCCATCCAAATGATGGAAACCATCTTTGAAAAATTGGAAAGAAAGGCGCAACTTTCCGTGGGCCCGGCGGCAAAAAAAGAAAGGCCGTTGTTATTGACCATGGATGCAATCAGTCCTAATGCGGTTGGCATATCCACCCCGTCGATCACCATAAGAAAAGTTCCAAGGACCGTACTTGTGATCAAAATCGCAAAAAAAACTAAGACGGTAATGGCTATTTTGTCGGAAATCTCCCGCTTGCCGATTTTAAGGCAGCGCACGGCATCGGGGCGGAAAATGGATTCGATCTTATGTTTGATGACCCGAAATAAAATGAGATGGCGGATCATTTTTATACCGCCCGCTGTCGATCCGGACATGCCTCCGAAGAACATCAACATTAAAAGCAGGACAAGTGTGGGTGTCGGCCATAACTCGTAGTCGCCAACGGCAAATCCTGTCGAAGTCTGAGCGGAAACGGCCTGGAAAGCTCCATACCGAATGGCTTCTGCGAAAGAAAAGATCCCGTTTTGTGAAGTGAGGAGGATCTTGGGGGTATGAAAAAGAAAAATAACCATCAGGACCGCGCCGAAGAACAGTGTCAGAAGGAAGGCAAAAAACTCGGGCTCATAAATGCGATAAATTTTTCCGCGGATGCAATGGAAATAGAAAGTAAAATTGATGCTTCCCAGAATCATAAAGATCAAGACGATCGTTTCTGTGCTCAGGGAATGATAGGCTGCAAGCCCCTCGTTTCGAATTGTAAAGCCGCCGGTGGAAATTGTAGAAAAGGAAAGGTTCAAAGCATCGAAAAAACCCATCGAAGAATTTGTGACCATCAGGAGAAAAATCTGCAGCACTGTCAGGCCTAAATAAATCCTCCATAATAGACTCGCTGTTTCTTTGATCCGGGGCGTCATCGCCTCTTTCGTGGGTCCGGGCACTTCCGCCTCGAATAAAAAGCGTCCGCCCATCGAAAGGGCAGGCAAAATTGTAATGAATAAAACGACGATCCCCATGCCTCCAATCCATTGCAGGAAACTCCGCCAAAATAACAAAGCTCTTCCCACTGCCTCCACTCCAGTCTTCACAATTTTTCCACTTGGGTCGCGCAAAGGGGCGATTGTTCCATAGAAACGATACACAGTTTCACGCTTGCTTAGATTTTGCAGCTGGATCGGGATTTCTTGACCTGTTTCCGGGTCGAAAGATTTAGCGTGCATGATTGTGGACCCCGTCGTCGTTAAACCTGACATCGCTTCAAAATAAGCGTCGACAGGGTTCTCGAGAGTCTTAGAAAAAATAAAAGGAAGCGATGAAACTGCGGGTGTTAACACCCAGATAAGAGCGACGATCAAAATACTTTCCCGGCGATGAAAATGCCCCGTCGCGTGTTTGCCGAAATACAGGCAGATAGAAGCGAGACTGAGGCTGACTCCTATTGTCGCAGCAAAACCGATCGTAACATGCGGCGTAAGGGCCGGCTTCCAAAAAAATTCATCAAATATAGCCAGGCCAAAAGGAATAATAAGAATCAGCAAGAAATAGGTGAAGTAGCGTCCTAAAAATCTGCTGATTTCGCGAAAAAGCATATGAACCTATCCCCGTAAAAAATCTCACTCGATTTTCGGGGTTCTAAAAGATTTTTTGGAGGTGGGAGGCGTGTTTGGGATGGCAAATCACGATCACGGTATCTCCTGGGGCCAAAATATTGGATCCTTTGGCAATCATGATCCTCCCGCGGTTTTCTATCAAGGCGATCAAAAAGTCCACGGGCAGATACTTTCCAAGGTCGGCTATGGGTATCCCGACGATCTCTGAATCGGAAGAGACTTTGACCTCGATGATTTTTGTTTGATTGTGATAGAGGGAGGCCACAGAAATGACAGAATCTTCCTGAAGGATCGCATGGATCCGGTTGGCCACGCTGATTTTTTCCGAGACTGTGAAGAAGATCCCCAATCGGCGCAAAAGAGGAATATAACTTTCATCCGAAACGAGCGCGATCACTTCGCTGCAGCCGGACTGCTTGGCCAAGGCAGCGGCGAGAATATTCTTTTCATTTGAGTCTGTGCAGGCGACAAACGCGTCGGCAAGATGGACTTTCTCGGCCAAAAGAAAATTGAGATCGGTAGGATCTTGATTGAGGATCGTCGCGCGGGGGAGATGTTCCGCGAGGAAACGGCACCGCTCTTCATCTTGCTCAATCACCCGCGCATGGATCCCTTCTTCATCTAAAATATGGCAAACTTGACAAGCGACCGGCGTTCCTCCGACGATCACAACGGAACGGATTTGTTTGGAAGGGATCTCAAATAAAGAATTAATCCCTGACATCATTTTTGTTTCGCCGATCAAAGTCGCTTCGTCGCCGGGCATGAGATAATCGTGTCCGCGCGGAAAAATGACCCTTTCCGGTGCCATCTCTTCTCCATGGGTGGGCTTTCTCCGAATAAGGCCGATGAGCAGGTTTTCGGGTAATTTTAATTCCGACAGGCTGTATTTGCTCAAAGGGCTGTTCTCAGAGATAATGATGGAGCGCATTTGAACTGCTCCATGCGCAAAATTTTGCACAGCGACATTGCCGGGGTTTGTGATGCATTTGAACAGATCGTGCGCCAGAATCATCTCTGTCCCAATAAAATGATCGACAAAGAATAAACGGGCGAAATCCAATCGTGAGCGATGAAGAAAGGACTGTTGATGGACTTTTGCGACTGTCTTGGGGTAGCCTAAATTTTTTGCGATTGCGCATGCGACGAAATTTGTCTCATCGTCGTTGCTCAGGGCCAAAAAAAGATGAGGCGATTGTTCGAGCAGATCTTCGAGTAGCTGCCAATCGGTCCCAGACCCCACTTTTGTCGCCACGTCGGCAGACCTCGAAAGCCGTTCCAATGATTTGGGGTCTTTGTCGATGACGATCACATTGTGCTCTTCCTTCGACAGGATTTGCGCAAGGTAAGCGCCGATTTCCCCAGCTCCTAAGATGACGATGTTCATAGAGGGATAACCGTTATGTTTTTAGCAGATTCTAGAGGGTTTATACATTTTTTTACAGGAAGGAGAAGGTCATTTTTTTGAATTTATTTTTTACTCTTGGTCTTTGCTTGATGTAAATAGGGTAAAATTAGATGATAGAGAGCTCTTTTGCACTGGTAGCTCAGCTGGATAGAGCACTCGGCTACGAACCGAGAGGTCAGAGGTTCGAATCCTCTCCGGTGCGCATTAACCTCGACTTTGCAACTTTTTGGACCCGAAGGCCTCGAAATATTCGCGCTCGGTGGAGTTATTCAAAACAGGAAGGGGTTTTTTAAACCCTTCCTGTTTTGAATAACTCCCCGTTCCACCCTGGGTCGAACGGCGAGAGTAAATAGGCGAGGCAGGCGGTCCCAAAAAGTTGCAAAGTCGAGGTAACACTCTAATCCATGATTTTGGAAGTCTTTCCTTCGGGACCTTTAGAAACCAACGCCTACCTTCTTGCTTGCGAGGCTACGAAGCATGCTGCGATTATTGATGCGCCGATGGAGAGCGCTGAGGCCTTGCTGAAGCGCGCCACAGAGCTTTCTTTGCACATCGATATGATTCTGCTCACCCATTCCCATTGGGACCATATCGTCGACGTCCGCGAATTAATAGAAGCGTTAAAAGTTTCCGTCTACATTCATCCTGACGATGCAGCGAATTTAGAAAATCCCGGTTCGGACAAATTACCGCTTTTTTTCCCCTTGAAAGGAGTCAAACCGGACGGGTATTTCGCCGACGGACAGAAACTTATTGTGGGAAAGCTCGAGATTGCGGTGATGCACACTCCTGGCCATTCTCCAGGCGGCGTTTGTTTTTATCTGCCTGCTGAAAATGTGTTGATTTCAGGGGACACTTTGTTTCGAGGTACCATTGGGAATTTGAGTTTGCCGACGGCGCGCCCCGAGGCAATGTGGAAATCTTTGAAAAAATTAGCCGCGCTTCCCCCGGCGACAAAGGTATACCCGGGTCACGGAGGGCCGACGACAATCGGCGCTGAAAAGTGGATTGCCCAGGCACATGGTTAAGTCATTCATTGGAGGACAGTATGAACAGCTTAGTTGGAAAAAACGCCCCCGATTTCAAGGCTAAGGCCGTCGTTAAAGGGCAGATCGTCGATGATTTCTCGCTACAGGATTTTTTAGGCAGATATGTTCTTTTTTTCTTTTATCCGCTCGATTTCACCTTCGTGTGCCCGACGGAACTTCACGCCTTTCAGGAAAAACTAAAGGAATTCGAACAGCGCAACACGCAAATCATAGGATGTTCGATCGACAGCTGGTTTTCTCATCTTGCTTGGTTAAATACGCCTAGGAACAAGGGCGGCATAGAGGGAGTGGAATATCCTCTTGTTTCCGACATCAACAAACAGATTGCCCGCCTATATCAGGTCCTCAACGAAGACGAGGGCATTGCCTATAGGGGCCTTTACCTGATCGACAAGCAGGGAACCGTCCGACATCAGCTTGTTAACGATCTTCCATTGGGACGTTCCGTCGATGAAGCTCTGCGGATGATCGATGCGTTGATCTTTTTTGAAAATCATGGGGAAGTCTGTCCTGCAAATTGGAAAGCGGGGGCAAAAGGAATGAAGCCCACAGCTGAAGGCCTCGTTAAGTATTTTAGCTAGCGGTCCCTGACTTGATGTGAGTGAGATAATCGTAGAGGTCTTTTTCCGTCGTGATCAAAAAGCTGCGGTAGAGAGAGCAAATGGGATTGGTCGCATCGATAATTTCGGCGTCACCTACTCCCGGCATGCAGATTGCAGATAGATGGCGAAAAGCGTCTTTATTTTTCAAGAGATGGATCCCTCGCATGTAGTCGGAAACGCTAAACCCCTCCTCTTTAACACGAAAAAAGATGAGTTCGCGCTCATACATCAGCGCTTGAACGGCATACAATATCCCTAAGCTCTCCTCCGGGGGGTTCCCAAAAGTCTCTGCCAGATGAGGTAGAGATTTGCAAAGCAGAGGAGTGCAAAACTCCCCTTTCTCAGCCTCGCCGAAGAGAAAAATCGTACGTGGTTGCATGCGACTTCCTTTTTGGTGGTTTTTAACCTGTAATGCCTAACACTGCTTGTGAAGATAGTCGATCTGCTGCTCTTCGGGTGCCCGCCTTTCGGCGGCGTCTTGCCTCTGATCTATCTGCAGGGCGCATTGTTCGAGCTTTACAGGTTGCGGACCACCTTTTTCCTCATCATAACATAAAGAAATTTTTTTAAAACCCCTCATTCAAATTTTTGGAGTGAAATAAAGAAATCGGTTGCATAGAATGAAAGTTTTTTATACCACTATGAACCTATCCCGAAAATCGACAAAAAATTTTACTGGGATAGGTTTTTCATTTTCATCATTTAGGAGAATGAGACAATGAACATACCCTTTTTGTTTACAATCAGTTTGTGCGCTCTTTCCCCATTCGCAAAAGCAATAGACCTTCTTCCAAAAGAAGAAAAGGTGCAGATCACACACCTTCCTAATGGTGTAAAGACTTATGTGCAAGAACACGACTACCCCCTTCGGCATGGTTCTTTTCGTGTCGTCTTGAAACGGCCTCATTCTGAAGAGGAGCTTTTTCGCTATGATGGAATGATTGAATCGATGGAATCGGTTGAACAGTTTTTTCATTATTGCAAACAGAAGGCCTCCTCCCAATTCATGGATGCTCTTGTTGGGCAGAGCTTGAATTTTATGGCATCCGATTTGCCTGCGCGAGGGAATATGTGTCCTAATGAGATTGCCGTTGTGGCCGTAGGGGATTTTCCTGGAAGCCAAATGCAAAGCTTGATCGAAACGCATTTTGGCGAGCTGATTTTAACCGAGGAATCGTTAGCGCCATCGATCCAGATCGGGATTGATCCTGGAATCACAAATGTTGCCTTAAGCCTCGGCCATTGCGCTGGATCGAAATCGGTACAAACTTCTGGAGATTTAAAAGAGGCTTGGAAATCGATTCTTTTGAAGGACCTTTTTCAGCAGCGTCTCGAGATCTGCTCCCGAAGTCTTGAGAAGGCGTGGGTGCATCCTTATCCGCGCTTTTTTTATCCCATCAGCGGCTATTCTCTTGTCCCCCTAGAATTATCCGAAAATCTGCTCTCCTTTTTTCTTTTTCAAGATGAAGCCATGCGCCGAGAAGGTTTTTTTGAAGACGAATTCCAACGCGTCAAGTACAGAGCGCTTGGGCAATTACACTATTTAGCTTCTCAAGCAGACTTGCCGGACAACGCTTTTCTAGCTTCTTACTTTGCCGATCAATTTTTATTGGGGGACTGCTGTCCAGCGCCGAACGCGTTTATGAGCGCTTCTTTGGAAGCTGTTGTAGGGATTGATTGGCAGGACATTGTTTCAGATATGAATGATTTTCTCTTGGAAAAGAATCGATACATCCAGGTCACGTACCCTCTCCAACATTCAGAAATATTAACGGCAGCAGAGATTGAAGAGATGATAAATGAATCTGGGTCCAACTTCGAGCCGAATCGCGATGTACTGGCTACCGATCGCTGCGAAGATGAAAAAGACGAAGAGGACAACGCCCCGTTTTGGAGTCGTGAACCGCATCATTTCGTCCTGCAGGTCAATGAGACGTCCCTTGAAACGGAATCTTATTATCAATTACCTATCTCAGACAAAGAAAAGCGCATGATCAAAATCATCGTCAATACAATGGCAGAAAAAAACATTTTGCAGCTAGCTTTAGTCAAGCGTTCAATGGAAAAAAAGGGAAAAAAGATCGAACATATTCATCCGATGCGATTCATGGGTTACATCTTGTCAAACGCTGAACTGAGAAGCAGTTTAAGAACAATTAAAAAAAGCTCCTTTAAGTGGGATGCTTTTATTGACGGATTTTCAGGAAGGATGAAGGAAGAATTTGCCAACAACAATCTATATATGTATATCCCGGGTTTTTGCGATCAAGTAGGCGTCAATCCCGATGAAGTCGCCCAGTTGATACAAAAAAAAGATTGGGAAGGATTTGTTAAAGCGTTTATGTAGCCGACCTCGACTTTGCAACTTTTGGGGACCGAAGGCCTCAAAATATTTCCTCTCGGGCGTCCGGCCCAAAAAGGTTGCAAAGTCAAGGTACAATTTGTATTGAAAAGATTCCCTCTATTCCCCATAAAACAATTTTAATGTGCAACATCGAGCATGTCTTGAAAAATGAGTGAGGAGAGGAAAATACCAAGAGTTCTTTTCAAGCCAATTAATTATATTTTTTTTGGTTTTTACTTCTTAATTATTTCAATTGTTCATATTTTTCATGTTTTCTTAATCGAAGCCACGCCTTCCTTATCGACTTACTTTTTTACGGTTTATGCGCTTGTCCAATGCGTCCTTGAGACGCTAGCTTTAGTCATTTTAGCCGGGTTGGTTATTCATTATCTCCCGCGAGCTAAAAATTTGTTCATTCTCATCGCTTTCTTTATATTCATTAGCCATCTCATTGATTTTCCTCTTGTCCGGATCATGGACATGTCCTTTTGGTATGCCCTGAATTTTGTGGCGCAAATGAGCTACTCCAATTTCATCGAATTGCTCCTCGCGAGCAATGTCTCGATTTTGATTTGGATAGTGTTTGGGTTCGTGGGGATCTTTTTGCTTTTATCTGGTGTTTTTCTTTATCGGATGACAGAAAAGTGGGCTCAAAAAGGGCAAAAGTCACTTCATTTTTTAAAATTTGCTGGATCCACGGTAGCAATCTGTTTGTTGTTGGCGGGCTGGGATTTTAATGTGAGGAATCATATTTCCCAAACACACTTCGCCCGCTTTGAAAAAACCCTTCCCTGGAAAAGCACGTTTTTTCCTAAGAAAATCGACTATTTATCCTTAAAGTCGACTTTGCAAGAGCCCCGTGGAGAAGAAGAATTGATTCAAGGATTGGACTCCCGATTTTTCTCCCTCTCCCGCAAACCTGATATGTATTTGTTCGTCTTCGAATCGCTCAGAGAAGATTTCATCACCCCAGAAAATGCTCCGATTTTATCTCGTTTTAAAAAGGATCATGTTTCTTTTGATCTCGCTCTAGCGAATGCCAATGCGACCCATATTTCCTGGTTCTCTTTATTTCACTCCCAATTTCCTTTTTATTGGGGAAAAGCGAACTTGGAAGACGCTAGAGGAGGCTGCATCCCTTTGCAGTTATTAAAAAAAATGGGTTACAAAATTTACGTCTCTTCGTCGGCCCGCTTAGGATATTTCCAAATGAATCGGGTGATTTTTGGAGAAGGAGAGCATTTGGCCGATACTTTGTTCATTTCTGACGATGAAGATTGCGATGAGGCTTTTGAACGCGATCAAAAGGCGATTGATAGTGTTTTGGGCGAGATGAAAAAAGGGAGCTCTGGCAGGCTTTTCATCACCTTCCTGGATGCCACTCATCTTGATTACAGCTGGCCGAGTGAAATGTCCAAATTTTATCCTTTTGAGGAAAAGATCAATTACATTAGCGCTGCAATGGGTAGAAATGGGTTGGAAAAAATCAAAAACCGATATCGGAACGCGCTCTATTTTATCGATGATCTATTTGGAAAGTTTATGAAAGCTTTGGAAGATTCTCCTGGCGGCAAGGATGCGGTGGTTGTCGTGACAAGCGACCATGGGGAAGAGTTCTATGAGCATGGGAATTTGTTTCACGCCTCCGCTTTAAGCCAGCCTCAAATACACATTCCTCTTTACTACCGTTTTGGGCAAAATCCGTCTGTAAAGCCACAGTGTGCAATGACTTGCCATATGGATATTTTCCCTACTCTCTTTCACTATTTGATCGGCGAAGATTTAGTGGGCGAGGTTCTACAGGGAGAATCGATCTTTAAAGCAGATCGCTGGCCATTTACCATCGTCTCCCGTTTTAATGCCGTTGGCAGCCCCTCTGAATTTTGTATTCACAACGGCACGACGAAAATCATTACGGCTTTCATCGACCAAAAAAACATTTTCAATTCAAAAGCCTTAAAAATCGTCTCTTTACGAAATTGTCAGGATGAAACTATCCTAAAAGAACTGAGCGCCGTGTCCGAAGAATTTGGCCCTGCTCTTGAACGCATTTTTCCGGCCGCTCATAAGTAAGCGATGAAATATCTCATTATATTTGTTCTTAGTTTAATGCATTTTGCTTATGCAGATTGCGATGACAGTTGCCCGCCTTCTACTCTTTATCAGCGCCCTAAAACCTGGAGGGATCGCGTCCGGCTCAAAACTCTCAATAACCTCAATCAGTTTTTGAATTGGAGTTTTGGAGACAGTTATAAAACATATGAGCTTTTGGATCCTGAGAAAGAAAAAAAATTTGATGTTTCGAGTCCCGAGTTGAAATCGTTTGTCGAAAATTTTGGCTACTTTTCATTACACCCTCTTATAGGCAAAGTAACGACGGAAGAAGAGGATTTGACTATTGTTTGCTGCCTTTTAAAAGATTTATACGAAAAAGGGGGCCCTCCCGAATTCATGCAGATCGCTATCGGCGAAGTGATGACCAAGGTGCTTGCCTATCGGGATTTAAAGATTGGGCAGCGCCTCTCCATTCCTGTGATGCATAATGATCAAATCTCGCTCGAGCCATTCACCGTGGACCACATTTTTAATATATGGCGTGGAATGCCGGCATTCGGGCTTATCCCAGAGCGGGGCCAAGTCCCTTCGATCTTAATTTTCCGCGGCACAGATTTTTCGTTGGATTCTCAACGGGGATGGGCTTCTCTGATGAGCGATTTAGACATTGCCGGGCCAGGTCTGACGGCTTTTCATCGTTCCCAAAAGGAAATCAGCAAATGGCTGAGAAATGTCCATTTGCTAGGAAAGGCGGCTAGGGTCACCGGATTCAGCCTTGGCGGCGCTTTAGCTGCTTATACCTACATCTACGAATATCGGTGGCTTGACGATGATGGATCTATTTCCTTCTGCGCTCCAGGCATTCGTCAAAAAGTCATCTCAGAATGGGAGCTACTGCCGGAAAAAAAACAGCAGGGATTTATTAGCTATGTGAATGTGGGAGATATTGTTTCAAAAGTAGGAAATTTGTTTGGCACTGTCTTCGCCCTCCATACCAAGAAAAATTATAAACCTTTAACAGCCCATGCCATGTTAATCAGTAGCTCCCGCCTATTCTACAAAGCCCAAGTCGACGTAGAAAAAGAAAATGAGAGCAGGTGATTTATTTTAGTTTTGTGAATGGGTTTGCAATAACATGATAAGAGGAAAATTTATGGTTATAGGATCAAAGGTGAAAGCGATTTGGCTAAAAATCTTATGCTCTTGTATCTTTCTTATGACGATTCCTTGTTTCTCCGACTCTGAGAGTAAAGATCTGCGGAGCCGAGCTTCGGATGGGAAAATAGAATTTTTCTATATCTATCATAACCCTGAAACAATTCTCGATATCATCAAAGAAACGGCGATCCTACAGGAGTTCGATAGTCGGTATTGTTTCTTCTCAGCCCTATTTAAAACCTATCCTGAGCAGGGGCTTCAATGGATAAAGGACGCTCAAGTTAAGTTGGAGGATCATAGTCCTTTGATTTCTGCTTTATGGGTGGGGGGATTGGAAAGTGAAGCAATCTATAGAGCTCAAAAAGCAGGTTGGCCAGCTAAGAACCTCCTGGAGCTTGCAAATCATCCAAAATCGGCTCTTGATTTTCTGCGGAACAAACCGGATATTTGCCTTGTATGAGCTGTTATTTCTTTGTGACCGGCGATACAAGGTACAATGATAAAATCATCGACGTTTTAGCCTTGACCCCAGAGAAAGTACGTCCATCCTTTAACCTACACGAGTTAAAAGAGGATGCAAAATACCATTTAATGCTGCTCGTATCAAATTTGAAATCTCGATTTGATCGCTATCAACAAGAATAAATTTTTTCACACCAGCTGTGGCTAGTAAAACACCGACAACATTTCCTATTCCTCCACAGCCGACTATAGCAACAATCTTGTTTGAAATGCTTTTCTGAACTTGTTCGATTTCTGCGCCTGATAACGAATAAAAAAGTAGAGATCTGCTATGCCTATCTTCGCGATCATACGATCCTTCCGGCATTAGAAATTGCCTTAATAAAATGTCCAAAGTATCTTCAACAGTTCTTGTATTATGTCCAGCGTCACTCAAAAAAGAGGAAAGTTCCTCAATGCGTCGGGGTTTTTTCATAAAAGTAGCGGCATCGAGAAGGCAATTTTGTGTTTGTTTTCCTTGAATGATACGTCTAAGAGATCCAAATCCAAAGTGGAGCGCTCCATCTAAGAAGCCAACTCGCACATAGGGAGCCAATCTAAATTTCTTCATATTTGACCTTTTCAATATAATGCCTCGGAGATCATGTTACAGAACCCCGAGGACAAGAAACTAGTTTGTGATAATTATGTTCATCTGCTTTCTCCTTTGTAATCGTTTCTAAAAACTTGTTGGTTCTTCCAACAAGAGGCCTAAAATATTCATTTTAATCATTCGCGTCAAACAAAAATAAACTATACAAACTTAAGAAGAGCAAGTCTCGCTGCATTGAGCGCCTTCGAATTGGTCCTGCGAGCTGACGCGAGATGGGCCCTGCCGGAAAAGGCGAAGCCAGGGCGGGAAGTGATCGCGCGGCAGCCGGCGGACTCAGATCGCAAAGCAAAATCGGAGGGCATAAGAGCCTGTAAGGGGGGCGGGGTAGTACTGTGTACACTCCGCCTTCGAGCAGGGGATTTGGCGAAACGAGTGAGGCTCAAGGGGTCGCTGGGGACACGGACAAGAAGTGCTGTGTCACCCGACATATCTATTGTCGACCTCTTGCAACTCAAACTATTTTTAAGCTTTTTTTTGTTGATAAATGGCTTCGGGGCCGAGTTCGTCTTCGATTTCCAGGAGGCGGTTATACTTTGCCACGCGGTCGGATCTAGAAAGGGAGCCGGTTTTGATCTGGCCTGCAGATGTGGCCACGCATAGATCGGCGATCGTTGTGTCTTCTGTTTCTCCGGAGCGGTGGGAGATGATGGTCGCGTAGCGATTTTTTTTTGCCAATGCAATCGTCTGCAGCGTTTCAGTCAGGGTGCCGATTTGATTCACTTTGATGAGAATCGCATTGGCGACTTTTTCTTCGATCCCTTTCTGTAAGAATTTGGGATTGGTGACGAAAATATCGTCTCCGACGAGTTGCAATTGGTTCATGCGTGCAGTAAGGGTTTGCCAACCTTTCCAATCGTTTTGGTCGAGTCCGTCCTCGATGGAATCAATGGGATACTGGGTGCATAAATCTTGGAGGTAATCGATCACCTCTTCGCTGGTACGGGTAGTTGAGGGTTTTTTGGCCTGCTTTTTTTTCTTTTCAAGATAGGAGTGGTGTTCGGGGTCATAAAATTCGGAGGCGGCGCAGTCGAGAGCGATGGTCACATCATGGCCGGGCTTATATCCTGCTTTCTCAATCGCTTGAACGATGATGTCCAAGGCCTCTTCATTTGTTGCGATGGGCGGGGCAAATCCCCCTTCGTCTCCCACGGCAGTGCTGAAGCCCGTACTTTTAAGCAGTTTTTTCAACGTGTGGAAAATTTCGGATCCCCAGCGGACAGCTTCCCGAAAACTGGGCGCTCGGATAGGCCTAACCATAAATTCCTGAAAATCCAATAAATTATCCGCATGGGCGCCCCCATTCAGGATATTCATCATGGGGCATGGCAGCAGCCAAGCTTCGTCCCCGCCGAGGAAACGATAGAGGGGAAGCTTTTTAGAGGCAGCGGCAGCTTTGGCGACTGAAAGAGAAATGCCGAGAATGGCATTCGCGCCAAAATGGGCTTTATTAGGGGTGCCGTCCGCTTGAATCATGAGCTGATCGATTGTGGTTTGGTCGCCAATGTCTTTGCCAGCGAGTAGTTTTGCCAAGGGGCCATTGACATGGGAAACGGCCTTTTGTACGCCTTTGCCGAAGTACCGTTTTGCGTCGCCGTCTCGAAGTTCTACAGCTTCATATTCACCCGTCGATGCTCCCGAGGGCACTGCTGATTTGCCGATTGAACCGTCGTCCGCGCGAACAATGACCTCAAGCGTTGGGGTTCCTCGCGAATCTAAAATTTCAAGAGCATGGATGGATTGAATTTTGGACATAAATTGGAATCTTATCTGTGCGTGTGTTTTTCGGAGAGAGAAGCCATTAAAGCGCAATAGGAGCCAAACCGCAAGCGAGAAATTTTATTCTTTTCGACCGCGCGTTTAACAGCGCAATCCGGTTCGTTCAAATGGGAGCAATCGGGAAATTTGCACTTCCCGCTTAAGGCCATAATTTCTGAAAAATAAGCGGAAATTTCATCGACTTTCAAATCCCATAAGCCAAAACTCTTGATCCCAGGCGTATCGATGCAAAAGCCTCGTCCTTCGAGAGGAATGAGATGGGTCGTCGTGGTCGTGTGCGATCCTTTTCTTGTTTTCTGGACCATGGCGCCCGTCGTCAGCTCGGAACCGGTAATGAGATTGATCAAGGAAGTTTTGCCAACGCCCGATTGTCCGGAAAATACGGATGTCTTGCCGTGCATGGCTTCCCGGAGAGCATCGATTCCCTCTTTTGTCTCTGCGCTAACCGGAATGACTTTAAAATTCAAAGCGCGATAGACTTGCACGAATTCTTCAAAAAGAGCTTTTTCTTCCGTGATATCGATGGATATGGCTTCTGGGGGATGATTTAAGAGATCGATTTTATTGATCACGATGATCGGCTGCATATTCCCTTTTTGCGCAGCGATGATGTAGCGGTCGACCAAGTAAGACTTTAAAGCGGGAAGAACGACGGAAGTTGTAATTAACACCTGGTCAATGTTGACGGCGATCAGCTGCTCTTTATTGCGTGAAAGATGATCTGCGCGCGATAAAATCGAATGGCGCTCTTCGACGTTAGAAATCACCCCTTCGCGGGGCCCTTTTGCTTCAAAACGGACGAAATCCCCAACCGCAACGAGATTTTTAATGCGGCTTTTGTCTTGTTTGAGCGATCCCTTCAAACTGCAAAGGATTTCCTCTTGAGCGGATGAGACGAGAATGCCCTCGGGCATGATGGCGAGGACCCGTCCTCTCCTGAGGTGGTCTAGCGCTTCGGGCTGCGTGGCTGCGCTCTTTTTTTTGAGCTGGTCTTGATCGGTTTTTTTATATTTGGACCGATCTTTGCTCGAAGCGAGTTTCCGTTCTTTGCGTGAAGCCTTTTTGTCTTTAGAAAAAAAATCCTCTTCGAGATGCCAAACATCTTCTTCTTTGGTCATTACCTTCTCAAATTATACATCATTATAGCCCCTGCGGAGGCAACATTCAAGGATTCCATTTTTTCCTCCATTGGGACGCCGATTAATTCTGCAGTTTCTTTGATTTGCGATGTCAATCCTTGGGATTCGTTGCCCAATGCAAGAGCTAAAGGAGGGCTAAAATGGTGATGAACGAGATCTTTTCCCTGCGCATCTGCAGCGAAAAGCTTCATTTTATTTTTTTTTAATAGGTCGAATAATGCCTCGAAAGGCCCCACTTTCCAGGGAATGTTGAACGTTGCGCCTTTAGCCGCGCGAAGGGCTTTGTCATTAAATGGATCGGCGCTGCGGGGAGTTAGGAAGGCTCCGTCCCATCCCAGGCCGCATGCAGTGCGCAGAAGCGTTCCTAAATTTCCCGGATCTGAAATGCCGTCGAGGATAAGCAGGTAATTGGCCGCGGGTAAATCCTGGGTCTTCGGCATCTCGATTTCAGCTGCTGCAGGTTCTGGATTTTCCAGACCGGAAACTTTTTTGATGATTTGCAAGGGGACCTTGTACACATTGTCGGCCGTGAAACGGAATTGTGGATCGAACCCTTCCTCCAATAAAAGCGCCCGGAATGGAAAACGGAGAGCAAGTTCCTGAATGAGTTTTAGGCCGCTGATGACAACAGTTTGAGAATGTTGACGGTAGTCCCGATTTTCTCGTAGTTTGACGAGATGCTTGACAAGAGGGTGCTGCAAGCTGTTTATTTTGTAAAACATTTTTTGGGTTCGGGTTTAAAAATATATTGACCTTCGGGGAAGTTTCCGATAACCTTTCATGGTTTTAAACAGTATACATGCAATCCTGAAAAATTACTTCCTTCTATCTCGAGTTTCAAGCCATTTTTATGCAGAAAAAGAAGACAAACCTTATTTTTTTACTTTTTTTGTCTCTTTTCCCTTTGCTGCTGATGGGCGGAGGAATGTTTTTTTGCTGCAAAAGCCCAGGCTTTAGTATTGATAAGATCACTTCTCGTTTGAGTTACAACGCAACTTGGGAGGTCGAGCCGCTTCATGAAAATCAGAGACAGCTGATCATTGAAAAGGTATTGCCTCAAAAATATTATTATCTCGGGTCGGGCAAGCAGTGTTACACGTTCATTAGCGAGGACCGTGAATATATCCTAAAATTTTTCAAGATGCAAAATCTGTTCCCGAAAGGTGGGTTGAGCGGCTTCCCCCTCTCTCTTGTTCAGCATATGGGATTTAAACTGGAAAAAAACAATCAACTTTTTTCAGAAAGAATTTTTGCCAGTTATAAAGATGCTTACGAGAATTTGGGAGAAGAAACCGGTATTTTGTATATTCATTTAAATAAAAACAATGAGTTCAAATCAAAAGTAATCCTCATCGATGCCATGGGAAAAAAGTACCATCTCAACATAGATTCCGTAGAATTCGTTATACAGCGCAATGCGCGAAAGATTTACGAACATTTAGAAAGCCTCGCTCAGCAGGAAAAATATGAAGATTTAAGGAGCTCTATTCGATCTTTTTTAAACCTGATTGCTTCCCGATGCGAAAAAGGTTTTGTCGATGAGAATTTGAGCATCCGCAATAATTTTGGTTTCGTGGGCGGCACGCGAGCCATCCAATTCGATTGCGCAACACTGACTCGCGACAGCTCTATGAAATACCCTTTGAACTTCCGCAAAGAAATCCTTCAGGTTGCCGAACGAATGGACGATTGGGCTCGGGAGAATTATCCCGATGCTTCTCTCATTATCCAGGAAGAAGCTGAGAAAATCATTCTACAGTCTGCCCTTCATTGAACCTCAGGCTCAAAAGAATCCTAAATTGTTAGAAACTTTTTATTCGGATAGGTTCTCGATGCATTGGTCGAAATGTTCGGAGAGTTCTGGATAATTTTTCTCGATCCAGACTCGAAAGCTATTGGTGATGCTGCCCACTTCTTGTTTATAGGCTGATGTTTGTGTGCGTGAAAGATCGATTTGCAGGTTGCCTATATCGATTTGGACGGCGACATCATCGATAAGGCCGAAATTCTTCCGTAGAATGGGATCATTGTCGAAGACACCCTTTTTCCCAAAAAAATCGATGAGAGAAAAAACGGAGGAAATGATTTTTTTGGCGCCCTCTGTGTCTTGATGATGCATCAATTCTGAAATGCGGTAATAAATCAGTTGCGCGTGTTTTTGGACGTAGAAGCAAGTTTTATCGATGTCGACGAGATGCTCTTGTCCGTTTGGGTCTAAAATGGTGATTTTTTTATTCAAATCCTTTGCATTGTTGAGATGGACATAAATGAGGCCTGATTCTTTTTTCAATTCTAGATAGGCTGTTTTACAGGCCGAAAAAGTCGCACGCCGTTTTTCTTCTTTCAAGAGATAATCCCGATAATGAGGATTAAAGGAAACGGGAACAAAGGCAAGCCAGCTTTTAGGCCGTAGTTTTGCTTGTTTAAGGAATTTTAATATGAATTTTTTGTCTTCAGAAATAAAAACATAGCATTGCGACCCTTTGCTATAATAACTAAATTTCTGATTCAAAACTTGATCGAGGTTATTTCGCTCTTCCGTCGAAAGAGGAGGGATTTCCCATTCCGAAGAATAGGGGTGAGGCGAAACGATTTTGCTGAGTTTAAAGCTCAAAGATTCGTGATGGGCGAGCTTATCGATTCCCAAAAAAAGAAAAATCGATAAAAGAAAAAAAGCCAACCCTATGCATGTTTTTTTTAACATGGGGTCAAGTATTCCACAGGCTGGATTTTTTGAGGAGCTGAATTATTGCAGCTTTATCCTCAATGCCTTCATTCACGCTGATCCTTTCGGCCTCTTTGAGAAGCGTCCCCATTTTCCTCCCTGGAGAAATTCCTTCTTTCATTAAATTGTCTGCACGAACAAGGGGGGTTTGGGAACAGATACGTTGAATCGCCTTCTCTAAAGATTGCTGCCGCTGGGCATGTTCTCGCAAAAAAATCTGTTTTTCCTCCGAAGAGAAGCGGGCAGCGATGATTTCAAGACAAATCTTCGCGTCCGTGTTGGCATAAAAGTGGGCCCATTCGATTTTTTCCAGTTTATCAAGCCATTCCTTCGGCATGCCAAGCATTTGTTTCGAATGATACAAAAAACGGACGATTTCGCGTTCGGATCGAGAAAGTTTTAAATAATCGCAGAGCTCTAGAAGCTGATCAAGGCTCTGGCCGGGAAAAAGCTCTAGCAATTGGGTGATTGTCGGAGCCCCTTTTGGGAAAAAAGCGAGCGGGGCAAGCCTTTTTTGGATTTCTTCGATGGGGATTTCTTTTAATTGAGAAAAAATGGTGGGAAGAAGGTTTAAGCGGTGCAAGACGACCAACCCTTGGTCGAAATGCGCAAAGAGGGACATCTTTTTAAATTCTTGCCAAACCCTTTCCATAGCTACGGCGGGAAGAAGGGTTGCAGCATGGCTCAAAATGGCCTGATAGGTTTCTGGCTCGATCGGAAAATCGAAACGGGTGGAATAGCGGATTGCGCGCATCATCCTCAACCGGTCTTCCAAAAAACGCTCGTGAGGATCCCCGATAGCGCGGATGATCTTTTGTTCTAAATCCTTTTGCCCGCCTATGAAATCGTGGAGTTCATTTTTTAAAGGGTCCCAGAACATCCCATTGATCGTAAAATCTCGCCTCATAGCATCTTCTTGCGGGGTGGCCGGTTCGATGCTTGTCGGACGCCTTCCGTCGAGATAACCGCTTTCCTTGCGAAATGTCGCGACTTCAAAATGATGTCCTTCTTCGACGACGATCACGATACCGAAGGCGACACCAACGGGAATGGTTTTTGCGAAGATCGATTGAACCTGCTCCACGGATGCCGAAGTGGCGATGTCGATGTCATCTGAAGGACGCTTCATCAAATAATCGCGCACCCACCCTCCGGCAAAGTAGGCGGTATGGCCTGCATTGACGAGTTTTTTAACAACGGTTGTGGCAGCTGTACGCCCAGGCATTGCTTAGAAGTTTCTTCTTAGAGTAACATGTATTCCTGTTTCACAAAAGTACTGATAATGTCCTCCAAGATCCAGATTCTTTCCGAAGAGACCATCAATCAAATTGCTGCAGGTGAGGTGATTGAGAATCCTGCATCCGTCGTCAAAGAAATGGTAGAAAATGCCGTTGACGCAGGAGCCTCCCACATCTCCATAGAAATCCTTTCGGGCGGCTTTCAAAAGATCAAAGTCAGCGATGACGGCTCCGGAATGTCATCCGATGATGCTCTACTTTGTCTGAAGAGGCATGCCACCTCGAAAATCACAGAGGCCAAAGATTTATTTACGTTGGCTACGATGGGATTTCGAGGGGAAGCGTTAGCGTCCATCGCTGCGGTGTCCAAATTGACCATGTTGAGTGCTCTGGAAAATGCTCCTGCCATTTGCATCGAAACGGAAGGTGGCGTCGTCACGCAATCAGGCCCGGGCGCGCGTTCCCGCGGGACGACCATCGAGGTGCGCTCTTTGTTCTACAATGTCCCCGCGCGTAAAAAATTTCAAAAAAGTTCTGCCGCGAGCAATGCGGAAATCACTAAAATTGTCACCCAGCTCGCTTTAGCCCATCCGGAGGTTGGTTTCGAACTCATTCAACAAAACCGGTCCCTATTCTCCTTGCCCGCGGGCCGAGGTGAGGATTTTTTGGAATTATTGAAAAACCGGGCAGGCGTCCTTTTGGGAATGGAGTTTTTGAAGTCTTCCCACTGTTTGAAAGATGACGGAGAACACAAAATGACGGGCTTGATCGGGAGCCCTTTACTGACTCGGCATAATCGATCGGGGCAATACCTTTTCGTCAATCGCCGCCCCGTCTTCTGCCTGGCTTTGTCGTACGCCGTCCGCGACGGGTACGGAACGCGTCTCAGCACTGATCGCCATCCCGTCTATTTGCTTAATATCTCCCTTCCTCCCGAGCTTGTCGATGTCAATGTGCACCCCCAAAAAAAAGAAATACGATTGAGAGAGGAAAGCGTCGTCAAATACGCCGTGCATTCTGCCATCGTTCAGGCGCTTGGTACTGGTGATTCAACGTCTTCTCCCTCTTTTACTTTTCATTCCGACCCTGACCCCTTTTCATTCTGTGAAGGTCCATCTCACGAATCTCTTGTCTTTAGAGACGAGCCGCAACAGATATTACATCCAGAAATGCCCTTTGAATCAGAACTCAAAATCATCGGTCTTTACCGCCACTATTTACTCATCGAAGCCGAGAGCTTTCCCCGCCGTTTTTCTTTTGAGCCAGGCGTTGTATGGGTCGATCTTCATGCTGTAGAGGCGCGTCTTCAATTCGATGCATTGATCCGCTCCTCAGAAAGTTCTGCTTCCAGCCAAGGGTTATTGATCCCTGCAGCCTACAGTTGTTCTCGGGCCGAAGCTCAATTATTGAACACGCATCTAGAGCTCCTTCACAAATTGGGAATTCATATCCGTGAAATCGGTCAAACTGTGTTCCTGGTTGAGTCTATTCCTCCATTTTTAGAAGAGGGCGAGGTCAATCTGGCCATTGAAGAACTGATCGCAGAACTTCAGGGGATGGAAAAAGAGAAACGGCTCAGTGAAGAACGGCATCGCCGCCTGGCTGCATGTCTTAGCCGACGCGTGCGGTCGCGTAAGAAAAATTTCCATTTAGCAGAAGCGAACCATCTGATAAAACAGCTTTTACAGGCGGACGACGTCTTGCATTGTCCTCAAGGGAAAAGGACAATGGTTTTTATTAGGGAGAGAGAAATTGAAGACGACTTTACAAAAGCATTTTCAAGTCCGCCTCAAGCGTTTGCAGACAGCCATGAAGGGATCAGAACTTGATGCCTGTCTGATCGAACAGCCTCTAGAATTGTTGTACTTCACGGGATTGAAACTCTCTGCTGGGCGACTGCTTGTTCACTCCAAGGAAGCCCTGCTCCTCGTCGATGGTAGATATTTGCAGATGGCGGAAGAAAAATCTCCATACTCTCTTTCTTTGGATGGTCCTGAAAAATTTCTTAGCTTTTGCCAATCCCGTCGCGTCCGCAGCTTAGGGTTTGACGGGAGCCACACCTCTCATGATCGTTTTCTTCATTTGCACAAAGTGCTAAAAAGAGAAATCAAGCTCATTCCTTCCACTCCGCTTTTCAAAAATGCGCGCGCCATCAAGGACAAAGAAGAAATTGCAAAAATGGAAAAAAGTGCGAAACTGCTTTGGAAAGGATTTCAATATATCCAGTCTTTGCTGAAAACCGGAGTCAAAGAAAAAGAAATCTCCAAACGTTTTGAGATTTTTTGCCTGGAGCGAGGCGCAGACAAACTTTCCTTTGAGCCGATCATCGCTTTTGGGCCCAATTCCGCGATGCCCCATTACCGCTCCCAGAATAGTCAGCTCAAAGAGGGGGACATCGTTCTCATCGATATCGGAGTGTGCGTGGATAATTACTATTCCGACATGACCCGAGTCCTTTTTTACAAAAAAGCAAATCCCTTTCTGAAAAGGCTTCTCGAAATCACAAAACGCGCTCAAAAAAGCGCTCTTACCCTCTGCCGGCCTGGAGTAAAGATCAAACAGCTCGACATCGCGGCCCGTCAAGTCATGCGCGAGGAAAATGTGGAAGATCTCTTCATCCATAGTTTAGGCCATGGGATCGGCCTCGAGATCCATGAGTACCCCCGAATCAAATTCGACGGCGAAGACAAAGACGATGTGCTCGAAAGCGGTATGGTCTTCACCGTTGAGCCTGGCCTTTATGTGCCAGGGATCGGCGGCGTGCGCTATGAAGACACCATCGTCATCACTCCCAAAGGGCATAAGAATTTGTATCCTTCTTAAGCTCTTGCAGGACTTCTCGAACATTCTTTTTTACTCAATACACTGAGTAAATTTACTCAGTGTATTGTTTTAAATAATCTCCCCGAGAATAAATATTCGAGCCCTTCGGACCCGAAAAGTTGCAATGTCGAGCTAAACACACGTCCGAGAGTGCTTAGTGACGTTCGTGCCGATAAGAATGAGAGGTTTATTTGCTCTAACGGACGAGGTTTTTGAAGTCTTAACGAACCCAGCAATATTGAATTCCCGAAAAGCCTCTCTAAAGATTTGGTTGTTCATATTGAGTTTTTCAAGGATCAAAAGTCGAATGTAGAGTTCGGTTGTAGGATTAATTTTTGCAGGCTTATTTTTTGTTTTTTCCCAGGTCAATACGGCTACATGTGTAACGCCGAATAGCTTCCCAAAATTCTCAAGGGTCATTTCAAAATATGTTCGAATAAAATGGATCTCATTCTCTGTTAAGGCAATGGGCTTATGAGTCAAAGCGAGATAACTTCTTTTTGCAACTTATTGTAATCGATAAAAGGCGTCCAAACGCCCCTTTTCTTCACCATGGTGATGTTTTTCAAAATAACAGGAAACCCCAGCCCCTCATAGATAAATCGTTTTGTTTTTTTTGTTTCCATAACTAATTCATCTCCGAGTTATCTCGATTACAGTGATAATTAACATATCTTTCTCATCAAAAAGCAACGACTATACGTATATCCTTCCCATCAACACTTTGTCCTCGAATGGAATAATTCCAGTCGTTGTATTGTGGCTTGAATTGGTCTTTGCTCTTTTCATGATGCCCATGCAGTAATACATAAAGGACGTTAGTTAAACTAATTTGACGCTGCGATTTTCTCAAAGCTGCGTGAGTGGTATCGAGGTATCGCCCATTTTCAAGGCATTCCCGTACTTTTTTTTAGCACATCGGTAATTTTTGATGGACGGTTCACATTCTATCCAACGAATAGAGAAAAAATTGTAAATCACTTACATTTCAATGGCAACGAATTTTTGAAAATTCAGAGTCTTTTCGATTGGTTTCTTTCAGGGCCAAAGAGCAACCTGCAAATTTTTTCTTTTATAATGCCTTTGGCAAATGCACGTTGTTTGAGCATGCTGATGCGAAACGGAATGAATGCAATTTTATTTGAATGCTTCAAATTTTTACTCTCCAAGCGTACATGAGAAAAAGCCTTTATATTTGTTATTATTACGGTTGTTTGATATGATATTTTTAATAAAAACAACAAATCGGTTTATTAATGGCCATTCAATTAAACGCAAGTCTTCCTGCCGATCCAACTACTTTTCCTTCTACCCCAGTAACCCCGCCCCAAGCCCCGCGGCGGACGGTAGGGAAAAAATTGGAGGCCATCATTGAGTTAAAAACTTTTGCTAAAACGCTGGAAGGGGTGGAAGTCCCTTACTGGGTGGCTCTTGCGACCGAAGATGTTGAACTCTTGCTGAAAGAAAAAAAATCGCCATTTTTTGAGGATTGGAAGCATCTGAAAGAGTTATACGAAGCCTGCCCCGAGAAAAAAAAGTTATTAGAAAACCCGGAGGTCAAGAGGCTCATCGGTCAGATTCAGCAGGAAATTCATGGGTCAGTTAAAGACCGGCCGTGGGGAGAACAGTGGAACCTGTCCGACAATGTCTATTGGATGGTGCGCAGTTCTGGGGCCGAGGATGGGGCCGTCGCCTGTGCCGGTTATAACTTAAGTTTAGACTATCGCTTGCCGCACCAAATGGGGCAGTCGATCTCTGATGTTCTTAGGTCTTATTACAATGCTGAAGGGATAGAAGCTCGCATTCAGAGGGGGCTCAATCCTTTCGAAAAATATCATCTTTCTCTGTTTGCCCAAGAGCTGATTGGCGAGAAGATGGGGGGCGAAACGGAAACTGCGCTGATCCCCAAGTCCGCCGTGGTTTTTACCAATGAACCGATGTACGTTCAGGGGCAAAAGTGGAGAGTGATGAAAATCGTCACGACTCTCGGGCATTGCAGCGCGATCACCGATAACCGCGGAATTGCCACGGAGACGATTTACATCTTGCAGGGCAAGGATGGAAAAATCTATGTGGTTTACGACCATGTGCCCAAACCCGAACGCCTGGCTCCCGTGGATGGCAAGCTTGACGTCGTTCCCAACCTGAAAGAGATGGTCTATGAGCCTGTCCTCGATGCCAAGATGCTCGAGCGCCTCTTTGATCTTGGGATAAAAATGGAGGAGTTTTTTGGGGGAGGTGCGCGAGACAGCGAGCTCGTGATTAAAAATGAAACCATTTATCTCTTGCAATCCCGCCCTGTGAACCGTTCGATCGGCAAAGCTGTTTATTTAGACGCGGAGAAATCGAATTTGGATGTCAAAGAGATGAAAGTCGTCGTGCCCGGGCACTACAACGCTTTTACGCTTAAGGAACCGAAAGACCTTCTCAATGTCGACAATCTCATCGACGCCCCCAACGAAGATTATAAGCTTGTCGTCGTCCATCAAGACGAGCCGGCGAATTCCCATCCGGTTGTTAATTTCAGCGAAAGGGAAATCCCTGTTTTCTTAAATGCGGAAGAGATCGATCCTCCCTCCAATGGAGATGCCCTGGCCATTTGCCCTCAGCAGGGCATTGTAGCCCGAAGCCCCTTAAACTCTTTTGAGTTCAAGGAGGGATATACCGACCACCCAGCGCCGATCGCTTTTGGCAAACGCGATCTGCAAAAGATGTCTTCCACTGACATGGCAAAGGTCTCCGACATCATCAAACAGGTAAGAGCTGCCAAAGAAAAAGCCGTTGCCCTAAAAGCTTTAGAATCTCTTCAGCCTTATTTAAAAAATTTCAACGAGAGATTGGTTCAGGCAAAGGCATTTGCTGAACCTGCGAAGGAGTTGAAAGCTTTGGTCGACAGGACGCTCGATGAGCTCAACGCGGCCTTCGATCGCGGCCAACGATTGGAAGTGCTTTTTTATGCAAAAGCGTTAAAAGTCTTATGGATCGATCCCCAGTTTTCTGTGTTGTCTTTGACTGAGCTATTGAAACAGGCGCAAGAGTATGAAACGAGCGTGGCTGGAACCGCTGATTTAGCTTGCATCTCGGTGATCCCGGCGCTCAATGAAGAGATCCGAGGACATTGGATCGAATTTTTAAAACAGGCGGAACAGTTCCCAGAAAAGAAGCAGTTGTTGAGTTTGCTTGCCCTTTTAGGAGACAAGAAGCCGCTTTGGCTGACGTTTTATTTTGATTCCCATTTCAGAAAAAATTCCTCTCCGCAAGCGCTTCTCCAAAGCCTTCTGCAAGACATCGATGGACCTTCCTATGAATTTATCAATAAGCTGCCTCAGGTCATCGCGCGCCCCTCGACAAGGCTTTTCGATTTTTTCGAATCGGAGGAATTTAAACAGGGCTTTAAAAACAGCAAGCCGCTCGCAAGGATGATTGCGCTCGACCGCCTGTTCGTCGCGGTCGACCTTTACGATAAACTCCTCAAGAGCATCAAAATGAATCTCAAATTGCCTTTTGCGACCAAGATGAAAGAGTTTAAAGGGTCGTTTGCCCCCTATTATTTTCTCATGGACCACGTTGCGAGAGAGATCGTCGGCGAGAATAGGAGTTTACATTGGAATATCATGGTTTATCTCAGGGATCTGAGAGCGAAATACGATGAAATCATGCAGAAAGAGGAGACACCCGCTCTTCTTCAACCCTCTGCGAATTTTGCCGTCGCAGGCGCCGCTTTGGGAAGCCAAGCCGCATTTGATCGGCATCGCCCTGAAACTGTAGAGGATTTATTCACCTTAGCGCATCAAAATTTCTTGGCGATGATTTCAGCAAAGTACAAAGAGAATTTGCCTGCTTTAGAAGATTTAACGCTGCCCGACTCCCTTCAAACAGCTGTAAAAGAGCTCAATCAAATGCCTCGAACGGTGCAGCACATTGGGGTTGTTCAGAACGAGGAAGAGCTGGTCTTTCAATTCAACATTCCCCTGAATAACCATAGCAGCACCTGCCAATTGAGATACAAAGACGGGAAACTTTTCCTCTCCGCACAATTGATCGGTCAAGGCAGAGACCGTTGGCCCGCGATCAACAGCTATTTGAGAATTTTGCATGAATTGGGAATCCAACCCTTTGAAAAGCTGATTTATCGAAGAGATTTTGTCGATGTCGCTTGGGCCTTGTCCGAGTCTGAAGATGCGCACAATGCCTGTAATTTAATGGAAAGCATGTACACCCGCAGCTTCGCCGTTTCTAACGATGTATTGATCAATCACTTCTCGAGCAGGGTGAAAGGGGACATCTGGGTTGAAAAGAGAGATCAAGTTTTCAAAATATTTCGTTCGGGTGATGACAATAAGCGTTGTCTGCTACTTGAATTGATGGCATCCACCTCTACTCAATTTCCCCTTGAGCCGGAAATTTGGAAAATTGTCGATGAACTATTGATTGTGAACAATGACAATCTCCGGAATTCCCTTTTCCAATTTCTTAGCAACATCGCGATCAGAGGATCGGAAGAAGACCGGAAAAAATGCTTGAAAATCTCCCTTGATCATTTAAACCTGGATGAGGCCAATGCCGTTTTTCTCCTCGGAACGCTCGTTAACAATGGCTTTGGAAGCGCAGAGGCGCTCGAAGTTGTCCAAAAAGTAAAAATCAATCGAAATACGGTGCGATTATTAACTGCTTTGAGCAACAACAAACAAATGGCTCAGTCAGCTATTGATTTTATCTTTTCTTTGTTTTCGAATAAAGTTTCAATAAATGAAAGCAATGTTGCCGATGATGAGTTTTCTGCTGTTTTCTCCATTTTAATGAACCACCTGGAAGAAGTTAGCGTTCAAGGGGATCGGGTGTTTGATTTACTTGAACGATTTGCGCTCGATGAAACAATGCCAAACGCTCGCCGTTCTTCATGGAATCTCTATACTGATTTAGTTCTTGGGGGATTTACGCCAGCGAACAAAGCTTATTTGCTCCCTCTATTCGCGAAATCCACTGATGTTGTTTCAAGGGTCGGCATTCAACTCTTCATGAATATTCTTACAAACCAACACCAATCTGAATATAGGAAATCGGAAAAACTTCCTGATTTTGCAAAGAATGCCCATCGAGAGATGACAAAAGTCGCCGAAATTTTTATTCTAGATGAACATAATTACAATAAAATTGAAGCGGTCAAATGGCTGTGTTTTCTTGTCCGCCAAGGAGTCGCTTATCGAGAAGCTAAAGACGCTCTTTCCTACTTGTCAACCGTTCCGAACCTACCTGCTATCCACGCGATTGAACTGATGCTGTATTTAGTGGATAAGAAACAAGCGGAAGCGGACACGCTTTCTAAAGCGGGATATTTGCAGAAAGAGGAGGACCGGGAGCTATTTTTATGGATGCACTCACTTTTGAATGCGCAACCTAAAGAGTTCGCGGCGATTTTGGCCAAAATCCCTTCAGAGAGACAGATCAATGATGTATGTTCCATCCTCATCAATGTAAAGGGTGATGAGTGCTTTTTGCTTTGCGAAATTGCAAAAACGAACACTCGCGCTATTAAGCAAGCCTTTAGAATGATAGAATCTCTTTTCATTAAAAAACGGATGCAAAAAGAAGCGATAGAGATCGTTGAAATCATCGTTAAAAATAAAGCGAGTGAAGATGTCGACAGGTTTCTTATTCAAGACGCGATTTTGATGTTGATGGAATTGACAGCGCAAGGAGTCGCCATTGAGGAAGCAAAAGCGGCTATTGAGGGCCTTTCGGAGAAATCGGATCAAGGCTTGATTGGAACATTCCTAGCCAATCTAAAACAAATCATCCTTGCTCAGGAAGAGGCGAGAGGGAACCCTGAGAAGGTCGAGACTCTGACAGCAACGGTTCAAAAACTACTAACAGAATCCAAAGAGTTGCTCATGTTCCTCTAAAAACTCTAATCTCAATCCCTAAGCTTTGACGTAGTCCAAGCCTTGAAAATTACACAGTCGTGCTACAGTATAGCGAAAGAAGCTATACGGTTTTTTCCCATGAGTGTGCGCTATCGCCTATTTTTAATCATCAGCGGGCTGTTTGTCATCGTTGCAGTATGTTCGGCTTTTTTGGAAAACTACGTGATGAAGCGCGAGCTCGTAAAGGCTCAGGTTTCGGTGCGTGAAAAGATTCTGGACTTAGGCGAAAAGAGAAGAATCGATCTCCAAAGTTTTCTCGCCTTGGTACTTGCTGACAATCAAGTGAAGATCGACGCGATATTGACCAATATCTCCACGTTCAAGCCTCAAGTGTTGCGGTTCGGGCCTACGGAGAGCAATATCAAAAATGGAACTTGGGGGGATGCGGCAGACCTGCTTTTTGAATACAAATGGATCGACTTCATTCAAAACACGAATGAAGGGAAAACCACGGCAGCGATTGTTCCTCAGCCTTCTACGCTTGCATGCTCGTATCGCATAGAGATTGATTCCGATCTGTGTTGGGCCTATCTGGGTGATCTGAATACCCATCCCGAGCCCTATATTGGCGTGAAAGTCCCCTATACAATGCCTTCTCAGGTCGACGATAGAGAAATCGTCGAGCAGGCGGATGGGGGAGTGCCCCTTGCTTTTTTATTATTTGATGCAAAAGAAATGGCGTGGGCGGATGCCGGCTCCGCTCCCGTTTTGCAGCATGGGGACAACAACTCTTGGGCGCCGATTCCTGTGAATTGGGCCGCTGGTTACGTTCTCGAAATCGACCCGTTTATTGCCGCTTTCCAAAGAGCAAGGGAGCTGTTGCGCAATGGAAAACTAAAACCACCTGAATTCACTCCAGAAGAAGTTTTAGCGAAAATGCAAGAGGCTGAAACGGCGCAAGGGGGGATCCTGAGTGAAATCCCTGAAGAGCCCCTCATGAGTTCCGCATGGACCCAAAAAGCGATGATGCAAAAGCTTGATGAATACGCATTGCGCTATACCCAAATCAGCATGATCTGGGGAATGATCGCTCTTTTTGACAGCGGGATTTTCGGCAATCAATTGCTCACTTTCCCTTCTCCTTTGGCCTCAGCGCTTTATTCATTGCACAACAACGTCGGACTCGGGGTCAATGCGAGGGATGTACTGTTTTCCTCTCAACTGTTCGAAGATACCGATTATTTCTCTGCGCACCCTCCGAAATCCTCAAATTCAGCAATAGGTTCTTCCATTGCGGTGGTCCCTTCTCCTGTTTCCGATCATGTATTTTTGGGAAACACGGTCCGCTTGGGGATAAAGGCGCAAGGAATGGAAAAGACGGGATTTTTGACAGTTGCCAGCGATGCCGATATTTGGTTGCAGAAGCTTGTGCTTGCGGTTCAAGAGGCGGCCGTATTATACATGGGCGCACCTTTGAGTGTTTTTCGAATGAGTGGAGAGAAGCTCCATTCATCCTCTCAAATTGAGCTCCCTTTTTCGGAAATGCTTAAGAACAAGTCGGGGATTGTTGGCTGGAATGGGGAAAATTACTATTACCTCAATTTACAGCCCTTTCCCGATGTCGATCTGCATGTCTTCCTTCTCAACCCTGAAAAAAAAGAATTTGCCTTTTTGCGCGATCTTGAGGCGGGCAGTGAGCAGGTTGCCAAGTCGATTTTACTGAATATTCACATCGCCGGGCTTGCTGCCTTAGCTTTGGCCATTCTCTTGATAAATGGCATCTCGCGAAGAATGACTAAGCCCATTATCCAGCTCGCGAAAGCCACGCAAGATGTCGCGGAGGGACGACTGGATCAAATCAAACTCACGCTTCCTCCTCTCAAACATCAAGATGAAATTGCCGTTTTGTGCCACTCTTTCGAAGAGATGGTGAAAGGCCTTCAGGAAAAAGAAAAAGTGAAGGGCGTCCTCAACAAAGTCGTTTCCAGAGAGATCGCCCAGGAAATTTTAAAAGGCACTGTTCATTTGGGAGGAGAAGAGAAGATCGTGACTGTTCTTTTTGCGGACATCCGCGATTTTACTAAACTCACTCAGAACATGTCTCCCATGGATGTCATCGAACTTCTCAACACCTGCATGACGAAGATCTCTTACACCATCGATCGCAATAGCGGGGTGATCGACAAGTATGTCGGCGATGAAGCGATGGCGCTTTTTGGAGCGCCCATTGATTGTAAGGACGCCGCGGTCAAGGCTATCCGCAGCGCCCTGGAGATGATGGAGGATTTGCGGGAATGGAATCAACAGCGGGCGGCCAAAGGGCAACCGGCAATTGAGATAGGAGTGGGAATTCACACCGGGCCAATGCTTGTAGGGAATATGGGCGCCGAAAATCGTTTGAATTACACTGTGATCGGATCAAATGTCAATTTGGCAGCCCGGCTATGCAGCGCAGCAAAAAGGATGGAAATTTTGATCTCAAAGGATACACTGAATGAACGGTTTGTTAAAGAAACGTTCGTTTACGAGGAGATGCCGGTGAATACTTTCAGAGGTTTCGATCATGTCTTCCAGGTGTATCGAATACAGGGAATGAAATGAACCCAGGCCTTAAGGCCTGGGATTTTTTAGTTTGGTGGGGGCTTCGTACCCCCGCCAATCCGCATTTTGAAATACCCGGCCCTTAAGGGCCGGGTTTCCGCCGGAGGACGGATGAAGAAAGGTTTGAATTTTCGCCAAAAAATCATCTTAAGCCACATTCTTCTTTTCTTGGTGTTTTCCCTTTTTGCTTTTCCTTTCATTGAAAAAACGGTCAGCCGGATTGTTTTCAATAATCTGGAGATGAACTCTTTTAACCTTCTTCATAGAATCCAAAATGCCAAGAATGAAGAGGATCTTGTCGTTCTTCTAAAAAATTCTGAAGGTTATTTCTTTTTTCTCGTTTCACTTTACAATGACCATGGAATGGCCCTCTACGATTCTTCCCGAGGTGAATACGGCGCTCAAAAACCGTTGACGAACCTGCGCCGTTCCGAAGTGGCGGATGTGTTGCAGAAGAAGATCGTTTTTCTCGTCGGAGAATCTCCTCTTATTGCTGAGAAGCTTGCCTTTGTGGAAATCGCTTTTGATCTCAATGGTAGAACCTACATCTTGCGCACAGCCATTCCTTTCTCTCAAGTCGAAGCGTTTACAGAACAATTCAAGGTCTGGTTTTTTGCATTTTGCGCTTTGGCCCTTTTGTTTTTTGGTTCTGTCACCTGGCTGATCTTCCATCGTATCAATTTTCCGATCCGACAGATTATTAAAGCCATCAAGCCTTATCAGAGTGGGCAAGAAGAGATCATCCCCCATTTTGAGCTCAGTAAATCCATTGACGAGGAAGATGATTTTTACAAATTGGCCCAGACGTTGAATTCCTTGTCCGACCGGCTCCGTTTGCAGATTAAAAATATCACCGATGAACGCAACGAGAAAGAAGCGATCCTCGAATCGCTCGGAGAAGGGGTGATCGCCGTCGATGCAGAAATGAATGTGCGGTATATCAACTTTACCGGCACAAAAATGATCGGTATTCCTCGCCGCCAGCTTCTCGGGAAACCGTTCCCCGCCCTGCACGATAAGCCTTTTCCCGAGCTTCTCGAAAAATGTCATTATCTGTTGGAGGCCTGCCAGGAAAAGATCAACGTTCTTACGGATTCGATTTCCATTGGCGGGGGAAAGAAGATCTATCTCGATTTGATCGCCGCCCCGAAAGCGCAGAGAAATGGCGCGATATTGGTCCTGCAGGACAAATCCAGCCATTACAAAGTTCTAGAGATGGGAAAAGACTTCGTTGCCAATGCCTCGCATGAATTACGGACGCCGATCACTATCATCAAAGGATTTGCTGAGACTCTGCAGGACCTTCCCGAGCTTCCTCGGGACATGGTCGTCGATATCACGGAAAAGATCGTGCGCAATTGCCAACGGATGGACAATCTGGTGAAGAATTTACTCACCTTGGCGGATCTGGAAAATTTACCCGATTCCCGCTTCCAGGAATGCGACCTCGTGGCTCTTGCGGAAACGTGCAAGCAAGTTGTCCGTGCCGTCTATGAAACGGCTCAGATCCACATCGATAAAACCAGCGAATCGATCCTCGTCGCCGCCGATCCCGATATTTTAGAACTGGCGATTATCAATATTCTCGACAACGCAGCCAAGTATTCAAACCCTCCTGCAAAAATTACAGTGAAGCTCGATCAGGACGGAGAGGAGGCGGTGATTGCCATCTTTGATCGAGGAATCGGCATTCCGCCTGCAGACCTCGAACACATTTTCGAGCGGTTTTATACTGTAGACAAGGCTCGTTCTCGAAGACTGGGAGGGGCGGGGCTCGGGCTTTCCATTGTGAGGACAATCATCGAAAAACATCACGGGACAATATCTGTCACCTCGAAGGTCGGCGAAGGGACTACATTCACAGTCCGCCTCCCGATGCATCTCAGATTTGTGAGGTCAAAGGGGGGGGCGTTGAGTAGTTAACCCAATCCTCTGAGTCGCCAAAGAACGATTAATTCGAGTTCGGTAAAGGGATTTATCCAACCTCGAGGGCGGGTATTAAAACGTCTTCAATCCATCTCCCAGTTTGATAATTCGCATCAAATCAATATGATATTTTAATTGTTTTTTTATTTAATAAAAACTGCTGATTTATAATACAATTCTAATCCAACAGTATTTTAAATTAAAAATTTCAACAAGGAATTAAGCGTGACGAATCCCATCAATCATTTAGGAGTTCCGACCCCTGCAACCATTATTGCGCAGGACACTCCGCTGTTGCAGATACCGCAAGAGATAGCCAGTCAAATTTTGAAACACTTGCATGCCCCCGACATCAAGACATGGCCCTTGGTCTGTAGACAATGGAACAAGATGCTGAAAGATGATGATGTTTGGCGCATATTATTTGATCACCGTTTTCCAAGCGTTAATCCAAGCCGCATTAAGAATTTCCAGAGCGCCTACCAAGGTCTTTACTCAAATCTCACAAAAGGAGTGTATGCTTCGCATACCCTTGAAGGCCATGAGGACCCGGTTTACTGTCTTGCCATCTTCGATGGGAAGCTCTTTTCGGGCTCTTGGGACCGAACCGTCAAAGTCTGGGATCTAAAAACAGGAGAATGGACAGCGACCCTGGCAGGCCATGTGGATGAGGTTTGGTCTCTTGCGACCTTCGATGGGAAGCTTTATTCGGGCTCTAAAGACTGCACCATCAATGTCTGGGACCTAAAAACAGGAGAGTTGAAGGCGACCCTGACAGGACATGGGAAGTCGGTTTACTCTCTTGCCGTCTTCGATGGGAAGCTCTATTCGGGCTCTTCCGACAACACCATCAAGGTCTGGGACCTAAAAACAGGACAGTGCACAGCGACCCTTACGGGTCATGGGAACTGGGTTCGCTCTCTTGCCATCTTCGATGGGAAGCTCTATTCGGGCTCTTGCGACCACACCATCAAGGTCTGGGACCTAAAAACAGGACAGTGCACAGGGACCCTGACAGGCCATGCGAGCCCGGTTAACTGTCTTGCCATCTTCGATGGGAAGCTCTTTTCGGCCTCTGATGACTGCACCATCAAGGTCTGGGACCTAAAAACAGGACAGTGCACAGCGACCCTGAAAGGCCATGGGAGCTCGGTTAACTGTCTTGCCATCTACGATGGGAAGCTCTTTTCGGCCTCTGATGACTGCACCATCAAGGTCTGGGACCTAAAAACAGGACAGTGCACAGCGACCCTGACAGGCCATGAGGACGCGGTTTCCTCTCTTGCCATCTACGATGGGAAGCTCTTTTCGGGCTCTGAAGACTCAATCAAGGTCTGGGATTTTACAGCGGATGACCGCATGATTTTTCAAGAGATCGCAGAATTATTAGAAGGTCAAAGTCAAGATGTCGCTGATGCCCTTAACCGTTTTACGCGAATGCCAAAAACGGCAAAACATGCCATCTATGCAAAGCTGTATGAGATTCGCAAACCTTGTGCAAATGATTATTTGGGATGGGGAGAATGTGCCTTTCACAATCAAAATAGACAAAGGTCTACGCGTGGTCAAAAGGCTTGGGCAATTCGGGGCTATTTGAATGATCAGCCTCCAAAAAACAACCCTCTTCTGCTAGATCACCTGGGAATCAAAACTGAAAAGGAGTATTTACAAAAGCTAAATTGCCGTTCAGAGCATTTAGAAAAAATCGGCATTTTGTCGGCAGAAGACTTGAAACTCATTTGCTCAGCTTTTCCTCACTTTCTGAAGCTGGACGAAGAAGACTTTCGAGACGACAAGGTGAAAATAGAGACCCAAGGACCAAAGACCACCCTGACAACGCTCATAGGGGAAATATCCCAAGTCGTCGAAGATAAGATTGAAGAGACGAACACATGTGGCGTGGTTCTTTATGAAGCAGAGTGCCCTTGGGTGAATTTCCAACAGAAGCTAAAAGCTTTTCAAGGAAAGCTCGGTAGGATTGTAGACGAATCCAATACGGCAAAGTCGATGGTCGAAGGCTTTGATTCTAAAAATTACAATGGATTAGCTGGTGAATTGAATGCCCTGGTTGAAGAGTTTCAAGCATTAGATCGCGATCATCAGATTTTCAAATTGCATGCTTATGTCAATCAATGGGGAATTTTGAAGGCGTGGAATAACCTCCGATCTCAAGGCGTGCAGAATTTGTCTGCGCTCCCAGCATCGCAACAGAGTTTGCAAAGGCTTTTCCAGATGGGAGACGAACGATAACTTGATTTGTTCTATCGCTATATGGATTTTTTCACAGAGAGACCAGTCCTATCGTCTTTTCCTCCCCTTTCTGTCCTCGGTTTGAATTGTTTAGAATAATCGATGTAGGGCTCCAAAGGTGAAAAGTGGGAAAATAAGACGGGATTTTTCATGAGTAGAGTTTGAAGCTCATTTTTGGGCAGGTAGTAATATGTATTGGATTCTTGTGCCTTCTTTTTCTCTTCCACAAAGATGTGCGAACTCGTTTCTCGTCCGAAAAGAGCCTCCAGCAAGGCTGCACTTGCAAAACTGAATGAGATGGCGGGACTTTCTTTTCGGATATAGAGAAAATCTTCCAGAGGGGGAATCCCTTTTCCATGCAGCGTATATTGATTGGTCCCTTTGAGCATTGTGTAGTAGATTTTTTTTACTATCGGGTCGTCGGGATTAAGCTCTGTCAAGCTTTCCGCATCAGGATTTTTGCGCGCTTTGACAAGCATCGTATCCAGAATCCGATACTCGATTTTTTCCAATTTTTCCTGCTTGAAGAGGTTTTCCCCATAAAGAATGCGAAGGAGTTCAGCGAGCGGCTCGTAAAGCGGGTGGAGTTTGAATTCTCCCATGTATTCAGCTAAGGGGGCGAGATTGAATTTCGATAGTTCCAGAGGAGGAAACAAAGAGCGATAAGAAGTGTAGGTTTTCATTTTCTTTTTCTGCGCTTCGTTTGGGGATTTGGTTGAGTTCAGCGTTTCTCCTTTGAGCTTGTAATAGGATTTTCTGACGATGAAATTCTTTAAATTTCTTTCGACTCGGTCGTAGCTGTCAGCAACGGTTTCCATAAGAAGAAAACTTTTCACTTCTTTTAGAAAAGTAGCCGCAAAGCAAGAGAAGATGATCAAAAAGGCAAAAATGAGCGGTAATATATTCATGGCATTGCGGGGTAAGTGACTTTTTCGTCCGCTTCAGAGAGAAAAAAAACAAAGGGGATGTTTTTTTCGTGCCACTTCAGGTCGATCTTCGCCATGACGGGCTTCTTTTCTTCTTTTTTGCCCCATGTTTCCTTCCACTCCCCCTTTGCGGGATCGAAGAGCTTGCATTCAAAAGAGTCCACTTGATCTAACAGAACCTCAATACGGCCCTGTCCATTTTCTCCCCAACTCGCCAAACAGATCTGTTTGTTCTTATTTAGAAAAAGCATTCCTTCGAGGATGCCGCACATGTCCACATCAGGGTCGACATTCTGTTTATAACTGGCAATGAGGGCAGGGCCGGACGCATCGGGGTGTTTTTCCAGCCAAAGGGTATTTTCTCCTTGCAGGCAAGAAAAAATGTTTTTTAATCTCAATTGGAACAATTCGAGATTGAGAACGGTTTGTTTGAGCTCCTTGGCTGTAATATTTTTTTTAATTCCTTGATAAAAGCAGTTGAAAAGACCCGTCAGCAAGATCCCCAAAAGGAATACCCCTATAATGACTTCGAGCAAGGTAAAAGTTAGCTTTTTTCTCATAGTAGTAGAAAAAGCATGAAAGAAAGAGGGTTTTTTTCCAATAGGAAAGACTATTTTCTAAACAGCTGGGGCGGTTTTAAAATGAACCACCCAAAAGCGACAGCCAAGAGTGCATAAAGGAAAAGGCTGGGCCAATCCTGGAGAAATGGTTTTGCTGTTGCGGGGAGGAGACGCAAGACCGCCAGCAGAGCGATGACGACGCCTGTGCAGGCATCGCCTGCAACGAGTCCTGAGGCGGCGAGAATTCCTCGGTTGGAGGCGTCGGGTGTCTTCTCGCCTCTTTTTACATAAGCGGACGTCAGTCCGCCGACCATCATCCCTGTGGTAAGGGAAAGAGGAAGGTAGAGGCCGAGAGCGAAAGGGAGGATGGGAACTCGCAAGACTTCAAGGATTAAGGCGAGGACTGCTCCGACGATCACAAGTGTTGTAGGGATATCGCCTTGGATGACACCTTTGGCGATCATCGCCATCATAGTTCCTTGAGGAGCCGGCAGTTCTTTCGATCCGAAACCATACGCTTGATTGAGCAGATAAAGTGTGCCTCCGATCGCGAGCGCGGGCAAAAGGATACCGATGATTTCTCCGATCTGCTGCAAACGCGGCGTGGCGCCTACCAGGAAGCCTGTCTTCAAATCCTGCGATGTCGTGCAGGCAAGCGCAATGGCTACATTGGCGACCACGCTCATCGTCAACGCGGCGATGAGATAAACTCTCTCCGTCCATCCTAGCATCACAAACACAAGACATGTGATCAGTAAAGTGGTGATGGTCATCCCAGACACAGGGCTGCATGTGCTGCCGACGATGCCGACCGTGAAGGATGAGACGGCGACGAAAAAAAAGCCCAGAAGAACGAGGAGGACAATCGTCAAAAAATTCATAGGGAGCCCGGGGAACAGCCATAGAGTTAGAATGATGGCGACCGATCCTAAGATCAGCCAGCGCAAAGAAATGTCGCGGTCTGTGCGCAAAGGATGCTGCTTAAGGTTTAGCCCCTGGAATAATTCATCGAAACCCACTTTCAATGTTTTGCCAATTAACGGAGCGATTTTAAATAAGCTCATCAATCCCCCGACTGCAATCGCGCCTGCGCCGATGTAGCGGATATAATCCGACCAAATATCATCCGCCGCCATTTGGGCAACCGATGTGCTGCCGGGGAATATGGCAATGCCACCGGTCCCGAACATGCGGATCAAAGGGATCAAGACCCACCAGCCCAGAGCGCCGCCAGCAAATAAAAGACCTGAAATCCGCGGGCCGATAATAAATCCGACCCCGAGCAAGGCAGGGGTGCAGTCCATGCTGAATTCAGTTTTTTGTAATTTAGCAATAGTCCAGGAAGGGGTTTCTTTAAAAAAATAAAAAGCGCTGGTACAGAGTTTGTACAACGATCCAACAATGATCCCGAGAAAGGCCATGATAGCTTTCGATCCAGCAGACTCTCCGGATTTCAAAATTTCTGCGCAGGCAGTACCTTCCGGAAAAGGGAGCTTCCCATGTTCTTTCACTATGATGTAGCGCCGCATGGGGATCATGAACAGAACTCCCAAAATCCCTCCAAGCGAAGGTAGCAAAAAAATGCGCGATAGGGAAGGCGGCGCGCCAAGCAGATAGAGGGCGGGCACCGTAAAGATAATCCCAGCGGCTAAACCTTCTCCCACAGAAGCGATGGTTTGAACAATGTTGTTTTCCAAAATCGAAACGCGTTTGAAAAAAGTACGTAAAATCGCCATCGACATCACGGCTGCGGGAATGGATGCCGAGACAGTGGTCCCAATTTTTAATCCCAGATACGCATTGCCCACTCCAAAGATAAGCCCTAGAAGGACGCCTAGAGTGATGGCGCGGAACGTAAATTCCCGCGTCTTTGTGTCTTTTGCAGCAATGAAAGGTTTGTGCACGGTCATAGAAAAACCCTTAATTGAATATAAAGTTCACCATGCGTGAAAATGATTTTTCCATCAACTAAATGGAATGACGATGCACAGGAGTGTGACCACAACTAATGAAAAAAAGAACATTTGGCGAGCCCAGTGTTGATCATTTTCACAGCTAAAGCCTTTCAAAGAAAGCCCCAGCCATGCAGCCCCCAGCAGTATCGTCATGGCGAGAAATAAGATTCCGGTGTAGTTAAAGACTGTCAACAACGAAGTAATAGCGGTAAAGGCAAGGATGTAAAAAATCATCCAAATTTTTGTGGCTCGGATCCCTTTTTTCAGCGGAAGAACGGGGATAGAAGCTTTTTCGTAATCGTTCAGCCTGTAAATGGCGATCGCATAAAAATGGGGCATTTGCCAAAGCACGACCATCGCAAAAAGCAGTAAAGCGCAGAGGTCAAACCGCCCACTCACTGCGCAATAGCCTACGGCAGGGGGTACGGCGCCGGCGAAACTGCCCACCCAAGTGCCATGCATCGATCGATACTTAAAAAAAGTATAAACTCCCACGTAGACAGCGAAACCGAAAAGTGCCAGGCCGACGGTGAGCAGATTGGTGAAATAAGCCAAACAGAAAGTTCCGAGCAGGCCAAGGACAATCGCAAAGGCGATCGCATTCTTTACGTCGATCTGCCCTGTGACAAATCCTCGATCCTTTGTTCTCGCCATCTTTTCATCCGATTCTCTGTCGATGTAATTATTGAAAATACACGCGGAAGCAATGATGGAAGAAAGGCCTATGAGCATCGCCAAAAACAATCCTGGTTGGAATTGCCCTTTCGAAGCGAGGGCAAATCCCCCAAATGCCGTAATGGCATTGCCGAACAGGATACCGGGTTTCGTGATCGAAAAATAGGCGCGGGCCGCTTGCATTAATGCACCATAAGATTGGAATTGATGTTATTCATGATCCAGAGCGAGCCGCCGATGATCAGAACAATGACGAGCATGGCGAAAAGAAAAGTGATGATGTTCCAACGGGGCTTCGACTCGAAACCTAAGTGAAGAAAAAAGACGAGCTGGATCAACGCCTGAGCGATGGCCGCTGAAACAATGGTCAAAGTTAAAAGCCCATCCGTTAGATGGTGATGCGTGATGATCCGATAAACGCTGATGATGAGGAGGAAGGACGTGACAAATCCAATGAATTGAGGTTTTAAGCTGACATTCCAACCGTGATGCGGATCGATCATGAACCTATCTCACTATTATAAATAAATGATTTTGATGCATTTTTTTCGAAGATTCTTGCGCTGATTCGAGCAAAATAAGCAGCGCGAAAAGATGCGGAAAAAGGCGCTAAAAGATTCATATTACCCCCAAGAGGTAGACAAATGAAAAAATGAAGACCCAGATGATGTTTAAAAATTGCCAGAACATTTTTAAACAGGTCAGCCTTCTCAAGCTGACATGGTCAATGCCGTCGCGTATGACGGGGAAAATAAGAACGATCACCCAAAGAAGCGCGAAAAGCATATGAAGAGTGTGCGTGCCCACGAGAGTGAAATAAGCGGATAAAAAGGCGCTTCTCTCCCAGCTGCATCCCTGCTTGACTAGCCGGATCAAATCGGAAAGTTCCATCCCCGTGAAGATCACCCCTAGCAAAAAAGTCATTCCATACAGCGCGATGGTCCACCTTTTATCTTTACGATGGGCCATTGCGGCCCCGCAACCGATCGTCAAACTGCTCACAAGCAAGATAAGAACCGGGAACAAAGTATAAGGAAGATCGTAGATGTCGCTCACACCAGGGGCCCCGAAAGTGCTCTGTGATAGAACGGCATAGGTGGCAAACAGTGTCCCAAACAGTACGAAATCGGTCAATAAATAGATCCAAAAGCCAAATGTTGTCCGAGAGTAAACGTCCCGATGTGGGTCGGGAAAATGCTCATGTGCTACTGGGTTGCTCATACTTTTTCTCGTATTGTTCAAGTTCTTCTGCAGTGATGTGGTAGCCCGGATGTTTTTGATAGAGATGAAGGATCGCACACACGATGATACCGATAACGCTGATCAGAGCGAGCCAGAACATGTACCAAATCAGCCCAAAGCCAAACAAAAAACTTAAAATGCCAATGTAAAAACCCATCGAGGAATTATTGGGCATATGGATTTCTTCGTATTTCCTAGTCTGAGTCTGTTTGGCGTGTTTCATGACCCAGAAGGGATCGCGGGAGTGCACTTCTGGGGTGATGGCAAAATTGTAAAATGGAGGGGGCGATCTCGTCGACCATTCCAAATTTCTTCCATTCCAGGGATCGCCGGTCGTATCTCGATTTTCATGCCGTTGCCTGATGCTGATAAGGAGTTGTAGAATTTGTGTGCCAAAGCCGCAAATGACCATTAGAGCACCCCCTGAAGCGATGATGAATAAAGGTTGCCATTCCGGGACGTCGTAATAGTTCAACCGTCTTGTCGCTCCCATGAACCCTAGCAGGTAGAGAGGAGAAAAAGCGGTGATGAATCCCAAAAGCCAAAGCCAAAACGCGCGTTTGCCCCATTTTTCATTCAATTTAAAACCGGTAAATTTGGGGAACCAATAGGAATAGGCTGCAAAAAATCCAAAGACTGTCCCGCCTATAATCACAAAATGAAAATGCGCAATCAAAAATAAGCTATTGTGCACTTGAAAGTCCGCTGCTGGAATCGACATCAAAACCCCAGCGAGTCCTCCCAGGGTAAAAATCACGATGAATCCCAAAAACCAATACATCGGCGTTTTGAACAGGATGCGCCCGCGGAACATTGTGAACAGCCAGTTGAAAATTTTGACCCCCGTGGGAATAGCGATGATCATCGTCATGATGCCGAAGAAGGCATTGACATTTGCCCCCGCTCCCATCGTGAAGAAATGATGTAGCCAGACGATAAAGGCGAGAAATGTGATCGCCACCAGAGCCCATACCATCGAGGTATACCCGAACAATCTTTTTTGAGAAAAAACAGGAACGACTTCGGAAAATACCCCGAACGCAGGCAGTGCTAGAATGTAGACTTCCGGATGTCCCCAAGCCCAAAACAGATTGACGTACATCATCGGATTGCCGCCGTACTCCGCCGTAAAGATCCGCGTATCTAAAAGGCGATCTGTTGTCAGCATCGCCGCTGTTGCGGTTAAAATCGGGAACGCAAAAACGACGAGAACCATCGTCGTCAAAGAAGCCCAAACAAAAATGGGCATGCGCATCAACGTCATTCCTGGACAGCGCATTTTTAAAATTGTCACCAAAAAATTAATTCCGGACAAGAGGCTTCCCGCACCGGAAATCTGGACGCTCCAAAGCCAATAGTCCACTCCGACCCCGGGATTGTACTTGCTTCCGGAAAGGGGGGGGTAAGCTGACCATCCTGTTCCCGCATAAACGCCGACGACGAGCGAGACTAGAATGAACATCGCTCCAGCAGTAAATAACCAAAAACTTAAATTGTTCAAAAAAGGAAAAGCCACATCACGCGCGCCAATTTGCAAAGGCAAGATGAGATTGATGAGTCCGAACATCAATCCCATGCCGACAAAGAAGATCATCGTCACGCCATGAGCGGTGACAACTTGCTGAAAATGGTCGGCTTCAAGATATCCCATCGAATCGCAAACGGCAATAGCCTGCTGCCCGCGGATCATGATGGCATCGATTAGTCCTTTGGCCAGCATGACAAAAGAGACGATGATGTACATGACGCCGATTTTTTTATGGTCTACCGAAGTGATCCATTCTTCCCATAGCCATTTCCACCGCTTGAAATAAGTCAGCAAAATCGCAACGAAAAGCGCGCCAAAGAACATCGATGCTCCGGCGGCGAGCTCGATCCAATCGTGCTTAAATGCTTCTAAAGTGAGTCGTCCAAACATATTTTCATTTCCTTAGGGAGGCGGCATCATGTATTTCATAATGATCTTGTCAAAAAGTCCTGGCTGAGCCAACACATAATAACTCGCAGGATTATATTCGCTGGGCTGTAACAAACACTGGTATTCGCTTAAGTCGAGAGTTTTCGGACATTGTTTTACAGTATGAACCCACTCTTCAAAATCGACTTCAGAGGTCGATTTGGCCGTGAATGTCATCCCCGCAAAACCTTTCCCGCTGATATTGGCCGAGCATCCTCTGTAAGAACCGGTCTCATTGGCAATCAGATAGAGTTGCGTGCGCATGGCAGGCATCGCAACAATCTGTCCTCCGAGCTGCGGTATCCAGAATGAATTCATCGGCGCGTCCGATGTGATCTGAAAATTCACTGGCGTTTTCTCTGGAAACTGCACAAAGTTGACCGTAGCAATCCCCTGCTCCGGATAGATAAAGAGCCATTTCCATTCCAACGCGATAACTTGAATGACCAAAGTCTTTTTGTTGGAAGGAATCGGTTTAAATGGATTGAGTTCATGACTGGACTTCCAGGTGAGGACGGCAAGCACGGCAATGATCACGATGGGTACCCCCCACCAGCAGTATTCGGCAATGTAATTGTGCTCCCAGTCCGGATGATGCTTTCCCCTCTCGCTGCCCTCCCGATAGACCCAGGCAAACACCCAAGTCAGAATAAACACGGGAATGACGACGATCAGCATCAACATCGAAGCCGTTATGATTAAATCCCGCTCTTTTTCCCCGATCATCCCTTTTGGGTCCAGGACCGGAACGTTGTGCGTGCTTACATAATAAACCGTAAAGGCTGTAGCTCCGAGAAAGAGCAAAACCAAAAGAACGATTTTATAAACTTTTTTCATTAAGCCGCTCGACAAACAATTTCCTTGTCATAAAGAAACTGGGCCAAAAAGTCTAGCGGAAAAAAAGTCCAAGTCGCTAACCCAGAGCCTGACCTTTGGGAGGATTGGTTGGAGCAATTTCTAAGGAGGGCTGCTCGGTAGGGCTGGATTTAACGACGAGGGTTTGGTAAGTGAAGACGCAGGGAGCGCTCCTTTTTTTCCCCCCTTGGAAAAGCATAAATTTTTTCTTGGTTTTGAAAGCCACTTTTAGGGTTACCAAACGGATTTCTTCCCCATTCTTCCCTTTTTTACCGACGGAATGAAAGTCGGCAGATTGTGAAAAGGTCCGTGAACCGAGAGGTTCGAAAGCGACCGTGGCGGATTTTACGGGAAAATTTGCTTTGCTGTTTTGCGGACTGCAAATTTCCTTCCATGGGATTTCTTGCTTGTAAAGCTTTTCTTTGAATTCTGCATACGTTAAATCGGCCAGGCGATGCATCTGCATACGGTAAGCGCTTTTAGTCTCTTCTGTAAGGGCTTTCATGGGAATCTCGGCAAGGGGCAAGGCGCATATGCCGACTAAAAAAAGAGCGATCAACAGTTCAAGCATGAGGAAACTATAGCGACGCTGCTGTTGACCGGATATCCTCTTGAAGGTAAGCTTTCCCTTACCTTTATCACAAACACCTATGCAACTGAAAGACAAAGCTCTCTTTAACCTTCTTAGGATTAATTGGCTGGAGGATCGCAAAGCCAACGTGAAGCCATGGCAAGTGGAAGATTTACGCATTGTCGACATGGAAGAATTATTTAAACGTTTGAAAAAGCTCGGTCTTATTTTAGACGAGCAGACGTTTTTCCTCTATGCAGAAAACTGCAACAGCCCCGAAGAGCTCGTCGATTATGTTTGGATTGAGGAAGAGGACAGCGAAGGGCGGGACCAAACCTATCTCCTGCTTTTCGAGCTTTGGCGAAGATTGATTCCCGATAAACTTTGTCTTTCCATTTTTTGCGATGAACTCGATCAACTCATTGAGCTCTATGATAAGGGAGAGCTGGAGAATGAAGTGCCTTTGCAGAATGCGATGGGAATTCTCGAAGACATTTTAGACGATGCTTTCGATCAAGAAGGGAATGCCCAGCTTGTTTTTAAAGAAGTCGCCTCTTATTGCGCCCACGACCTCGAGCGCTTTATTTTTGATTATATTTCCGATCAGATCCTGGCAAAAGATGAAACTTACTCTTCCGAGCTCATCGATGCTTTTGCCGATTACGTGAGCGATCGAAAGCAATTCAATTTATTGCGGGCGCGTTTACTAGCCCTTTACGATCTCGAGAAATCGAATATCCTATACGCCCGGATTTTAGAAGAACTGGCCGAAGCTCCCGATCTCGAGCTGAATCTCCTTGCCGCAGAAAGCCTGATCCACCATGGCGACGTGCATCTTTTTATGCAAGCGGTCAAACAGTCGCTGCCCTTGCTAAAAACAGAGGAAGAATTCCAAAACCTTTTGGCCATGATCGCAGAGTATTACCGCTGCCTGGACCGGGATGAAGAGGAAACGACAATCACAAATTTGTTGAAGGCGCGCACCGGACATCCCTTAACAGCGGCTGTAGATCCAGCAGATGAAACGCTCTCGCGCATTTCCCTTTTGGTTTCTAGACACGTCCCTTAGGGATTAATGCATCGGCTAGCAGGGGTAAATTCTCTTTAGCATGTTCTTCTCCCCAACACAGACTCACATCTTGCGGCTCACCCGCTAATTCGTAAATCCTTCTATAAATCCGGTTCTTTTCTTCTTGAGTCAACTGCTCGAGTTTTGCCCAAATGACTTTTTCCACAGCTGTCTTAAAAACAGGCATTTCATCAAAAGCATGATCTTCACCGTATTTTAAATCAGAGGAATGGGGGTTTTTTACTTCTTGGTTAACTGCTTTATAAATTGCATTTTGTTCATGTGCTGCTAAGCGAAGAAAAATAGATTTGATAATTCCTTTTGACTCTCCTTTTCTCAAAGACTGACTGAGAAATGCAAGAGGAGTTTTGCAATGGTATTTTTCAGGGGAAATGGGTAGTTTAACGACATCATCATTTGCATTTTTTTGAGCAAATAAATCGAGCGCCTCTTTCCAATTCTCTTTTTGAGCAAGCTCGTACACCGATTCCTTGAACCGGGGTTTTATCAGATGGCCTTTTGGGTCTTTCTCATGAAGTAAAGACAGGACGGCCAAATCCCGATTACTGTAAGCAGTATGGAAGGGGCTATCCCCATAAGCATCAGCAGAACTGGGATTTGCTCCGTTATCAAGAAGAAATCTTACTTTTTCTGTCCGTGTTTTTGAGCCTTGTGCATCTTCTTTTATGCCTTCGTTAAGATCGATGGATCTTTGTGCGCGACAATATATGACCTCATTATGTAGGATCGTCCTGCCCACTACAACACCGTAGGGAGAAATTTCTTGGTAATTAATATCGACGCCTGTTTTTAAGAGCAAAAAGGCCAAATCGTATTTTTTTTTCTCTAGACAATCCTTAAATAGAGAATCCCCGGTGTAGCGATTAATCGATGCGCCGGATTCGAAAAGTCTGCGAACAAATTCATTATCGCTCTCTCCTATCGCGTCAGACAAAGAAATTCCTTGAACATTTGCTCCATAATCAAACAAAATTGAAGCGAATTTGGAATTGGATTTGTAAGCCAATTGGATAGGAGTGAATCCTTGGCTGTTTTTGAGATCAATGGGGAGCCCTTTGTTTAATAATAGTTTGCCTATCTCTGTTCTGCTTTTATTAACCTCATTCGGCGAATCGTTAGCGCATTCGTGAAGAATCGAACGCCCCTGGTCATCTATTGCCTGTATATTTGCCCCTCGATCCATCAGAAGAGTCGCAATTTTATAATTCCCTCCGTTTGCAGCTTCGTGCAGTAGGGTTCGTCCTCCCTTGAATTTTAGATTGACATCTCCTCCTGTTTTTAACCAGTGGACGACGTTCAACGTTGCGCCAAATCTGGCAGCCCAACGTATCGGGAATTGCCCCTCTTTAAATGTCCCTCCATCAAAATTTGAATAAGAAGGCGTTAACTGCTCGTCGGGTATGGAAAGTCCAGCATCAGCATCCGGTGAAAAGGGCCCGCCAAAACGGTGATCTTCTCTATAGGGAATGCCAAATTCTCGACACATTTGCTGTTCATGGATGGCAGAATTCTCGGCTTTCCCCCCTGCATCTCCGGTGATGGTCAATTGTTCACTCAAATTATCCAATTCTTCGCACAAGGTGGGAGTGGATGATGCAAGTTTGACCACAGATTTGAAACCGTTAACATGATCAAAAAGAGCATGAGTGAATTCATGTGCAAGCGATATAAAATGGGGAGACGGTGAAAAAAACTGATTTTCACCATCACTGCGCTCACGACAAATGTGGCTAGGCATCTCGGCACCCTCTACACGAACCTCCTGTGTAAAGCGGAAATATTGAAACGCATCCCCTTCTATTAATTTTAGAGGGACTTGGCGTTGTGAAAGGGTAAAAAGTAATTGCCGACTAGTGGGCCGAGTCAAAAGGAGAATCAAATCCATCTCAAGTAATTGACGAAGCTTTACCGGGAGTTTTGGATCAAAAGTAATTGTGGATCTGCCCTGGATGATGTTTTCGTAAAGCGTTTTGATTTTTTGATATTCCGCATCTTTGATCCCGTTGATAGGGATTTCACCTAAATAATTGTCCGGATAGACCTCTAGATCCGTGCTATTAAAGGGGGCGTCCTTTGCTTGTCTTTGAGAGATAATTGTTGGCTGCGCAATTAAAGGTTGTTTGTAACCTGAAGTGGAGTAAGTGTCTCTAATCCACAGTGAATAGGCTGTGGCCTGTTTAACTCTTGAAATATATTGTTTTAAATCTGTTGAAAAGTCAGTAGTATTGTTTGTCGTAAAATTAAAATTATTAATTGTTGAAACGCTCATTTTTTTACCTATTAATTATATTAAACATATTATCATAACATGAATTTCAAAAACAGAGTAATTGAAGACAAGTTTATTTTTTAATTCTGGGGCTGAATACCCAGAGAAGTGTTGAACTTATAAGACTTTCAGCGGTACAAAATCGAGGTAATCGGCGGAAGCCAAGACATATTTGACCCCTCTCGCCTCGCCAAAGGGAAGAGCCCTTTTGCGGACGTTGTGCAAATGGCCGAATACGCAATAATCGATGTGAAACGACTCTAAAATGCTCGATGCTCGAGAGGGGGCCAGTTCTGCGCAGATTGGGGGGTAGTGGGTCATGGCGATCTTGAACTTACTGCTTTTGGGCATCTGAGAGAGGCTGAGTTTCAATCGTTCGAGTTCGCGGAGGAAGATTTTTTCCTCTTCTTCCTTTTCGTGGGTCAGCTCTTCGGGGCTTTTGATGCGGGCGCGAGGATTTTCCTGGAATTCAATGTAGCGCCCAAAAGAGTATTCCGGGGTATCCCACAATCTGCTGCCGCCGATGGCCACATCATTCCAAAGAAAGACGGTGTTGTGGATGAATTGGATTGAAGGCGGCATGACTTTGGCGAGCTTTGCGGAAGAGGCCCACCAGTAGTCGTGGTTTCCGCGAAGGATCACTTTTGTGCCCGGCAGGGCGTCGATCCATTGCAAATCGATAAGGGCTTGTTCCAAACGCATCGCCCACGAAATGTCCCCTGGGATGAGAACGAGATCGCTCGGAGAAATCATTTTTTTCCAGTTGGAGGCAATTTTTTCGGCATAGTTGTGCCAGCCAGCCCCGAAATCTTCCATCGTTTTTTCCGGAGCACCAAAGGCGAGATGCAAATCGGATAAGACCCAGATCGACATATTAAATCATAAACCCATCGGGGATGTGTGTCCCCGAAGTCACGATGATAATGCCATCTCGAATAAAAATGCCATCGCCATCGTATTTCTGCAGGTTTTTTTTATTGGTGAGTTGGACGTTGTTTCCGACGGTCGCTTGCTCATCGAGGATAGCTTTTTCGATTAGACAGTTTTCTCCAATGGCAGAGTTTCTTGGAACCGCCCCTTCCTGTTGAAGGTAGGGCTCGTTGAACAGGGTTCCGAGAACGATGGAATCCCGGACAACGGAGCCTTTTTTGATATTGATCCGTATCCCGATGACACTATTGGTCACTTCCTTGGCGTCGATGACAGAACCTTGACTGATGATCGATTTGTTGATGAGAGTGTCCTTAATCAGGGGACTCGGAAGATTATGCGGGTGTGTGAAGATGGGATTGTGTTCATCGTAGGTATTCAGGCAGTGGTGATTTTGAGTTAGGGCCAAATTCGCTTCATAATAGGAGGAGATCGTGCCGATATCTTCCCAATACCCTTTATAGACGTAGGCCGCCGTTTTTCCTTTCTTGAATTGGATCGGGATCAACTCTTTTCCAAAATCGTTGCCTTGCTCTTTCATGAGATCGAATAAAGCTTGCCGTTTGAAAATATAGATGCCCATGGAGCCTAGGTAGTGGACCGCGTCGGGATGGGTGATATGATGGCCTCCTAAGAAAGAGGGCTTTAAGGCGAATTTTTTTAAAATCTCCGGGTCGGAAGGCTTTTCGGAAAAGTCGAGGGCCCGGCAGGAAGCATCGATTTTGAGAAGCCCCATCCTTCTCGCTTCTTTTTCCTCGACGGGAATCGAAGCGATCACCATGTCGGCGTCCTCCTTCATGGCAAATTGGAGCATATCGACAAAGTCCATATTATAAAGCTGATCGCCGGAAAGAATTAGAAAGTACTCAGCGTTAGTCGTTTCCAAGTGCGTCAGATTTTGCCTAACGGCGTCGCCCGTCCCTTTGAACCAGACCTTGCGGTGAGGAGTTTCTTCGGGGCACAGCATTTGGATTTTGGACTGCCGGAAATAGTCCAGCTGGTAAGTCTCGAGGATATGTTGTTGGAGAGAGGAGGCAAAGTATTGCGAAATGACAAAGATGCGCTGGATGTGGGCATTAATCGAGTTAGAGATCGGAATATCGATCAAACGATAGCGCCCACCGAAGCAAACCGCTGGCTTGCAACGGGTTTGCGTTAATGGATACAGGCGAGATCCTTGGCCGCCGGCTAAGATAATCGTGGCGACTTTGGTCATGATTTCTTTCTTTTTGGATTTGCCAAGGGACACGAAGACCTCTCACAATATCTCTCAATATATTTTTATATCATTATTTTTAGTTGTAAGTCAAATTGATTTGGCAAATTAAGGTAATTAAAAATGCAAAAGCGTTTAATTGGCGAGTTTAAGGAAGAATGATCCAGATTTTAAGCTCTTGAGCTTGCAATGTTCTTTACCTCGTGCGCATGATAGCTGGAGCGCACGAACGGGCCGCAGTACATCTGCTTGACGCCAATCGAATAGCCGTATTCTTCGTAATACTTGAATTGGGCAGGGTTGACAAATTCTTTAACGAGAAGTTTTTTTTGGCCTGGTTGAAGATATTGGCCGATTGTCATGATATCGCATCCCACTTGATAGAGGTCCGAGATGGTCTGTTCGACTTGGGCAGAAGTTTCTCCTAGACCCACCATCATGCCCGACTTAATATGGCCTGCGAGCCCGGAACTTTTGGCATAACGGAGGACGGAAAGGGTGCGGTCGTAAGTGGCTTTGTGCCTGACGCGAGGAGTGAGCTCCCTCACAGTTTCGATATTATGATTAAAAACGTCTGGCCTCTCATTAAGAACGGTATGCAGCGATGCATGTTCCCCAGAAAAATCAGAGGTCAGCACTTCAATGGAAACTCCAGGACAATCCTTCCGTACAGAGCGGATGATCGCCGCGATATGCCCTGCCCCTTGGTCGGGCAGATCATCCCGTGCGACCATGGTGATGACGACGTGCTGCAGGCCGAGTTCTTTCACAGATCCGGCGATCCGCTCCGGTTCATCGGCCTCCGGCATTTTTGGCGCTTTAGTGAAGTCGATATCGCAAAAACCGCAATTGCGGGTACAGGCCTTGCCAAGTGCCAGGAAAGTCGCCGTTTTATTGGAATAGCATTCAAAGCGATTGGGGCATTTGGCTTCTTCGCAAACAGTATTTAAACGGTACTTGGACAAAACCGCGCTTGTCTTGAAAAGATTTGATCCTCTCGGAAGATTGCGGTGCAGCCAAGAGGGGAATCTTCCGCGCGGCTCACCCTCATACGATTCAGGATTGATCGGCAGTTTGTTCTGTTTGCTCATTTTTTTAAGTAAGTTCGCTTAATATTTATCATGACTTTCAAGTTCTTTTCTCGATCTTTCACATCAGCCGCCTCAGGCATGTGTTCACACATTGTCTTCGTCGTCCGCTGTGAAATCTCATCGAAAAGCTCCTTGAATTTCATTTAAATATTTCAGCTCACTTTCTTGCTTTTGGAGGAAGGTGGATCGGGGTGTCATTGGCAAGCAGCGCCGCCTCGAGCCAAGCTTCGGCAACAGTCGGATGAGCATGGATCGTATCCGCAACGCATTCGAGTGTCAATTCATTTGCAATGGCGAGCCCCATTTCAGCGATGAGCGTCGATGCCTCATGCCCCACGACTTGGGCCCCGAGAATTTGGCCCGTCTTTCGATCGACGATGATCTGAGCAAACCCTTCCGTCTCGATGGCAGCGACCGATTTCCCAAGCGCTTGAAAGGGGAATTTGCCAACAGTAGCTTGATAGCCGGCTTCCTGGGCCTGTTCCAGCGTCATCCCTACGGTCGCAATTTCCGGGTTGGTAAAAATGACTGCAGGCACCGCGTTATAATGCATCTTGACCGATTGCCCCGCCGCATTGGCAGCGGCGATGATCCCTTGGTGGGAAGCGACGTGGGCGAGCATGTATTTGCCTGTGACATCGCCTATCGCATAGATGCCCGGAACATTTGTCTCCATTTTGTCATTCACTGCGATCATTCCTTTCTCATTGACGAGGACGCCGGCCTTCTCAAGCCCTAATCCTGAGGAAATGATTTTCCTCCCCACCGACACGAGCGCCATATCGCAAGCCAGGGCTGGCTTATCTTTGAGCCGAACGCTCAACCCATCGGTAGTTTGATCAATCCCCTCGACCATCACCTGGGTTTGGACATCGATTCCTTTTTTTGCAAAAGCGCGCGTCAAACTTTCGGATACGCTTTTTCCTTGCAGCATGACGAGAGAAGCGAGCGCTTCCAAGACAACGACCTTGACGCCTAGATCGGAAAAAAGAGAAGCAAACTCGCAGCCGATGTATCCTCCGCCGACCACAGCCAGCGTTTTGGGAAGGGAAGTCAGTTCGAGGATCGATGTGGAGTTGAATACGCGTTTATGGTCGCAGGGAAAGGCGGGAATATCAAGAGGCTCCGAACCCGATGCGATGATGGTTTTTTCGGCATTGACAATCAGATTGTCCTGCCCTTTGACCTTCAGTTCTGTGGGCGACAGAAATTCCGCCTGTCCGCGCAAGACCACGATTCCATTGGATTGCATGAGCCCTTCCAACCCTTTGCGCATTCTTTCGATGACCGCATCTTTTCGATTTTTCATCTTCTCATAATCGAAAGAGACCGGTCCCGTCGTAATGCCGTACTCTGCAGCATGGACGATTTTGTGAAAAACCTGGGCATTGGCAAGCAGCGTTTTCGTCGGTATGCAGCCGACATTCAGGCAGGTTCCCCCAAGAAGGCCCTTTTCGATGAGACAAACCTGGAGCCCTTGTTGAGAGGCCTTGATCGCAGCGACATAGCCCCCAGGTCCCGATCCAATCACAGCGAGATCATACTTGCGTCTTTCCATACAAAAACTCCTTGTCTAGAAGAGTAAAGGATACACAATTTTTGTAAATGCTGCTATGTTCTTTTTGGAACATCAATCCGTGAATTAATTTGTTTAAAATAGACATATGTCTTCAATAATAACCGGGCTTCATCCCGTGAATGACCCTAAAACTCTAGTTGCCATCGCAAATAATTTTGATAGGTTGAGTACGATAGGCAATTCAGCCCAAGTCTGCAAGTTGTGGAATAGATCTATGCAGGACCCGAGCATTTGGGAAAAGCGATTCGAAAAGGAGAAGATCCCAAAAGTGGTCGGAGAAAACCGGGATTACAAAGCAGATTTTCAAGTTCTTTATCCCATTACTTTGAGCGCTCGACAAATTATCTGTTTGGGCGAATTCGTCGGCGAAGTTCCGAAAATCAGCGAAAACGACTTCACCCGGTTATTCCAGAACGACCCTTATGAACCTGAGAAAAAAATATATGAAACTTTTCGGCTTATCGTTGAGCCTCATTTCATCAAAAGAGAACGAGAAAATTTGCTCGTAGAAAACCTATTGAGCAGTGGAGATTATCAAGAAGAAAATAATAGTTCTCTCCAACAAGAGATATTGGTTCCTTATTCACTTAAAAATATTAAGATCCTTTCTAGTTCCTCAATCGCCATTGTAAAAGTTAACTCAGGCCCTGTCTTAAGGAGCTACCCCGAAGTATTTAAGCAATGCAGTTATCCCGCGACAAAAGTCAACTTGTGTTTTATGAGAGAAGAAGTTCCCAAGCAAAGTCGGATGCTTCATTTTACTCTGCAAAAAGAACTTTTCAATAAAGATCGCTTTGAAGTGCCTCGTTTAAGCCCGAGAGCTCTTTTGAATGTTGTAAAAATTTTAACTACCGGACACTGTCCAGATGCTCGGGAAACTGAACTCACATTTTCTTCTACTTCTGACACTGCCCGCTTCAAGTATGGAGAGTCCTCTCTAACCATAGGCGGATATTCTCAAGACACAGGAATCGTTATCATTGAAACAATCAGTTACGGCTATGCCAGAGGTTCTGTTCCCTGCTGGACCCCCAAAGATGTCTATTGAAAAAGATAGAAATTTAGCGGTGGCTGTGCCAAGATGGGCCTTAACCTGTGTGGCATTATGCAACCTAAAGACCGTCAAAAAATGTGCACGAATTGCGATGGGAGGATTCCCGTCGAAGCTGAAGCCTGCCCCTATTGCGCTGCTGAATTAAAAGCCGCTCCCGCTCCGGTCAAAGACGCCCATCAATCGATTCAGGACAGTTTGACCGCTCTGTATACGCCTCCTTACGGTAAAAGTCCTAACGTTCTTGGCCAGCAAAACACATTCCGTAACCCCCAAACTCTGAAGGACCCGATGGAAAAACGATTCAATTCTGCATCCCCCCCCTTAGGGGCCCCAGTGATCGCGACTGATTCCAACTCTGACCAAACCGCGGAAGAGGGCAGGAATGGCTTTTGGCCGATCCTTTTCCTTTCGATTGCGGCAAATCTCCTCATGCTAGGTTTACTGCAGTTGTTTTTCTCGGATAAGGGGTTTTTGCGCCTTGAATGGAACAGCAGTTATTGGTTCGTCTACTGTTTAGCAGCTTTGCCGCTCTTTTATTTAGGTTTTAGAAAAGTCAATACGCTTTAACGGGGTTTGCGATGAATAAATTTTGGGTTCTTATCTTATTCGCTTCATTTGTCGCGTTGTGTTCTTTCGACAAGGCGGATGTGAAAAAAATAAACGACAAATTGTCTGCCGAAGAAAAAACATGGATGGATCCTTTTTTTCGCGGCGTGATGCTTCAGAACCAAGGGATTTATACTTTGTGTGGAAGTAAGCCGATGACAATGGTTCGTCTCGAACCTGAATCGGGTTCGAATCCTGCGGCGGCGAATAAAAAAAAGATCGCGCTGGAAAACTACCATTTATTAGAGAACTGGAAAAAATGGGAAAAAGTCAAATCGAAATTTTCGCTTCATCGGTTCGCTTTCTTTAAAAAAGTAGACGCAGACGATCCCAGCCTGGACGCCATTTATTTTGCCGATTTGACGAAGGTCGCCCTTGTTCTTCAGGAAAATTATAATATTTTCAGAAAAGAAACGGGCCTTGATTTTGACGTGTTGGATGAATCGCTCGTCTTAGAGCAAGGTTCGGAATTTTGGGAGAAAGTCTTCGACCACCCTGCGCTTTTAGGCCTCCTGTTAGGATACGGGATGAAAAATTCCTTCTGTTTCCAATGGAAATACGGCTCTTCAGAACTGCAAGAAAAAATCACAAATGCGTTGTCCTTTCGCTTCAGCGACAAGCCCCATGGCGGCAAAGCGACCTTTAATAAATTATCTTTGCCTATCTTCGCTTCTTTTTCTGATGGAGAAGATGAGATGATCGAGAAATACCGAAAAGAACGGGAAGCGATAAGAACTACATACGAAGAAAAAGATTTTCTTTTGTTGACACTTCAAAAGTTAACTCAAGTGGATGAATAGAGGTAATGCAAGAAGAATTTGACATTCTAAAACAAGTTGCTGGGATTCTTGAGGAAGTTCCTGTTTCCTATATGCTGACAGGTTCTTTTGCTGCGAATTTCTATGCAGTTCCGAGAATGACCAGGGACATTGATATAGTAGTGGAGATTTTAAACTCTGATCGGGACAAAGTGTTCAATGCATTCGACAGGGAATTTTATGTCGATAAAAATGCAATGTCCCAAGCACTCGAACATGAAGGGATGTTCAATATCATTCACCAACAGTCCGTTGTTAAAGTTGATTTAATCGTTCGGAAAGATTCTGAATATCGCCATATTGAGTTCCAGAGAAAACGCAGAGTTCAATTTGGTGGCATACCTATTTGGATCGCCTCACCCGAGGATCTCATTATTTCTAAGCTTCATTGGGCAAAAGATAGTTTTTCAGAAATGCAACTAAAAGACATTAAAAATATATTCAATTCCTTAAGCAATTTAGACAACGAATATATTCGCCATTGGGTAAAAAATCTGAAACTTAGCGCCATTTATGAAAAGGTTTCTTGCATATGAACGACACACCACCTGAAGTAACTAAAATCATGTGCGAAATGATGCAGAAAAAGACGCCGACCGAACGAATCATGATGGGCTGTTCGATGTATCAGGTTTCAAAGCGCTTAGTGACCGAAGCCATTCTAAGGGAAAATCCCAATATTTCAAAAACAGAGCTGAAGCAGCAGTTGTTCCTTAAATTTTACAAGGATGATTTTAGTCCTGAAGAACGGGAGAAAATCCTTAGGTGGTTTGAGACATTTCCCGAATGAATCTTTGTCTGGTAAAACTCAGAAGCAGAAGTCAAATAACAAGCGCGTGCCATAAACATTTTGAACCTCGGAAAAGTCAAGCTTCAGAAAATAGGGTTCGAGTTGAATGCTCCACCTTTTATTGCGCCAGAACAATGGGGCTCCGATCTCACCTCCCCATAATCCATTATGAGTGGTTTTCTTTATCCCGAGAAATTTAAATTTCTCTTCATGATACATCGAGCTAAAAATTTTTAAATTTAAGCCGACATTGAAAGCTCGTGAAACTTCATATCGTGAATGAATCCCTCCTCCCAAATACGCAAATCCATTATCAAAATGGTTATGATGAGGCCCCCCGCCGAAATCATAGGCCCCGAGACATAAAAATGGTGCTAATAACCATCGGTTTGGGGCGAAAGTATAACCAAATCTGAGTTCAAAGGCGCCAAATCCAATCCATCCATTAGTTTGAGGGATGTAATATTCTTTATATTTTTCGTGAAACCCATGATTTGCTGCTGTGCTAAGTAGATCTATTCCAAAATAAAAAAAATCAGGTTTTAAGTATTCATATCCTAATCTTAAACCCATGAAAAATTTTGTGCCGTGAACTTTTACATGGTTGAAATGGCTGTTTAAATTTAATCCAAAAACTTCCGGCCCGAGGTAGATGTTATTTGGATTTTTTTTAGCGTTTGAAACCATGTCCAAAGAGGGCTCATTTCCTTACAGGCATAACGTGCATTGTAGAGTGAGAAAAGTATTTGTTAAAAATTTTTTCATAGCTGCCAAATCCTAATTATAGAATTCATTGACGGTTGTAATTTCTCTTGAATTCATCATAGCTTACATCATATTCATTGTTGTTCCTTTTCCATTCTTCATAAGCTTTTTTAACATCATTTATTCCTTTGCAGATCATATAGACATCATGCAACCATCCTCCCACTTCTCTACACCACTTTCTGAACCTTTTCCAAAAAGACTTGCAATTATCAATTGAAAACTGATCTTGCCCATAATCAAAGCTTGATAGCTCATTTTCTAAGAAAGTTTGATCAGCAAATTTAAAAGCGGGTAACAGTTCTTCGGCCATGTCTTCAACCAAAGACAACAATAGCTCTCTCACTTCAGTTGATGGTGCAAGATAGACTATTTTTTGCAGGAATTGGATGGCCAATTTGGTGTCATCATTTTTTTCATTAACAGGTTGCTGATCCTCAAAGATAGTAACATCGCTTTCGTCGTTTTCGTTGATCGTGATGAATAAAGAGCCTATTGCCCGTTTGCATCGATCATGGAATCCCAAACAATCGTAAGCAATCACCTCGCTGAAAGTGATCAGGAAACCAATCGGATTTGAAGAGGCATCAGATGTGTCGAGGTGTGCATTGGCCCATTGAAAATCTTCCAAAGCGCGTAAAGGTTCATGGGATAACAAATGTATGTTTCCCTGAGCTAGTGCTTCTTAAAGAAAGTTTTTAAAATAATTATTGACGTGCTATAGTCCGTAACTTTTCTATTAATTTAGAGGAGTTATGGGAAGAAAAGTTGAATACGAGGTGGTCCTTACTGAGAAGGAAAAGGACCACTTAAGAAAGAACACTTTCGCAGGGAAATGGGGCGTAAGAACTGTAAAAAGGGCTCAAATCCTTCTTAAGGCCGACAAAAGTAAAAACACAGCAATGGAAGAACAGGACATAGCTCGTGAAGTGGGCTGTAATGTGTCCACTGTCAGAAATATAAAGTTGCGATTTGCGAAAGGCGAAAGGCTCAAGGTTCTTGGAGACAGGCCAAGAAGTGGGAGACCAAAAATGATCGATGGGGATCTAGAAGCGTTTATTATTGCAACTGCATGTAGTAGTCCCCCAGAGGGACGGGTCCGGTGGACATTGCAGTTGATTGCTGACAGAGTAGTCTCTTTAACAGCAACAGAATCTTGCTCCCATACAACGATTGCAACGACTTTAAAAAAAATGAACTTAAACCTTGGTTGAAGAAAGAATGGAAAATTCCCAGGGGATCAAAGGATGAGTTTGTCTGGAGGATGGAGAGTGTCTTAGACATTTACAAAAGAGGTTATAACCCCCTAAACCCAGTGCTATGTTTTGACGAGAGCAGTAAACAACAAATCCAAGACCTGGTTGATGGACTGCCGGTAAGGCCTGGAGATGTCGCGAAGTATGACAGCGAATACCAGAGAAAGGGAGTGAGTAACCTGTTTATGATTTTTGAGCCGTTGCAAGGAAAAAGAGTAGTAAAACAGATCAAAGAACAAAAATAGACTGGGCAAAGTGCATGAAGTTTATTGTAGACGAGTTATACCCAGT